>DATANW010000058.1:0-34462 GCA_036266055.1 Pyrinomonadaceae bacterium | reverse complement strand
ACTGCGCCCGGACTGCCCGTCTGCACGTCGCGTCCACGAACGTTGAGGCGTTTGTTCGGATCCTCCGGCTCGATCGCGGAACTGAGCTCGAGCTTGATGCGCTCCGCTGTTTGCACGCCAATCGTTAGACCATGATGACGCCGCATCCGATCCATGATGGCGAGATCGATATCGGAACTTCCGAGCCGTTCAGCGCGCGAAGCGATAATCGATCCGGCAATGATCGCTGCGACATTCGTCGTACCGCCCCCGATGTCCACCACGGCCGCTGCATGCTCGTCGTTCACCGGAACTCCCGCGCCGATCGCTGCCGCGAGTCCTTCCTCGATCATGTAAACCTTGCTGATCCGCGCCTCTTCAGCCGCAGCCAGCAGCGCCCGCTGTTCGACCTGCGTCACTTCCGACAACACGCTCATTACAGCGCGGCGGCTGAAGTGCGATAACCCGCTTCTCGCTTCGCGCACGAACTGGTCCAGCATCGTGCGCGTGCGTTCAAAATCGGCGACGACGCCATCGACCAACGGCGCGATCACCGTAACGTCGCGCGCCTCGCGTCCCTGCATCTTGTGCGCTTCGTTACCGACTGCAATAACTTCGCCGGTGACCTTGTTGACCGCAACCACCGACGGCTCGTCGACGACGACACCACGACCGCGCACAGCGATGATCGTGCTCGCCGACCCCATGTCGATAGCCATTGAATCGGAGACAAGGTTGCGCAGGCCACTGAGGCTGAGGAAAGTCCTGGTCCTGCCTATAAACGACATAAAAACCTATCCGTGAACCCTCTGTTCGTCGAACAACAATCCCGCCGAAATCTGTCTTCGGCTTTGAATCCGTGTTACCTAAAAAGCCCCGCTTGCTTTTTGCCAATCCACTTCCCAAAGCCGCACCGGCTGCTCGCGGTTCTTCACCATGATCGGATCGCGCGGCTTCAACTGGTAGCGACTATGCGCGGCATTCGCAGTCGCATCGCTGATCAGAATCTCTCCACCACGCGCGTTCGACTCCAACCGCGACGACGTATTAACCGTGTCGCCGATCGCAGTGTACTCCGAACGTCGATCGGATCCGATGTAGCCGACAATCGCTTCACCCGTGTGCAGACCCATGCCGACGCCGATCTCCTGAAAACCTTCTTCACGCAACTCGCGATTGATTCCCAGCAAGCGTCGCTGCATGGCAACAGCCGCGTTCAGCGCATTGGATGCATCGTCGGGCGTAGCGGTGGGCGCGCCAAACAGGGCCATCAGACCATCGCCAAGATATTTATCGAGCGTGCCGCCGTGCGCGAAGATGATGTCTGTCATTGCAGAGAAGTAACGATTGAGCAGGCTCACGATCTTTTCCGGATTCGCGTGTTCAGAGATGCGCGTGAAACCGCGTATGTCGGCAAACAGGATCGTGATTGTCTGACTGACGCCGCCCAGTTTGAACGACTCGGGATTCTCCAGCATCTGCTTAACGACGTACTCCGGAAGAAACCGGCTGTAGTTCGCGCGCGCCACTTCTTCACGCGCCAATCGCTCGTGCGCGCGTGCATTCTCGACGGCAACCGCGGCTTGCGCCGCAACGGCACTGATAAGTTCCAGATCGTCAGGTTTGAACGCCGCAAAGGGATCGAGTCGATCGGCGTACAACGCGCCGTGAACACGCGACTCGGTGACGAGCGGCGCACAGATCGTCGAACGCACACCTTGTGACACGATCGAGTCGACGCCCGCGAACTGCTCGTCCGCCGCTGCGTCCTGCGACAGCAACGCGACGCGATCCTTCATCACTTTGCGCGTGATGGTGCGCCCGATGGAAAGCCGGCGCGCGTGGGCTTCTAGTTTGTTGTCGCGGGCGCGCATCGCGATCGGCGTCAGGTTCGCGTCTTCCAATTCGCCGTTGCCTGATTCTGCCAGCAGCGCCACGACGCGGTCTGCCGGCGTGGATCTAAAAATGACGTCGGTCGCTTTTTCGAAGATGGCGTTGAGATCGAACACGGATCCGAGTGTCTTGCTCATCTCGTAAAGCGCCGTCAGAATGTTTGCCTTGCGTTGCAGTGCCTCGAGCACTTTGTCGCGCTGCGGCGCCGACGCCGCGACTGCCGACGCGGCGACTTCCTCTTTCGAACGCAACACCGTTGACATCACGTCGCTGGCGGAGATCAGCAACTGCGTGTGACCGAGCGGCTTGTCGTCGTAACGAACATCGGTGGTTCGTTCTTCAACCGGTTGTTCAAAACGCAGCGTGCTGGCGCCGATCGTGATGCGATCGCCGTTCTTCAGTTGCTGATCGAAACGTGGTTCGCCGTTGATGAAGACTTTGTTGGCACTGCGACGCAGTTGGTTATTAATCAGAGCGCCGTCGACGATCGTGAAAAGACCGTTGTCTGTTTGGGTGATGTGCGCGTGATAACGCGAGGCGCGAGGATCATCCAGGACCACCGAATTGTCGGGCGCGCGGCCAATCGTGCAAGTAGTTTTGGGCAGGAAATCGAATTGCCACTGACGGCCACTTGCGTCGGTGATTTTCAGATGAGCCATGGGGCGCGATCCTAACATGATCACCGCAACTCAAGTAACACCAATAACGCTTCCACGCTGAAGCGTCTTCGGCTATGATGCGGCCGCCCTCAACACGCCCAAGGAGCAACGCTGGATGAGTTCCTCCACTCGGTTTTCTGCGGTCCTGCTGTTGATGCTCTTGTGCATTCCGGCTTCGCTGCAAGCGCAAACGCCGACCAAGCCAGCTATCAAAACCGCGCGCGGCAGCGTCTCCGGACGCATAACTATCAAAGACAAACCAGCGCCCGGCGTCGTGGTGGGCTTACGCGTGAACAGCGGCATGGTTCCGTTTGAAAAATTTTACCGCGCGGTCACCGACCACGAAGGCGTTTACCACATCACCAACATCCCTGCCGGCACTTACGAAATCGCGCCGGCGGCGCCCGCTTATGTAGTTGCCGAAGGAAACTCGGCACGAGGCGGCAAGAGCGTCATCGTCGCCGAGGATGAACAGGTTGAAGACATTAACTTCTCGATGGTCCGCGGCGGCGTGATCACCGGCAAAGTTACCGACGCCGACAACCGGCCGCTGGTCGCCCAACAGGTCTATCTCTATCGCGCCGCGGATTTTCAGCAACAACCGTTGCGTCAGATCTTTGCGGCTTTAAATGTCCAAACAGACGATCGCGGAATCTATCGCTTCTTCGGACTCGCCGCCGGACGCTACAAAGTCGCCAGCGGACGCGGCGACGACTCCTACGCCGCAAACTACTATCAACCGTCGCGCATAACCTATAAGCAGGTTTTCTATCCAGACGCGACCGACCAGGCAAAGGCGACGCTCGTCGACGTGCGTGAAGGAAGCGAAGCAGCAAACATCGACATCGCGCTCGGTACTCCGGTGCAAACCTTTTCGGTTACCGGCAAAGTTGTCGACGCGGACAAAGGCTTGCCGGTTCCGAACGTCCGGTTCGGGCTTCAGCGACAGTCGGGCGACAGGTTTGAATACATCGAAAGTACCGGTGTCTCAAACACCCAGGGCGATTTCACAATCGAAGGATTAGTGCCGGGTAAGTACGGGATGATGCTCTTTGGTAACGCGGATCAGGAGCTGCGGGCCGAGACGATGATGTTTGACATCGTCGACGCAGATGTCAGCGGTTTGACTCTACGCTTGAAGAAGGGGTCGAGCGTCTCAGGAGTTGTGGTCCTCGAACCGGAAGACAAGAAAGCGTTCGCGAAGCTGATCGAGTTGCAGTTGCGCGGTTACGTATCGGCGCCGCAGGGTTCGGTCAGTGTCCCGCAATCGGCGCGGGCGAGTATCGGTCCCGACGGCTCGTTTCGCCTCGGCGGACTTTCTCCCGGCCAGTTGAATATCTGGTTGGTTGCACAGATGGGCTTCGCCCAGCCGAAAGGTTTCAACATACTGCGCGTGGAACACAGCGGCGTCGTCATGCCTAACGGGCTCGAGATCAAGGAGGGCGATCAGTTAACCGGCGTGCGACTGATCGTGACCTATGGGACGGCATCCGTTCACGGTGTCGTGAAGATCGAGAACGGGCCGTTGCCGGAAGGCGCGCGCCTGTTTGCCCGGCTCTTCAGAGCAGGGACGCCGCCGACCGTCGTCGGCAGCGTTCCCGTGGATGCGCGGGGACAGTTTCTGTTCGAAGGAATACCCGCGGGAGTGTATGAAGTTTCGACTATGGTTTATCTACTCGGCGCGAAGTCGCCGCCGACCACTAAACGTGAAGTCAACGTGCAGGACGGCGTCGTCAACGAAGTTGCGCTCACGCTGGATCTGACTGCAACGCCGCCGCCACAGCCGAAACCGTGATGCTACGATCGAGTAATTAGGAAACGAAGATCGATGTTGAAAGCAAAATTCCTCCTCGCACCTGCACTTCTGCTCCTGGTTCTCACGTGCGCAACAGCCAGGGCGCAAGAGCAAACCCCCACTCCGGAAACTTCGAATGACGTAACGACGGGCACGATCAGCGGACTCGTTGTCAACGAACGCGGCGAACCAATGCCCGGCACCAGCGTCTTTCTACGTTCAATGGCAACACGCACCGGTCGCTCGACCTCCGCTGATGCAGAGGGACGCTTTCGCGCCGTTGGTTTGGAACCCGGCCTGTACACAGTCACCGGCTATTCCCCCGCGTACGTGCTGCAAGCTCCGGAATTTGAAACCGCCGTCACCTACTATCGCGTCGGCGATTCCGTGCGAGTCGAAATGATCAAGGGCGGCGTGATCACGGGCACTATCATCAACGCGATGGGTGAACCGGTGATCGGCGTTCGCGTGCGCGCAATCAGGATCCGCGATCCGAAGGGGCAGCCGGTGCGAACGCCGCAACTCGGACAATCGGAACGTACGACGGACGACCGCGGCATCTATCGCATCTACGGCTTGCCTCCCGGAACATATGTCGTGAGCGCCGGTGGCGGCGCCGGACAGTCGTATCAGTTGAACCCGTACGATACTGACGTGCCAACGTTCGCGCCCTCGTCAACGCGTGACGGTGCGACGGAGTTCACCGTGCGCGGCGGCGAAGAAACTACCGCCGACATTCGTTATCGAAGTGATCCGGGACACGCAGTCAGCGGCACAGTGAAAACAACGAACGCGGCCGCCGGTGCGTCGGTGATGCTGATGGGCGCCGATGGAGTTTTCCTGCCGCTGGGTCAGGCGATGCAGGTGCCGAATGCACGCGGTTTTGAAATTACTGGTATCGGAGACGGCGATTACCAGCTTTTCGCAACGGAATTCCCGACCAATACCTTAGGCGTAACGACAATGCCTGACGTTTCGTTCTCGGAACCAAAGCGCATCACCGTCAAAGGCGCGGATGTCAGCGGTATCGAACTGATTACGCGCCCGCCTTCGTCGATTGGCGGCCGCATCGCGCTCGAGCCTTCGAAGGCCCCGGAGTGCCAGGGAAAACGTAAGCCGTTGTTTGCGGAGACGCTGGTCGATCTCGTGCGACACGAGAAGGACGCAGATGCGTCAGTGCTCTACATGAGGATGATGACGAACGCGATGAGTCCAGATCCGAAGGGCGCTTTTTCATTTCGCAACCTGGGACCCGGACGTTATCGTTTCAATACCAACTTCCATGCGCGTTTCTGGTATTTGCAATCGATCACGATCGGCCCCGCTCCAGCCACAACTCCCGCCGCAAAGACGTCGACGCCAAAGATCGATCCTGCCGCGAGCTGGACCGTTCTCAAACCCGGCGAGAAGATTTCAGACCTGACGATCACGTTGGCCGAAGGTGCTGCGTCGATTCGTGGGAAAGTGCCCGTCGCTGAGAATGCGACGATTCCCGCAGGCACGGCTGTGTTCCTGGTGCCGGCGGAAAATGACAAGTCAGCAGACGTGCTGCGCTACTTCGTAACCGACGTCTCGTCGGATGGTACGTTCGGATTCAACAGTTTGCCGCCGGGACGTTACTGGCCAGTCTTACAGAGTCCGGTTCAGAGCGAACTAGCGACGTTACTGAAACTACGCTCTCCCGAATCCGCCGAAGCACGCACCAAATTGCGTCGTTCCGCCGAATCACAGAAGTCTGACCTCGAACTCAAGCCTTGCCAGACACTGAACGAATATCAGTTGTCGTTCAAGTAAACGGAAGAAGTCTGGGTTTTCGGTGTACCCAGTTGAGCGCTGGGCAAAACCTTGACGCTTCGCAAGGGAGCTTGCTAGACTCCAACTACTTACCAAATAGGGCTTGCCGACGCAAATCAGCGTCGCTCAGAAATTTCCCCAAGACCAGCGCGTGCGGCGCAGTCTGATGTTTCAAATTCGATGGAGGTGCATGGTGGGCTTCAAAGTCGGCCAGAAAGTCGTTTACCCGAATCATGGAATCGGGACCATCGAGCAAATAGAACAGAAGCAAATAGGCGCTACGCTCCTGCCCTTCTATACGCTTCGTCTTGCTGCTAATAACTCCCTGGTCTTAGTTCCGGTTTCCAACGCCTCGGAAGTTGGCCTGCGCGCCCCAATCTCATCGGGTGAGTGCGAATTGCTTTTTAAAGCTTTGGCAGATGATTTTTCCTCCCCCGCTAACGATTGGAAGGATCGCTTCAAGGAATTCTCAGAAAAAATGCGGACCGGCGACATTTTTGAAGTGGCCGAAGTCCTCAAGCATTTGACCTATCTGAGCAATATCAAACCCCTCTCATTTCGCGAACAGCGTATGCTGGAACGTTCACGTTACCTCGTTGTCTCCGAGTTGGCGGCCGTTTGCCGGCAGCCGGAGTGCAACATCGAGCCTCGTGTAGATCAGGCACTTGCGCGGGCGCAACAAAAACACGAGAGGCGTCCGATGCGTGTCCGTGCAGCCGGGGCCGCCGCCGGTCATTAACTCACTTATCTGCCCGTTAATCCGTGTTCCCCCTTGCTTCCAGCAGAGAACACCGCTGGTGGTCTGCCTGCAGTACGCGGTCGTGCTATGATTTTCATCCCGCACACGCATGGCAGAGCTACCAAGTAACTGGCTACTCTTAATGATCGCCGAAGGCGACGCGAGCGCCTCCCTCGCCGGCGGTTCGATCCTGCTCAAGCTTCTCTCGGTAGTCTTGTTGGTCGCGGCAAACGGTTTCTTCGTCGCCGCCGAGTTTGCGCTTGTCGGCGTACGTACCTCGCGCATCGAGACACTCGTCGCAGCGGGCAGTCGCTCGGCCAAGCGACTGATGAACCTGCTGCACAACCTGAATGCCTACCTGTCTGCCTGCCAACTCGGAATCACGCTCGCATCTTTGGCCCTCGGTTGGGTTGGCGAACCCGCAGTCGCGCGATTACTCGAGCAGCCACTCTCCGGCTTTTCAGACGCCTGGCGACACGGTATCGCTTTCGCAATCGCCTTCTCGATCATCACGTCATTACACATCGTGATCGGCGAACAGGCGCCAAAGTTGGTCGGACTGGCGCTCGCGGAAAAAGTCGCACTAGCCATCGCGCTGCCGCTGCAACTGTTCTACAAAGTGTTTAGCCTGCCCATTCGCGCGCTCGACTGGGCCAGCGCCCGCTCGGTTCAATTGCTCGGCATCAAAGCCACTGCCGAACACGCATCCACCTACACTGAAGAAGAACTGCGACGACTGATCGACATCTCGCGTGAGAGCGGACACCTGCGCGCCGAAGAACGTCGACTGATCCATCGCGTCTTCGAGTTTTCTGACACGCTGGTTCGCGAAGCGATGGTGCCGCGCACCGAGATGGCGGCGATTCCGTACACGAACGATCTCAACGAGATCACCCGCGCGTTCGAACAACATCGCTATTCGCGTTTACCCGTCTATCGAGAAACCTTCGACGACGTCTGCGGTTTCATTCACAGCAAAGACGTCATGCCGTGCCTGCTGCGGCCGGACAAGTTCAGAATCGAAGACGTCTTGCAACCGCCGCTCTACGTGGTTGATACAGCGCGGCTCGAACACGTGCTCCGCCAGATGCAGAAAGCAAAGATGCATTTCGGCTTCGTGATCGACGAACACGGCGGACTCGAAGGCATCATTACGCTCGAGGATCTGCTGGAAGAGATCGTCGGCGACATTTCCGACGAACACGATGAAGAAGTGAACGAGCAAATCACTCAAATCGACGATCGTAATTACGCACTCGACGGCGGACTCGCGGTGCGCGATCTGAACCGTCGTCTAAAACTGTCAGTGCCTGAATCGGAAGCGTATACGACTGTCGGCGGGTTTCTGATGACTGAAGCCGGTCACGTGCTAAAGCCGGGTGAAGTGGTGCAGTACGATGGACTTGTTTTCAAAGTCGAACGGGTCGAAAAACGACGGGTGCGTCGCGTCAAGCTGGAGATTGTTCAAACTGATGGGGAGGAAGTGGCGAATGAGCCTAATCGAGCACATTCAGGGGCGTGAAATACTCGACTCCCGCGGCAACCCGACAGTCGAAGCAGAAGTAACGCTGGCCGGTGGTGAAGTGGGACGCGCGGCCGTGCCGTCAGGCGCTTCGACCGGTGAACACGAAGCAGTCGAACTTCGCGACGGAGACAAGCAGCGCTACCTCGGCAAGGGCGTGTTGAAAGCCGTGCAGAACGTGAACGACGTGATCGCCCCCGCGCTCGAAGGCTTCGACGCGCTCGACCAGGCGGAAGTCGATCGCGCTTTGCTTGAGCTCGACGGCACGGACAATAAATCAAACCTCGGCGCCAACGCGTTGCTCGCAGTGTCGATGGCGACGGCCCGCGCGGCCGCGACCTATCTCGAGATCCCGCTGTATCGCTACCTCGGCGGTCCGAATGCTCGCACGTTGCCGGTGCCGATGATGAACATCATCAACGGCGGCGCGCACGCTGACAACAACGTCGATTTTCAGGAATTCATGGTCGTTCCCGTCGGCGCGCCCGACTTTCGCGAGGCGCTCAGAATCGGCGCGGAAGTCTTTCACACGTTGAAATCGGTGCTGAAGAAGAAAGGCTACGCTACGAGCGTCGGTGACGAGGGCGGTTTCGCGCCAAACCTCCGGTCGAATGAAGAAGCAATTGAGACGATTCTCGAAGCCATCGATCAAGCAGGCTACAAAGCCGGAGGCGACTGTTTGTTAGCACTCGATCCGGCGGCGAGTGAGTTTTACGACGGCGGCTCTTATGTTTTCAAGAAAAGCGATCAGCGCAAACTGACGAGCGACGAGATGGTCGCGTTCTGGAAATCGTGGTGCGATCGTTATCCGATCATCTCGATCGAAGACGGAATGGCGGAAAACGATTGGGACGGATGGAAGAAAATCACAGACGAGCTCGGCAACCGCGTGCAGCTCGTCGGCGACGATCTCTTCGTAACCAACGTCGAGTTTCTACAGAAGGGGATCGATCTCGGTGTCGCTAATTCGATATTGATCAAGGTCAATCAGATCGGCACGCTAACCGAAACGCTCGACTGCATCGCGCTCGCGCAAACCCACGGGCGCACGGCGATCATCTCGCACCGCTCCGGCGAGACTGAAGATCCGTTCATCGCAGATCTCGCGGTTGCCACCAACGCCGGACAGATTAAGACGGGATCGTTATCGCGCACCGATCGCATTGCTAAATACAATCAACTGCTCCGCATCGAAGAAGATTTGCGCGACGCGGCGCGTTATCCGGGCAAGAAGGCATTCCACGTCGAGGTGAGGTTTGACTAGAAAACGCGCTCCGCTCGCGCTGATCATAATCGACGGGTGGGGCTACTCGGCCTCGCGCGAAGGTAACGCCATCGCGCTTGCCGCCACACCTTTCTACGACGAACTCTGCGAGAAATACCCGCACACACTGCTCGAGGCGCACGGCACGCGCGTCGGATTGCCCGCGGGCGTGATGGGAAATTCGGAAGTCGGTCACTTGAACATCGGTTCGGGACGCGTGATTCGCATGGACGTTTCGCTCGTGGATCATGAGATCCAAACGGGCGCATTCTTTCAAAACCAGGTGCTGACGAAGGCAATGAATAGCGCGCGCGACAATCACAAGTCGCTGCACCTGATGGGACTCGTTTCGGACGGACAGGTCCACTCCTCGATAACTCATCTCTACGCGTTGCTGCGAATGGCGAAGGAAAAAGGCGTCGAGCGCGTGTTTCTGCATGCCTTCCTCGACGGTCGCGATACACCACCCGCGTCAGGCGCGCAGTACGTCGCCGCAGTACAACGACAGATGCACGAGATCGGCGCCGGCGAGATCGCCACGATCGTCGGTCGTTACTACGCGATGGATCGCGACAAACGTTGGGAACGAACGCAACGCGCCTACGATCTGTTGACCAAAGCCATCGGACTCCGCAACACGGATCCGCTAAAGGCGATCGAGGAATCGTACGAACGAGGCGTCACGGACGAGTTTGTCGAGCCCGTCGCGATTGTTCGCGAAGACGGCGCGCCCGTGGCAACGATCGAGAGTGGCGATTCGGTGATCTTCTTCAACTTTCGTCCCGATCGCGCGCGGCAACTCACGCGGGCGCTCGCAGTTTCCGGTTTCAGCGAGTTTCAAACCACGGATCTTTCCAATCTGGCTTTCGTTTGCTTCACGCTTTACGACGCGACGTTCAATCTGCCGATCGCGTTTCCGCCGCGCGTTCATCACAACGTGCTGGCGGAAGTTTGGGCGCGCGTCTGCGTCGAGAACTTTCGTCTCGCCGAAACTGAGAAGTATGCGCACGTCACCTACTTCTTCAACGGCGGCGTGGAAAGAGAGTACGCTTGTGAAAAACGATTGCTGGTGCCGTCGCCGAAGGTCGCCACGTACGATTTGCAACCCGAAATGTCAGCCTTCAAAGTCACCGACAAAGTTTTGCGTGCGTTGGACGAGGGTGAGACCGACGTGTTTGTCATCAACTTCGCGAACCCTGACATGGTCGGGCATACGGGAAAACTCGATAAGACGATCGAGGCTTGCCAGTACGTCGACACCTGTCTCGGTTGGATCACGAAGCGCATGCGCGAGGCAAAAGGCATCACGCTGATCACAGCCGATCACGGAAACGCCGAACAGATGATCGATCCGATAACCGGCAGCCCACACACCGCGCACACAATCAATCCCGTCCCGTTTCATCTGATTGACGAGGATGCCCGCGGCCTGACGCTGCGAAGCGGCGGCGCGCTCGAAGACATCGCGCCGACCATGCTCGCGGTGCTCGGCCTGGAAAAGCCCGAGGAGATGACCGGCCGCGATCTCCGCGAACTCGAATAAGCGAAAGTGCCATTTGATCCAGGAAAGATTCTCGTCATCGATTTCGGACAGCTCGGCGATGTTGTGTTGAGCCTGCCCGCCCTGCGAGCGATTCGTCAGCGCTTTCCCGATGCGCGGATCACGGTGGCGACCGGCAAACCGGCGAACGAAGTCGTCGCGTTGTCAGGCTACGCGAATGAGATTTTCGAAGTGGATCGAGTCGCGCTGCGTGACGGAAACAAACTCGTCTCGATCGGGCGCATCATTAAGTTTGTCCAAAAAGTGCGGCGGGCAAAGTTCGATTTCGTGATCGACCTGCACAGCCTGTCAGAAACGAACCTGCTGGGATTCTTGTCCGGCGCACCTCACCGGCTCTATTCGCGACGTCCCGGACGCTCGCTCGATTACCTTGCCAACTTCAAACCACGCCCCGCCGCCGAAGCAAAAGACCGTCACGCCGTCGATCGCTACCTCGACGTGATCGAGCCGCTGGGAATTCGAAACGCGTCCCGCATACCGCGCTTGAAGACGAGCAACGCCGCGGATCCTGCGGTCGACGCGCTGCTCAAAAAAGAGAAGGCGCAATCGGGTGAGCTGCTCGTTGGTGTGTTTCCCGGGGCCGGTCACGTCACCAGACGCTGGCCGTTGGAACACTACGTCCAGCTTGCAGACCATCTGATCCGAAATGAACGCCTCCGCGTGATCGTGTTTGCCGGTCCCGAAGAACGTGCGCTGGTCGCGGAGATGCGCAAAATGTTCCCTCCCGCAACCATCTTTTTCGACCGCTTGACGATCCCTCAGCTCGTTTCCGCCCAGGCTCGGTTGACGCTCATGGTCTCAAACGACACCGGCCCGGCGCATTTGGCCGCCGCCG
Organism: Pyrinomonadaceae bacterium; assembly: GCA_036266055.1. Classification (GTDB taxonomy): domain Bacteria; phylum Acidobacteriota; class Blastocatellia; order Pyrinomonadales; family Pyrinomonadaceae; genus PSRF01. The sequence continues at coordinate 22,421 of DATANW010000058.1, read as the reverse complement.
TCGGTGTGCCGGTGATAGTCATAATGGACCGTCCCACACCTCATATTTTCACCCTGGTGGGCGACCATCACCGGCTCATGTACGGCGAATTAATTCACAAGATCCCGGTCGAGACCGTTTACGAAGCCGCCCAGGCAATGCTTGCCCGCAGTCGAACCGACCACCTCATCTCTACTTAACTGTAGACAAACCAAGTTTAACTTCGTTAGTATGTGTTGGGCTTCGATGCGTCGGGCCCGCCCTCACTGCAGAATCTTTCCAAATTTGACCCGCCTCAGCGAATTTAGGAGAAAGAAATGTTCAGAATGCCGAATCGATTAAGCTACTTAACGCTTGCCCTGCTGCTTTTTGCCGCCCCTGCGAGCGCCCAAACGAATGCTACGGCCAAGGCCGGGAATGCCCCAGCCGTAAATGCCCCTGTCGAAAGCGACCGATCTCGAGACGGATTGATAGGCCCCGTCCGGCGAGTGCGAACCGAAGTCGCCAAGCTCGTAAACACCGACGGCAAACAGTCCGAAGCCAAGCACACGCTGGTCGAGCTAGCTTCCTACGACGTCAAGGGCAACAAGGTTGAGAATCAGTACTTTCCGATCGCCGGCGCCACGCTTACCGGCAAGGAAGTCTATAAGTACGACGAGAAGGGCAACATCAGCGAGATGACGTTGCTCAATCCGGACGGTTCGCTCCTGAGCAAGGAAACGTACAAGTACGAATTCGACTTCCTCGGCAACTGGAACAAGATGACCACCTCGGTCGCCGTCGTCGATGGTCGCGGGATCACGTTCGAGCCCACGGAGATCACCTACCGCGCGATCATGTACTACCTCGATGAGAACATGTTGAAGACGATGTCGGGAGGAACGCCGGCTGCCGCTCCTCAGCCTGCCCCCGGCAACACGCCCGTTAACCCGCCCGCGAACACGGCTGCAAATACAACGGCGCCAACGACGCCAAAGCCGGTCGTCGAGTCCAAACCCAAAGCCACCGATTCCAGGGCGAACAATACCTCGGGCAAGAAGGGCGAGCCCCGCAAGACAGTTGCTACTGACCTGCCGACAGCTTCGAATGCGGCAGCGGATCTCAACCCTGGCGATGTGAAAGCGCCGTCGTCTGCGATCACCAATCAGGAAGTGAAAGTCAGTCTCGAAGAACCGCCACCAGCACCGCGTCCGATCCTGAAACCAATCTCCGGCGGCGTGCTCAACGGCACGGCGATCTCTTTGCCGCAACCCATCTACCCGGAACCCGCGAAGCGAATGAGGACCGGCGGCGTCGTTTCGGTCGAAGTCATTCTCGACGAGACCGGCAAAGTTGTTTCGGCGACCGCAACGAGTGGTCCAACGATCCTGCGCGACGCGGCGATCCAGGCAGCGCTGAAGGCTAAGTTCTCTCCCACAAAACTTTCAGGCCAACCGGTCAAAGTGTCAGGCGTGATCAACTACAAGTTTGCGCTGGTTCCGTAAAACCTACCTTCATGGCGCGCTGGACAAGGCTGGCGCGCCATTCTCTCCTCTTTTCCAACCTGATGTCTTCTCCTAGAAGGGACGAGTTCTCATGGCACTAACTGGACACCTCAGTGACCTTTCACTTTCAGAGCTGATCGAATTTTTCTGCAATCAACGCAAGAGCGGCCGTCTTAAAGTTTTGTACAAACAAGGCGCGGGCTATTTTTACCTGCAAACAGGTTCAGTGGTTGACGCGCGCATCGGCGTGCTGCACGGCATCGACGCCGTTTACTACGCGCTGACGCTTCCGAATGCTGAATTTGAATTCAGCGCCGACGCGGAAACCAAGAACCGCACGATTAATCAGCCGTGGACGCAGGTGGTACTTGAAGGTCTGCGTCGCCTCGACGAAAACATCTCACCGGGCGTCGCATTTCCTCCCGATTATGTTGCGGAACCGGATGAGCTCGCGGGCGAACCAGCTGAGCCGTCGACAGGGAAGTCTGAAACTGAGCGATCGTTTGCGCCGGCATTTCTGGCGATGGGGAAAGAAGGCGGCGGACGTCGCAAGCCGTTGATTATCGGTGCGATTGCGGTGGCGATTCTCGCGAGTGTGGCGGTGATTGGTGTTCCCGCTGGTTGGTACAAGAGCAGCCGGGCGGCGACAGCTTCAGCAGGACCGGCCGCGACTGCGCCGGCGCCGCAGAGCACACAGGCTGAAACTCCGTCACAGCCGCAAGCGACTGAGGCGAATCCGGCGACATCCGCAGGAGAAGATGCCGAAGCAGCGGCGAAACGCCAGCGTGAAAAAGAACGACGCGCACGCGAAGCGGCGGCCCGAAACGCTGAAACACCGGGAGCGGTTGCGACGCAGCCTGCGCCTGACACCGCAAAACCCGGCGCGAAGCGAGTGGTGGTGACAGTCACCTACGATGAATCAGGACGTGTGACCCAGGCGTCGGGTGGTGATGCGAACGCGTTGAGGATTGCGCGACAGAAACGCTTCCCCCCGGGCAAAGCAGGTTCAGCGACGATTTCAATTCCGATCAACGATTAGTTTATTGATTCAGTCCGACGATCCCGAGGATCACGAGCAGTGCTCGTTTGAGACCGAGATCGCGGTCGGTCGGATCAAACCATTCGGCAAGTGTGTGCGAGGCGCCGGAAGTGCCACCGGCCCCGAGCGTGATGGCCGGAATGCCGAGCGAGATGGGAAGATTCGAATCGGTCGACGACTGATCGAGTCGCGGTTCCACTCCGAGCATTTTTGTCGCCTCAACCGCCAACTCGACCAACGGCGAATCGAACGGTGTCTCTCCGGAAGGTCGTTCACCAATCAGATCAACTTTAACTTCGAGCAACGGATCTCCCGGACGTCTGATCGCGTTCTCTTCGTCCGCAGCTTGTTTCACAGCGCGACGGAAAAACGAATCGAGACGACGCAACTCGGCGTCTGCGCCGGAACGGAGATCGACGTCCATCGCCGCTTTTTCCGGAATGGCGTTGACACTGGCGCCGCCTTCAATGCGTCCGACGTTGAACGTGGTCCGTGGTTCTCGCGGCAAAGGATAGCCGGCGAGTTTGGAAACAGCGCGTCCGAGAGCGTGCACCGGATTAGGTAGCCCAAAATCGCCCCACGAGTGTCCGCCCGGACCGGTGATCTCCACCCGATAACGTCGCGATCCGAGGGCGCGGTTCGTGATGCGATCGACGCCTGGTCCATCGAAACTGAGAAACGCATCGACTTTCGACGCCCAGCGTCCGCGCGTCAACAGATAGCGAACCCCGCGCAGGTTTCCCTCGCCTTCTTCGCCGACAGTGCCCACAAACAAGATCGAACCTTCGGTATGAATCTTCTCTGTTTGAATCGCCCGTGCCAGCGCAAGCAGAGCCGCGAGGCCGCAACCATCGTCAGCGATTCCCGGCGCCAGCAGTCGTTTTCCTGATCTGACAACCGTGAAATCGGTATCCGGCGCAAACACAGTATCGAGGTGAGCGCTGACGGCGAGCAGCGGGGATCGCGAAGTTCCTTCGAGCACTCCGAGGCAGTTGCCTTCTTCGTCGATCTCAATCTCAGTTAGACCAATCGTTCGGAACTTCTCCGCCAGGTATTCGGCGCGCCTTTGTTCACCGAATGGACTGGCCGGTATCGAACAGATCTGAATCTGTTCGTCCGTGATGGCTTCGGCGTTCTTTTCGAAGAAGTTGAGGGCACGACTTACTTCCGCAGAGGACAGCATAGATCGCGCTGATGGGAAGATCTTTAGTGCGGAACTCATTGAACTTAGTACTTTGTCCTTTGTGCTTTGTACAAACAAAGTACCAAGTACAAAGAACCAAAAACCAACTTACACCAATCTTAAAATCTCGTTCTCTTCCAGCACGCCGTGCGCTGCTTTAGCATGTTCGTAGATACGATTGACGAGCGTCTCGTCGGCTGCGATGCCGCGTTTCTCGAGCCAGTAGATCACGTTCGACTTCCCGCTCATTGGTCCAATCTCGATCACTTGTTCGAGACCAAACTCACCCGCCGGCACGCCCGAATAGACGATGTCCGCGAGTCGTTGATCGCCTTTCTTGTAACTCTTGATCACGGCCGCAGCGTGAACGCCCGTCGCCGTCCGAAACGCATCGCGTCCGAAGACCGGGTAATTGCACGGCACGGTCCAGTTGCAAGCCCGCGAAGCAGTTTCGCAGTACTCGCCGAGACGCGAGAGATCGTTGTCGATCCAACCCAGCAGTTTGAGATTCACAAGCAATTGATCGAGCGGCGTGTTGCCGACGCGTTCGCCCATGCCCAGCGCCGAACCGTGCACTTGATCGGCCCCACCCTGAATCGCGGCGAGAGAGTTGATCACCCCCAGGCCGCGATCCTGGTGCCCGTGCCAATCGAGACGAATTCCGCCACCTTGCTCTTCGATGATGCTTTTGACGAACTTCACCACTGCGCGCGCACCGTCGGGCGTGGAATGGCCCACGGTGTCGCACACGCAAACTGCTTTGGCGCCGCAGCGAATCGCCGTCGTGTAAAGCGCTCTGATCGTTTCCGGTTTCGCGCGGCTCGTGTCTTCCGTCACGTACATCACCGGCAAACCCTGTGCGACCGCAAACGACACGGCGTCTTCCGTCATTTGCAACAGGCGGTCGAGTGTCCAGTCTTCGGCGAAGAATCTAACGGATGACGAACCGATGAACGTGCACGCCTCGATCGGAATGCCGGCGCGTTGCGAGATTTCGGCGATCGGAGTGATGTCGTTGCGATGCGTGCGGGCGGCGCAGTTTGGGCGAATCTTCAGTTTCTTGTCCGCGATCTCCTTCGCGAGGCGTTCGACTCCGGCGGCGTGTGTTCCGCCTGCGCCAGGCAGGCCGATATCGGCGGTGTCGATGCCGAGTGCTTCCATCAAGTGAAGCAACTCGAGTTTCTGTTCGACCGCGGGTTCGGAAACTGACGGCGACTGCAAACCGTCGCGCAAAGTTTCATCGTCGATGCCGATGTGGCGGTTAGGCGCCGTAAGCGACGGCTCGATGGTGTTCCAATCGTAAACTAGTTCGTCGATCGTCATGAAAACATCCTTAATTGCGAAAATCGATTACAGCAACCGTGAAAACTAAAGTCAAGCAGCACCCTTTTGAGTCAAGACACAATTTAGTTATCATCCGTGACTCTTGTTGGATACTGCTCAGAACACAGATCATGAAGACAATCGCCCTCGGGTCTGATCGCGCCGCCAAGATCATGGCCGTGCGCGCCAGCGTCGCCCGTATTTCCGCCGTCGACCCGAGTTGGGCCAACGCGAACGTCGTCGCGCGCCGCGTCGAAATCAGCGTGCCGTCGATGCCGCTAACTGACTGGCAGTTGATGCAAGGCGCACAGGAACGGGCGCTCGCCGTGCGTGAATCGCTGCAGAGCCGTCGCCTCGAGGCAGACATTTACGTCGGACTCGAAGGCGGCTTTCATTCCGTTTCGATCAACAGCGAGTGGCATACGTTTCTACGCGGTTGGGCCTATGCGACTGACGGCGAACGAGGCGCGTTCGGCGCTGCGCCGTCGATCACTGTGCCGCCTGATATCGTGAAGAGCGTAGTCGAGGGCCGCCGTGAACTCGGAATCGTGATCGACGAAGTCACCGGCGGCAGAGACATTCGCAGCAAGCAAGGCGCGTGGGGTGTGCTGTCGCGCGACCTCGTAACGCGCTCGATGAGTTTCGAATTGGCGCTGATCGCCGCCTTCGCACCGTTTTACAATTCCAAAATGTACGTTCAATAGAAGAATGGATGAACTAGTCGCACAAGTGAATCATGATGAGCCGCCCCCACGCTCGCGCGCGAATGCCGGCTGGGTTGAAGTGATTGCTGGATCAATGTTTTCGGGCAAGTCGGAAGAGCTGATCCGGCGTTTGCGTCGTGCGAAGATCGCGCGACAGAAGGTGCAGGTGTTCAAGCCGGAGATCGATTCGCGGTTCGCCGACAACCAGATTGTGTCGCACTCCGAAATGCGCCATGAGTCGGCGAACAGCCGTTCCGCTGCTGAGATCATGGCGAAGATCGATCCGGATACTGAGGTTGTCGGGATCGACGAGGGGCAGTTTTTTGATAATGACCTGGTGACGGTCGCGAACGAGCTCGCCAGCCGTGGCGTGCGCGTGATCATCGCCGGGCTCGATCAGGATTACACCGGCAAGCCGTGGGAACCGATGCCGCAACTGCTCGCGATCGCCGAGTACATCACTAAGACGCACGCGATCTGCATGAAGTGCGGCCAGCCGGCGAATTATTCGCAACGCACGTTTGAGTCGGAGGAACGGGTGGCGGTCGGCGCGGCTGACAAGTACGAAGCCCGTTGCCGGACGTGCTTTGTCCCCCACGCCGACGCTCCCACCGTTCACATTTAATCGAATTCTCAACAAACCGCGGATCGGGGCAACGCGCACGATCCGCGCCACGTCTCAGCCTGCAAGAAGTCTCCCCGAGTCCCGTTCTACAACCGCTGTCCCGAATTCATCGGGAGCCATAAATGCCTCGTGGTCGTCTCCCCGGAAACCTACTAAGACTCTGTCAAGGAGTACGACAATGAACTACACATCCCGAAGTAAAGTCCTGGCGATCTCACTCCTCGTCGCCCTCGCCGTAACCATCCTGGTCGCCCGCAGCGCCAACTCGCAAAAAGCGCAGCCGCAACCACAGCCCGCAACACCCAACAGCAATTACACCCTCTCTGGTCCATACACGCACAAGAACCTGACGATCTTTCTCGTGCACGGAAAAGAGCTGATGCCGGGCAAGAATTTCCTGACGCTTCAGGAAGCACTCGCGCAAAAGAAAGTGATCGTTTATGAGACGAAAGACGTCAACGAGCTCGCTATCCGAAACCTGTCGAACCAGGACGTCTACGTTCAGTCAGGCGACGTCGTGCGCGGCGGTGATCAGGATCGCATGATCTCGATCGACTTCATCGTGCCACCGCGATCGAAGCGCATCCCGATAGCCGCGTTCTGCGTCGAGTCAGACCGTTGGGAAAAGAGAGGAAAGGAAAACAACGACACCTTCGGTTCTTCTGAAAACAGTATCGCCACGAAAGACCTGAAACTCGCAGCGAAACGCTCGCGATCGCAATCGGAGGTTTGGGAAACCGTGAAGGTGGCCCAGCAGAAACTCACCGCGAACACGACCGCCTCCGTGATTGACCCCGCCGCGCCGTCGAGCTACGAAATGACCGTCAACAACTCCGTAGTCGTCGATACAAGCAACGAGTACCTCAAAGCATTGTCGGCAATCGTGCGAAACAAACCCGACGTGATCGGTTACGTCTTCGCGATCAACGGTCACGTGAACAGCGCCGACATTTATGCTTCGCGGCCGCTGTTTATGAAACTATGGCCCAAGCTGCTAAAGGCCAGCACCGTCGAAGCGATTACCGAGTCGAACCAGGCTGAGGCCGCGCAGGCGCCGACGAATGAGATGGTCCATACGTTCCTCGCCGACTCCGAACGCGGTAAGGCAAAGACTCAGGACGTGACGGGACGCGTAAAGGTCGTCACGCGGGAAGACGACAAGAACATCTTTTTCGAAACTCAGGACAACGCCGGAAAGGGCGTCTGGGTGCACCGAAACTACATCCGCAAACAGTAGCCGGATAAAGATCCGTGTTCCCTTTTGCAGACGCCATCGGGAACACGGATTACAGAACATTCGTGATCAGTGCGTGATCTTCAACGAGTAGAGGATCCCGTACATCGCGTCTTTGTGGCGCTCGAAGTCCTTGCCTTCGCTTGCCAGCATCACATTCACTTGCTGCACCTGACCCGTGTACTTCCGGAACGCCAGCCACTGCAAACGTCTCGGTTCATCGGGTTTTTCAGGATTAGCTTCGCGGAACTGAACACCCTTTAGTCCGTCGATCTCGAGCCACTTCAGCTCGTCGACCTGGCCGTTCTTCGCGCGCGTCTTCGCGCCGTCGAACTCCGCGTTCATTGAAGCTTCGACCGGAAACTCTTCAGCCATCGGCGAGATGCTGACGATCAACGACGCCGCGCCTTCACCACCCGAACGCCACATAAACGATTTCGATTCGTTCTGTCCTTCGGTCCAACCCGGCGGCACGGTGAACGACATGCCTTGCCGGTCCCACTTGGCCTCCTTACCGCCGGCGATGGCTGCTGTTTGCGCGGTGGTAGGCTGCGCGTGCTCCGGAGTCGCTCCATTGTCGCTGCCGGAGCTCGACCCGGAAGAGTTGCTGCCTGAACCGCCCTTGTGAAGTCGTTCCGAGAGATTACAAAGTGATAACGCAAAACCGATAAACAACACGAGCAGGACTTGTTTCATTAAGCGGCCTCCTGATGTGGATCAATCTGTGTTACCAAAATAACACGGATTTAAAACGCTGCTTCTGCCTTCTTCGCGCTCGTGCTATCCTATGGTCCTTCCCTCTTTCACCCCCGAGTAGTTAACGTCGCTGCGCAAGCGCGATTCCCGCGGAGAGTGTAAACATGAAAAATACCGACGTCAGGCCGCCGGTCGTTATTCTCGTCCTGGCTATTTCCATTATTGTTTTCGCAGTGAGCGGATGTTCTCGGGGTCCGGAAGCAAACGCAAACATAAACACCAATATCAACACGAACACCAGCACCGTCGCCAACACGAACACGAACGCCAACATCAACGCGGCGCCACCGTCAACGCTTGCAGCGCGCGAGCCTAACACGTATCGCGCAACGCTGGTCTTCACTGCGGAAACCGAAGGCGGTGAAAAGACTGTGGGCATTCCGCCACTGACTGCCGAAGTCGCGCGCAACGGCGAAGACCGGCGCGTCTCGTTTAAGCTGCCCGATGGTTCGGATCTGATTTACCTGGACCATGCAGGCACGCCTTACGCGATTCTACCGGCGCGAAAACAGTATGCGGAGTTAACGCCGGCAGCGACCGGATTTCAACTACATAAACTGATGACGCCGGGTCAGCTCGTCGCTTATCTCGATCGGCTCCAGGGCATTCAACCGGTCGGAGACGAAACGGTTAACGGTCGAGTTGCGCAGAAGTATCGTTACGCGCGCACGGAAAACACGAAAACCTCCGCTGGTGAGGTGCACACTGAATCGTTCGTCTACGTCGATAAGGAAACGGGACTGCCGCTGCGCGCCGAGCTTTTCGGTGAAGCGAGTGGTAACGTGCAAGGCGTGAAAGGCGCTAAGATTGTCGCCGAAATGCGCGACATCACGACCAACGTCGATCCGACGCTGTTCGAAGTGCCGACTACTTACAGTAAAGTTTCTGAACAACAGGTGCGGGCGCAAGTTGACGCAATCACAAACACCGTAGCGGCAGTGCTGAGAACGTTGTTGATGAACATGAACAGCGCGCCGCCACCGCCGTCGCCGACAGCAACGCCGGCTGGTTCACCGGCCGCCGCCGTACCGCCCCAATAATTAAGGAGCCCTCTTATGCGATACGTTGTCATTCTCATTCTCGGAATAGTGTTGGGCGGTGGCGCCGCGATGTACTTCATGGGCGCGCCACGCGCCAAGTCAGCCGCCGGCACCGCCGTGCGTCCGCCGGACCAGGGGGCAAATCCTCCGGCGACAGTAGTCCTCGGTCTCGAACAGAGCTTTGTCGATGCGGTGCTGGCCACAACGTTTACCGGATTGGGAACGCCGACGTTTCACCTGGGGCGCAATGGAGAATCAATCGAGCAAGTTACACCTGCTTTGTTTCAGGGCGGGTGTAACAACTCGATCACGTTGCTGGCCGAAGGCAGCGGCGTGAAGACGGGAGTTCAGTTTCATGATGGTCAGGTGATGGCGCCGATGGCTTTCACCGGCGGTTACACCCTCGCCGGCCAGTGCATACAGTTCAAAGGCTGGGCGCAGAGCTCGATCAAGTTGCAGTTCGACCAGGCGAAGCAGACGGTCTACGGTTATGTCGACGTACAGGGTGTGAATCTCGAAGGCGTGAATCCGATCGCGAACACGTTTCTCACGAGTTTTGTGCAGGGCGCGATCAATCAACGCGTAAATCCGTTGGTGCTGGTCAGCGAGCCGCAGTTGTCGTTGAGCATTCCGGTGAAAGGGAGTAACGGCGTCGTGAAGGCCCGCGCGAAAGACGTTCGCGCCGAGATCTCGGAAGGAGGACTAAAGCTGCACGTCACTTACGAGTTCAGTGGAGTAAAGGAAGGCGCTCCACCCGCGTAAGAAAAGTAAATATGGATTTATCTTTACCGCACAAAGTACTTGACGATATCCGGCGAACGGGCGTAACATGACCGTACGATGAAGCCCGTCCCACTCGCTTCCCAGACCCTACCAGAACCACCGGCCCTGCACGACCGGGCCATGGATAACCTGCGCTACATCCGCGAAACGATGGAGCGCGCCACCGCCTTCACCGGCATCTCCGGTTGGGGCGAGATCGCCATCGGCGTCACTGCGCTCCTGGCCTCGGCCATCTCAGCCCTGCAAACAACTTTCAATGCCTGGCTCGCCGTCTGGATCGCCGAAGGCCTGATCTCGCTTTTGATCGCGGGCTGGTCGATGGATCGAAAGGCGCGCGCGATCGAGATGCCACTTGGCTCCGGTCCCGGTCGAAAGGCAGTGTTCAGCTTGACGCCGCCGATGATCGCCGGCGGGCTGTTGACGATCATGCTCGTCCAGGCGGGAATGACTAGCGCGATCCCCGGCGTGTGGTTACTGCTTTACGGAACGGGCGTGATCACGGGCGGTATGTACTCCGTTCGCGTCGTGCCGATCATGGGTATCTGCCTGATGACGCTCGGCGCCGTTGCTTTGTTTCTCCCTGAGTTTCGGAATTGGTTTATGGCTGCCGGCTTCGGCGGCCTGCACCTGATCTTCGGTGCAATTATTGTGAGGAAATACGGTGGCTAAACAATCGACCGCAAAAAAGACTGTTCCCCAAAAGCCAGTCGCTGAAGTCCCCAACGCGCAATCGTCTCCGGCAAAAGAGAAGAGCGCTGCGCCGAACCTCGACCGCTTGATCCACGAGCGTTTGCGACTCGGAATCATCAGCGCGCTCGCCGCCAACGAGTCGTTGACCTTTAGCGATCTGAAGAACCTGATGAATACGACCGACGGCAATCTCAGTGTGCACGCACGCAAGCTCGAAGAGGCGGGATACATCTCCTGCACCAAGTTCTTCGAAGGCCGCCTGCCGAAGACGGAATACAAGCTAACCGCCGCCGGCCGCAGTGCGCTCGAGAGCTACATCAGCCACATGGAATCGCTGATCAAACAAATGCGAAACAGTTAGGCGGACGCCGCGAGCGCCCGCCCGTCTCTTTTTTTGCCTCGCGACTTTGCGAAACAAAGAACTTTCCGCGCTACCCATGAACTCCTACGACGTGACCATTATCGGGGCCGGACTCGCGGGTCTTCAGTGCGCCCGCTTGCTCGCCCGGCAAGGCGTCACCGTGCTACTCGTCGATCGCAAAAATACTCTCGATCAAAAGATCCACACCACCGGCATCTTCGTCCGCCGCACGCTGGTCGACTTCGACATTCCTGACGACTGCCTGGGTCCACCTATCAAACACGTCTCGCTTTACTCACCCGCGCTTCGTTCGCTCGAGCTCGTCAGTCAACACGACGAGTTTCGCATCGGACGCATGGGCCAACTCTACGAACGTTACTTGCAGCAGTGCCTGCATGCGGGTGCCCACTGGTTGCCGAATACAAGTTATCTCGGCGCTTCAGGCAGCGGCGGCAAGCTGATGATCCAACTCGGATCGCCAACGCACCCGCAGACGATCACGACCCGTTATCTCATCGGCGGCGATGGCGCACATTCGCGCGTCGCTCGCGATCTCGAATTGGATCTGAATCGCGAGTGGATCGTAGGCGTGGAAAGTGTTTACGAAGGCGCAGTGCTCGATGGACCACCCCGGCTGCTCTGTTTTCTCGATCCGCAACTCGCACCGGGCTACATCGGCTGGATCGCCTACGACGGCGAAGAAACGCATCTCGGCGTCGGCGGTTATGCAGCTCGATTTGATCCGCTTTCATCGCTCGAAGCGTTTCGCGATCGCGTCGCGAAGCTGATCGACTTGCGTCACGCGACACAGATCGAACGACGCGCCGGTTACATTCCCGTCGGCGGCGTACTGCAAAACATCGCGAACACACGTGGACTCCTGATCGGCGATGCGGCGGGTGCGGTATCGCCACTGACGGCAGGTGGCCTCGATCCGTGCATGCGCCTGTCAGCATTCGCCGCGAAAGTAGTCGCGGAGTATCTGTCGACTAACGATCCGCAAACTCTGAACGCTTACTCCGGAAGTCTTTTTCGATCGAGGTTCGCTTCTCGTCTGTGGGCGCGTCGCATTGCTTCGACAATTCGCCGGCCTCAATTAGTGGAACTCGGTTGCGCTGTGCTGCGTGTGCCGTTGTTGAGCCGCGTCGCCCGCCACATTTTCTTTGGACGCGGATCTTTTCCGGACGTGGAGATGACAGACGCATTCTGTGGATCGCCACATTGTGCGGTCGCCGGGGCTGGACCAGAATTTTCAGCCAAGACAAAGGCCTGACAAATCGATTCTGATAAATCGACTCTGACAAATGGATTAACACGCAAGGGAGCACCGATATGACCAAGAGAATCGTCGCCATCGTTTTCATCTTCATACTCACGAGCATCGCGTGGGTCATTCTCGGCGGCACGATTCTTACGCGAACGTACGACTCGAGCTTCGCGTCTGCAGACCGAGTCGAATCGACCTGGGGCACCGAACACAACCAGGCGCCGCCAACTGCGTTTTTCAAGACCTACACGCAAAGGCCGGCGCAAGTAGTTGAGAACGGCGTGTACGTCTCGAAGATCGTGACGGACGAGAATGTCATCAACGTCCCGCTGGAAAGCAGCAAGATTGACGTCGACCTCAACCTGGGCCACCGGCAAAAAGGCCTGCTGTGGTACAGCACTTACAAAGTTAATTTTTTAGGCGACTACACGTTTCGCAATCCCAGCGCGGCGGAGCAGTCCGTGCAATTCGATCTGAAGTTTCCAACGACGAGGGCCATCTACGACAACCTGACTTTCATGGTCGACGGAAAGCCGGTCACGCTGAGCACCGGCAATAACACGGCGAGCGGCATCGTGAAGATCGGCGCCAACAACGTCGCGAAACTCACGGTCGGCTACAGCTCGCAGGGACTCAACGAATGGCGCTACGGCTTCGGCGGCAGTGACGTCTCGCAAGTGCGCGATTTCACTCTGCACATGAAGACGAATTTCAAAGATATCGACTTTCCTGATAACACGCTGTCGCCATCAGAAAAGAGCGAGACCGGCGATGGTTGGAACCTGACGTGGTCGTATAGGAACCTGCTCTCCGGTTATCAGATCGCGATGGCGATGCCGGAAAAACTCCAGCCTGGCCCGCTCGCCGGCAGAATCAGTTTCTTCGCCCCCGTGTCACTCTTCTTCTTTTTCTTCCTCATGCTGATCATCACAACCATGCGCGGCATCGACCTTCACCCCATGAATTATTTCTTCCTCGCTGCCGCGTTCTTCTCTTTCCATCTGCTGTTGGCCTACCTCGTCGATCACATTTCGATTCACGCGTCGTTTGCTATCGCTGCGGCTGTCTCGATCTTTCTCGTCGTGAGTTATCTGCGTCTCGTCGTCGGAATTCGGTTTGCGAGCCGAGAGGCGGCGCTGGCACAGTTTATTTACCTCGTGATGTTCTCGTACGCCTTCTTCCTGAAGGGATTTACGGGACTGGCAATCACGATAGGTTCGATTCTGACGCTTTTCGTGGTGATGCAGGTGACTGGGCGGGTGAATTGGGCCGAAAAGTTCACGATCAAGGACGCTGACGCCGCTGCCGAGATGACTTAGGCTGTCCCGCAGTCCGCTAGCGTGAGTCTCATCGGTGGAAGAAAAATTAGCGATCTTTTTTTCTCTGTTAATGGAACCTGGGCGTGATGCGTCTTGTCTAAGTGAAGGGTTTCCGGTTGAACTTCACGCCTTTTGAGGGCGTATAGCCACCGGATTTGACGCTCCGCCGGGTTCCCATGAAAGCCATTTTCTCGTTTTATTCTGACGCCCTGAAGATCGCTCTCCAGTCGATCTTTGCGCACAAACTGCGCGCGTTCCTGACTCTCATCGGCATCATCATCGGCGTCGCTTCCGTGGTCACCGTCGGCGCCTCGATCAGCGGTCTCAACACCTACATCATCGACAAACTCTCGAAAGTGCTGGGTAGCAATCACTTCATGATCGCCCGCATGGCCTTCAGCGGCGACATGGACGACGAGACCTTTGAACGTCTTAACCGGCGGAACAAAAGGTTGAACTGGGACGATTACGAGTGGGTCCGCGATCACTGCGCGACGTGCGATTTTGTCGGCGCGGCGACCGGCGCCGGAGTCGACCTTAAACAGGACGGCATCGAGTTTCCCGGCACGCGCGTGATGGGCGCGACCTCGACCATGGCCGACATCGAAGACAAGACAATCGAGTCCGGCCGCTTCATTTCCGACGACGATGTCGGGCGCTCCGCCCTGGTCTGCGTGCTCGGCGGAGACGTCAAAGACAAGTTTTTCCCCTACACGGATCCGATCGGAAAGATCCTGAAAGTCCGCGGACTGCCGCTGCGAGTCGTCGGCGTTGAAGAGAAGCGAGGCTCGTTCTTTGGCGACTCTTTCGACCGTCACATCTACATTCCCGTCACGACGCACATGCAGATCTTCGGTCGCAACGGCCTACAGATCCACGGCAAGACGCGCGCCCGCGAAACGTTTCACACGGCAATCGAAGACGCCCGCGTGTCGATGCGCATAAAACACCGGCTCAACGGCAACGAAGAAGACGACTTCGGACTCGTCAACGTCGAAGAGCTGAATAATCAGATCGACGAGTTCACCACGATGATTGCGACAGTTGTGATTCCCATCACTGCGATCACACTGATCGTCGGCGGCATCGTCGTGATGAACATCATGCTGGTGAGCGTGACCGAAAGGACGTTTGAAGTCGGACTCAGAAAAGCAGTCGGCGCCACGCGGCGTCAGATTCTGTCGCAGTTCATGATCGAGTCGGCAATCCTTTGCGCGCTCGGCGGAATACTCGGACTTCTCACCGCGTGGGGAGTCACGACGTTAATCACCGCGCTGGCGTCGATCACGATGACGATCACGATCTTCTATATTCTGCTCGCGTTAATTGTGTCGACCGCGGTCGGCATGATCGCGGGCATTTACCCGGCATTTAAAGCGGCGCGACTCGATCCGATCCTGGCGCTGACGCACGCGACCTGATCGACGATGAAGCTTCGACTCCCAAAAGGAATGGTGCGTGAGACGCTGGGGATGGCCGTGGACAGCGTGCGGGGCCACAAGTTCCGCAGCTTTCTCACAGTGCTCGGTATCGTCATCGGCGTGATGACGGCGATCTGCATCGCCTCCATCCTCACCGGCATGCGGCAAAACATCGTCGCGATGATCGAAGAGTATGGAACGAATAACATCTATGCGTTTCATCTCTCGACCGGTCCGCGCACGGGAGAAGATCGTTCCGAACGAACAAGAAAACCGCTTACGGTCGCCGATGCTGAAGCAATCAAGGCCCAGGCGCCGGCGGTTGAAGACGTAGCCTGGCTCGCGCCAAACGTCGGCTACGGCGGCGGACCTTTCGACGACAACATCACCTACCAGGGACGCAACTATCGCTGGGGAAATACGCAAGGCGTATCGCCGAACCATGCGGACCTTACGAATGTCGCCGTCAGGGAAGGCCGTTACATCACCGAGCTCGACGATCAGCAACGCGCGAACGTGATGGTTATCGGCGTGAATGCCGCTGAGGCGCTTTTTCCCGGAATGGAAAACAACGTGGCGGGCACGCAGGTGCGCATGGGTGGCTACAACTTCGAAGTCATCGGCGTGTTGGAAAAACGCAAGGCCGGGTTCTTCGGCGAGAACGAAGAAGACAACGCCGTTTATATTCCGTTTCGGACTGCCCAGAAGCTCGCGCCGGGTAAGGGCTACCTGATGATGATCATCCGCGGTAAAACGGGTCAGGTCATGGAAGCGTTGACGCAGTCTGAAGAGATACTGAGGCGGCGGCGGAACGTGAAGTTTGGCGATCCGAATAACTTCGATATCAAGACGGCAGACAAGTTTATCGAACAGTTTGACAGCATCACGGCGATGATCGGCCTGGTTGCGATCGCGATCTCGTGTTTGGGTCTGCTCGTGGGCGGTATCGGCGTGATGAACATCATGCTCGTCAGCGTCACCGAGCGCACGAAGGAGATTGGAGTGCGCAAAGCGATTGGGGCGCGGCGCAGAGATATCGTGCGTCAGTTTTTGTTTGAAGCGATGATGCTGACGTTTCTTGGCGGGGTGCTCGGCGTGTTGTTGGCGGCGGGCATCAGTAAGCTGCTTATGATCTTGATTCCGAGTATTCCTGCGTCGGTGCCTCTGTGGGCGGTGATTACGGGACTCACAGTTTCTATCGGTGTTGGTTTGATTTTTGGTGTTTGGCCCGCGCGCAAAGCCTCACGACTCGATCCGATCGAGTGCCTGCGCTACGAATGATCTTCCTAAAAAATGTGTTTCCCGCTTGCGGGAGATCAGTAGTAAATAAAATCAAAAAAATTTTCTTTTTACATGAGTCTCCCAATTGCGGAAGGTCAGTAGTAAATAAGAAATTCTTGAAACACGATTTGATGTAATCTGTGTGCCGTGGATCGGGATCTTAAGAAGGAATTCCTGACTTACATTCAGGTCGAGAAGGGTCTTGCGCGTCACACGCTCGAGAGTTACGAACGCGACCTCACACGCTTGCAACAATGGGCGAGCGGAAACGGAAAGCAGATCGCGGAACTAACGCGTGCTGACTTGCGCAAATGGATCGCCAGCTTGTCTCGCGACGGACTGGCGCCGACCTCGATCGCGCGCGCTGTCAGTGCGACCCGCGGTTTCTTCAAGTTTCTAATGCTCGACGGACATATCAAGTCACATCCAGCGGAGGACTTGGACACACCGCAGCGCTTCAGTTATTTGCCGAAGTTTCTCACCGAAGACGAGATCAACCGCCTGCTGGCAGCGCCCGACATTTCCACACCGGAAGGCATACGCGATCGCGCCATCCTCGAGATCATGTACGCCAGCGGGCTGCGCGTGTCGGAACTGGTCGCACTGAAACAGTCGGACGTCGATTTACTCGCTGGGCTCGTGGTTTGTCATGGCAAAGGAAGTAAAGAGCGTCGCGTGCCGCTCGGCAAGAGCGCGATTCACTGGTTGCAACAGTACCTGGCGGTTAAGGCTGAATACGGCAAGTCCTCGTTGCCCCAGATCTTCCTGCATCGTGGCAAGCCTTTCACGCGTCACGTCGCCTGGTCGATGATCAAGCGTTACGCCGAAGGCCTCGGAATCAGGAACGTCTCGCCTCACACGCTGCGACACAGTTTCGCTACTCATCTCCTGCAACACGGCGCCGACTCACGTTCCGTTCAGGCGATGCTCGGTCATAGCGACATTTCCACAACCCAGATTTACACCCACATGACGGACGTCCACCTGCGTTCGGCCTACAATCGACATCATCCGCGCGCGCGATTAAGACGAGCCGGCGCGAAGGACTAGGTATCGCACACATCTCACGCAGAGGCGCAAAGACGCAAAGGTCAGACGAGAATTTCTTAGGGACACTTGAACAATGGCATTACCTGGATTTACTTGGCACCTTTGCGCCTTTGCGGGAGAAGTTTGATCCGCTCTCGCACCAAATGGTGTTGGCGGTGCACGGTCTAAGGCACGCTCTCGTCGAGACGATCGTCGATCGACTTCTCACACATCGACCAGAGGAAATTTGAGATTTCTCAAGACTGTATCTTCCGGACAGCGACGTTGAAGAAACGCGCTTGAGAGTTCTCAAATCCTTTTATCCCGCCCATTTTCTGTCATTTACAGGCATACGTTTTGCTGCCTTGCAGCCATCGAGATGAGCCGATGGGCCTCTTCCGAATGCGGTGCCGGGTCGCCGCTTTGATCTCGCAGTAACGCGCTTCTTGACACGGCCGTTAATCTCAAAAAGTTGTCGCTTAGTGCTCGTCACTGCGGAGCAAAGCGGTCACCAGACACCGCATTCCTAAGTCGCCTCTCACGTTCAGTAACAATTGAATAGAGGAGTACTACCATGCCAGTCTCCCGACTACGCCACACCTTCCTTTTTCTGCTGCTGATCCTTCTCTCCGTAAACATCACTGCCACCATTGCCCGCGCTCAGGACGCTGGCGACGACGAGCCCGACGACTACGATGTCAAGGCTCGCGTCGTGCGCGTCAGCCTGATGATTGGCGAGGTAAACCTCAAACGTAACGGGAGCAAGGAATGGGAACTCGTCCGGTTGAACTATCCCGTCGTCGAAGGCGACACGCTGGCCACCGGCAAGGACAGCCAACTGGAGATTCAGTTTGACTCTCGCAACTTCGTCCGCCTCGCGCCCGGCGCCACGCTGCGCATCGTCACGTTGCGCGACGAAGGAACGGCACTGAGCGTCGTTGAAGGTTCCGTTGTTGTTCGTATCGCGAAGCTCGACCGCAATCGCGAGTTCTTCGAAGTCGACGCGCCGCGAACGACACTCGCGGTCGAGAAGAATGGTCTTTATCGCATCGACGTGCCGCGTTTGGGACGTGTTCGGTTGACGGTGCGTGACGGTGGCCTCGCCCGCATCTATTCAGACACTTCAGGATTTTCGCTGCGCGACGGACGCGCTGCGGAAGTCGTCGCGACCGGCGAGAACGCCGGCGATTGGGACCTGCTCGCCGCCGGACCACGTGACGCGATTGACGAGTGGGTCGGCGATCGCGAGCGTTATCTCGCGCAACGGTTCACTAAGACAGACAAGTACTACGACGAATACGTTTGGGGCGCAGAAGATCTCGATAGTTACGGCGAATGGAGCAACTCGAGTGAATACGGTTGGGTCTGGCGTCCGCACGCGAGCGTCATCAACGCGTTCAGCGACTGGGCGCCGTATCGATACGGTCACTGGACGTGGTGTCCGCCGTACGGTTGGACGTGGGTCGGATATGAACCGTGGGGGTGGGCGCCGTATCACTACGGTCGCTGGGTTTTCTACAACAACGCCTGGTGCTGGGTGCCGCGCAGCCATTACTACAGGAAGCGAAGCTGGTGGCGACCCGCGCTCGTCGCGTTTGTCGGTTTCAGTTTTTCATTTGGCGACAATATCTGCTGGTATCCGCTGTCGTACTACCAGCGCGATCCGTATTCGCGACAGTATCGACGTTACCATCCGAATTATGGCGGCGGTGGGCGTGATGGTCGCGGACGCGATGGTGACGGACGTTATGCAGGTGGTAGACGCGACGGTGATGGACGTGACGGTCGTTACCCGGGCGGGGGGCGCCAGGGTAATGGTCGTGACGGACGCGAAGGTGAAGGTCGCGAGCCCGGAGGGCGTCTTAACGGTCGCGACATCGATTGGCGCGGTGTGACGAGAGTGCCGCGACGAACGTTCGGCAACGAACCAGGACATCCGGTTGACGAACCAGTTGCGAGACGAGTGATCGATTCGGAACCTGAAGTCGAGAACTTGCCGCCGCGAGTGGGATTGGCGGGCAGTGTTCCGTCGGCGCCGACGGCCGATGGTAATCCACCGGATGGTCGTGGGCGGCGTCCGCGTCCGGAAGTCTTGGAACGGCCTACCGGCGCCGCGAATCGCGACGGCAATGGTCCACTCGATGACGATCTCCGCCGTTCGCGCATTTATCGCAACAGAGAGCCTCGCCCCACGCAACCAACTCAAACTTCGCAAACACCTGCGGTGACGCCCGGCAGTAACGCGCCTAACGCACCGGCCGGCAACGCGCCGAATGCGCCCGCAGAAAACACGCCCGTTGAACCTGCGCCAACAGAACCTCAAGCGCCACCGTCAGGTGCGGTCAACCGGCCTGAACCTGCAAACCGTCCGATGCCGACGCGCATCGTGCGGCCTTCGATGCCTGATGACGCCGAGAAACCGATGAGGCGTCAGCCGGGGATCGAGTCTGCTCCCAGGCCGCGAACCGAAGCCGCACCGCGAGTGGACCAACCTCCGCCAACGCCGCCGCCAGCCGAACCGCGCGCCGAACCGCGCCCGGAACCCAGAGCTGAACCCCGAGAAGAACCACGGATTGAACGCCCGACGCAGCGTTACGAGCGGCCTGAACCACCGGAACGAGCGCAACCACGTAATGATCCGCCGCCGCGTAACGATCCGCCGCCGCGTAACGATCCACCGCCGCGTAACGATCCGCCGCCGCGTAACGATCCGCCACCGCGTAACGATCCGCCGCCGCGTAATGATCCGCCGCCGCGTAACGATCCGCCACCGCGCAGTGAGTCGCCACGCAGTGAGTCACCACGTGAATCACCGCGGCCTGATCCTGGTCCACGTCGTCCGGATAATTTAAGAGGAGGGTTCGATTCTTAACCGCGGCAGCTTCCGCACCTGCCCATCGATGCTGGATTCGGTTTCGCCGATCTGCGACGCCCCCATTCGTTCGTAGAACCCGGCAGCATTCGGGTCTGCTGAGATTTCGATCTCGCGGACCCTGAGTGTTGTCGCACGATCCATCGCATCGAGAAACAGTTCCTTGCCAATGCCGGTGCCGATCGATTCGGGCGTGACCCACATGTGCTCCAATTCAGCTTTGTTTCCGGTCACACACAGCGCATAGAACCCGCGGATCTCGCGGTCCTTCTCGGCTACGTAAACATGATTGTCGCGAATGAAATCGGGAGAGATGGTGAGGTCGGATTCCCAGTGCTTGATCCAGTGTTCGGGATAACCCCAATAACGTTTGGCGTCGAGCGCGATCTTCGTCAACGTCTCGGCGTCTTCTACTGATGCAGGTCGAATCATAGCAATCACATTGGCCGCTGCCAGCTTGTGCCGTCGGCATAATCGATGCGGACGATTACCACGCGTTCGTCCAACGATGCACGCTCGCCGGTGTTGAGCGCAGTCAAGCTGATCGTCTGCGTCGGCGGCTTGGTTATTGTAACAGTGAGCTCTTTCGACTTACCGGGAGAGATCTTTTCTTCGCTGGTGAACTCGCGGCGTCCGAGTTCATTTTCAGTGCCGCGTTCGAAAAACACGTAGTCCCAGTCGATCGATTTGATTGCTTTGTCGCTCAGGTTTTTGACAGTCGTTTTGTAGACAAAAACGTAGCGCGATGGCGGTTGTTTGTGTTTGGCCTCGATGTTTGCTGCGTCCGCTTTTGCTTCTCGCTTCAGCTTGTCAACCTCGGCGGACCCACCGCGCTTCGCCTCGTCGATTCTTCTCTCGTTGCGCGTGCGCGCGCGCACTTCGTCGAAGTTTTCGATTGGACCACCGAACGGATCCTTTTCCCAGCCGATACGTTCTTTACCCCAACTGAACTTCATCACCTCCAGCTTCGATGGATCGGGCGGAGACTGTACTGTCTGCGCTATAGAAGCTGTGGCCGTTAGCGCAAAGCCGAGTGCCATGACGCGCCATTTCATGCCGAGCCATCTCATGGCGTTTTCTCCTTATGAGAGTTTCCAGCGGAGTTGAATGATACTCCCCGCCTTCCGACGGATAAAGCTCCGTGACGTAAAAACAGCCGGGCCGCGGAATGTTACTTCCGACGGCCCGGCCATTTTGCCGCTCTCTTTTTTACGGCGTAAGCCGAACTAAAAGACGTACCTGATGCCGACGACGATGCGACGGTTACCACCGTCAGTATCCCATTGGCGCAGGAAGCCCGCTGCCGTCACGATTGAATTCGGCGTCCCGAAGTCACGTGTATTGGTTGCGTTGAAGAAGTCAGCGCGTAACTGAAGCCGCTGACTCTCACCAATGTTCGTGTTCTTCACAATGCCGAAATCAACGTTGTTGAGACCGTCGGCGCGAAGGATGTTGCGCCCCGCATCGCCGATCCGCTGTCCGCTTACCAACGACTTGAAGAGCGCGTTGCCGGCGGTTGTCGGCGTTCCACGTAACCTGAATAGCTCCTCGACACTCATTCTTGACATGTCGAGATTCGTGTTGATGTTGGGTCGCGTGGCAATGCCAATGGCCGAAGCGAGACCGCCGAGCGTCCCGGAAATGTCCGTCGGATTCAATGGCGAGAATGGAGCGCCGCTCTGGAAGTTGAAGTTGGAATTGAGCTGCCATCCGCCAAGCACGCGACCGGTGAAACCTTTCTGGTCCATGAAGAACGGCAACTCGTAAACGAAGTTCCCCGCCAATCGCAGCGGACGATCGTAAGATGACCTGCCGCGGTCGAGCCGGCGGTTGTATGGATCCTGGGCCAGCGCGATCTCGGAGGTCGAGTTGTTGAAGATCTCTGACATGGTGTCGATGAACGAGCTCCACGTGAAGTGAACACCAGCGCTAACGCCGCGGCTGAGTCGTTTTTCGAAGCTTGCTTGCATCGAGTGATAGATCGAAGAACCGGAGTTGGCACGCAACCGGATCGGTCCGGTCAACGGATCG
>DATANW010000057.1:0-1890 GCA_036266055.1 Pyrinomonadaceae bacterium | reverse complement strand
GCGCTTTCGACTCCCGCTGGCGATTAGTCTTTATCTGTGTTTGCTGGTGGTTGGGTGTGCTAAATCTCAACCACCTGCAAACAGCGATCAGCAGAAACCCGGAGTTACATCGGTCGGCGTTGTCAAAGCGACGCCTATCGTGACGAGCATTACGAAAGGTGAATCGGGCGATGCGATTGTGCGACTCAAGATCACCGACGGCTATCACGTAAACGCGAACCCTCCGAGTCTCCCTTACCTGATCGCGACGCAACTCGATCTCACATCGGCCGCCGGAGTCTCGGTTGACTTCATCACTTATCCAAACGGGTTGCAGAAAAAGTTTTCGTTCGAAGAGCGGCCGCTCTCGGTTTACGAAGGCGAGACGGATCTCAAGGTGCGCCTCACCGCGACGAAGACCGCCAAACCCGGCGAACACAACCTTTCAGCCAAATTGCGCGTCCAGGCATGTGACGATCAGGTCTGTTATGCTCCCGGTACGATGGATTTGACGTTGCCGGTAACTGTTAAGTGAAGACGTTTTGGTTGATCGCGGCGGCAGTTTGTGGCGTAGTAGCTTTGTACTTCTCTTACACGACCAATTACGACAACGCTTTTGTCGCGGCGGCGATTGGTGGAGTCGCGTGGATTCTGAGTTACCGCGTGCAGTTGAAACAAAAACTTAAAGACAATGAAGAAGAAGACTCTTAGCTTTCTCGTATTGATCGCGTTTCTTGGTTTGACGCCGGAGGTGGCCATGTCCTCACAAGCCGAAGTTCGAAGCACGGTGCAGACTGTTTTCGAGCAACTGAAGTCTGGTAATTACAGCGCTCTTTACGATGTGTTGCCGAGCTCGGCGCGCACTCGCATGTCGCGCGAACGCTTCGTCGGCGCGCTGCAACGCGCTCAGGGCTTCTACCAACTCGACCGCATGGACATCGGCGCCATCAAAGAATCCGGCAACTTCGCAGTCGTCGACACCACGCTGTACGGACGCGTCGTTAATCCGATCCAGGCCGAAGGCAAGATCGAGGCGCAGCAGTATCTCGTTCGCGAAGAGGGCAAGTGGCGTGTTGCGACGGGCGATCAGTCAACGGTGAAGAAATTCCTCGCTGCCAATCCCGCATTCGGAAAGGGATTCAAGATTCGTGAGCCGCGGATCTACGTCAAGCAGGGCGACAAGTGGGTGGAATTCAACGCGGCGCGGGCAACGCCACGCCGGAAGGCCTAACTCAGCACCAGCAGATCCTCAAAGGACATTTGCGCGTCGTCGACACGCTCGGTGTACTCACCGTGTCGAATGCGATGGCGTGGAACTTCCAACGCCTCACGCACAGCGTCGAGATGAAAACGAATGATCCGGGGTGTTAACCGGACAGATGGAATGCGGCGCTTGGCGGCGAGCCGTCGCACAGTCGATTCGCTGACTTGCAGGTGCTTCGCAAGCTGTCGGGCTGTTAGAAACTCTTCTCTTGTCTCTTCAGTCACCGGGGTTTTGAGGGTAAGTTGAGCGCGACGCGATAAACGGCAGCACCGTCGATGTCAACGTCTTTGGTCACGAGTTCGGCGCCTTCGGCCTTGACGCTAACGCGGTACTTCGCGACGTCGGGAGAAAGCCGAAACTTGAATGAACCAGTCTCGGTCGTGAGCCGTCCGTCGATCTTCTTGGCACTTCCGTCGTCGAGTATTCGGGCAAGCTCGACTTTCGCTCCCGGAACACTCCGGCCGTCAGCGCTGAAGACTGAGCCACTGAGAAAAGCGATCGACCCCTCGTCGATCGTGAGTAAAAGCCTGTCGCCGAGTGTACGGGTCTTCCCTGCTTTTACCTCGACGTCCTCGATCGTTCCAATACTCAAGCCGGGTTTACGAAACGTTAAGCCATAGATGCCCGGCGTCAATCGTGCGACTGAA
>DATANW010000056.1:0-2352 GCA_036266055.1 Pyrinomonadaceae bacterium | reverse complement strand
AAGTGGACTGGAGAACTCTCGGGCTTCACCGTTTATGTAGACGCGCAAGGTTGAGCCTCTTCAGGCGGCGGGATGAATGATGCGGCGCAGCTCCGCGGCCTGGTCCTTCACGACGGCGCGCACCAGCACGGCCGCACGGCCGGATGAAAACTGCGGGATCTCGGTCGCGACGCTCGCCACTCCATCGCTCTCGGTTTTCAACGAATAGATCAAAGGACGGAAAGTCGTTCCCAGAATCTTGATCGAGATCGACGCGTTCGCCAGCGGTTTCTCATCGCCGCGGAGGCGATTGGTGATGAGCACGCGCAGTGTGTAAGCCTTGCCTGAGTAAAACTCTTCGTCGTCGTCCAGCAGCGTAATGGCGAGCCCGTCGGGTAGAACTTCTTCGACCGGTTCTTCTTCAATAACCTCGTCTGTGAACTCTTCAGAGACAACCACCGGCTCTGCCGGTTCTTCGGCCTCTTCTTCCTCGACTTCTTCCCTCGGTGGCGGAGGCGTCCACTGCTGAGTCATCTCATAATCGAACTCAAACTCTTCGATCGGTGGTGGCGTGCTCGCAGCCTCGACTTCCTCGGAAACATCGGTGTCCGCGACAATCATCGGCTCTTCGGCGACCTTCTCCGGAGCCTCTTTCACGCGGCCGCTCATTTTCTTGAGGTCGTTGATACGCCCGGAGTTGATCGCGGCGCAGATCAATTTGTGTTGCCGTTTCAGCCGCTCCGCAAGCACCTCGTCGCTGAAGCCCTGTTCGATCAGATCGGCATAAGGAGACCGTTTGCTGGCGAGGATCGTGCCGCCCACGTAGACCAGCGAAAGGATGATAGGTGAGTCAAGCCCCTTGTCTTCGGTCTGCACATGATAGACGACGCCATCATGTTCGATGTCTGTATTGAATCCGGTTATCACAGGCTCAAGGTAAGTCCCTTAACGGAAGGCCGCTCGAAAGGCCTTTTGCTGAACGGTAACACAAGCATTTTTTCACGGTCAATCAGCATTTTTAGTGCGGAATTTCGGGGCGGATAGCTTGCTTGACACCCTTGATCACTTCGCCTACCATCACGCTTGTACAATGATTCTCAATCTCGTGATCGAGTGCCACTGGCCGCGCAAGATTGGTTTTCGAGCGAAACCGATCAACGGCAGGTGGCGGTGTGCGTGTAAATGACGTTCCGGCTTTACGACTATCTGCCGATTCTTTTAATGTTCGTCGTCGCGGGTGGCTTCGCCGTGGGTAACGTCCTGCTCTCGCAGTTTGTCGGACAGCGCAAGCGCACGCGCACGAAGTTGATGCCGTATGAATGCGGCAAGGATCCGGTCGGATCTGCGCGTGAGCGCTTCTCGGTGAAGTTCTACTTGATCGCGATGCTGTTCATCCTCTTCGACATAGAGGTGATCTTTTTAGTGCCCTGGGCGGTTGTGTTCAAGTCGCTGGCGGCGCTGAGCCCGGCGATGCGCTGGTTTGTGTATTTGGAGATGATGGTTTTTGTCGGGTTGTTGTTGGCCGGATATATCTACGTCGTTAAGAAGGGCGCGTTTGACTGGGGTGAAAAAGCGCGCCGTGAAGCAGAAGCCGAGGCGCGCGCACTACACGATCTCGAATCGCGACGCTTACAACAGCAACGACCCGCGGCGTAAAGTATTTAAGTAGTCCGTGTTTGTAAACACGGCAGGTAGTTGTTATGGGACTGGAAAACGTAATTGCCGAAGCTTTGCCGGAAGTGTTGACCACGCGGCTCGACTCGCTGATCAACTGGGCGCGCAAGTCGTCGCTCTGGCCGGCTACATTCGGACTCGCCTGCTGCGCGATCGAGATGATGAATGCGACATCATCGCGAAACGATCTGGCGCGCTTCGGGTCGGAAGTGTTTCGCGCCAGCCCGCGCCAGGCAGACGTGATGATCGTTTCCGGGCGCGTGTCGCGCAAAATGGCGCCGGTGTTGCGCCGGATTTACGATCAGATGCCCGAACCGAAGTGGGTAATCTCGATGGGCGCCTGCGCGACGTCGGGTGGCGTGTTCGATAACTACGCGATCGTTCAGGGCGTCGATAAGATCGTTCCGGTGGACGTGTACATCCCGGGTTGTCCTCCGCGTCCGGAGATGTTGATTCACGCGGTGATGATGTTGCAAGAGAAAGTGATGAAGGAGAGCGTGCGCGATAGACGCGACGTTCCCGAAGCCGAAGCACGCGAAGCAGTGGTGCCCGGCACGTTGCCCATCACCGACGGATCGACTGCGCGTCAGAACAGTTTGCCGGAATCACGACCGTACACGATCGCATCGCGGCACGAGCGACGCCGGTCTTCATGAACAGGTTTTAAACACGGATGGAAAACAGCGAGCAAGCGATACC
>DATANW010000055.1:0-8848 GCA_036266055.1 Pyrinomonadaceae bacterium | reverse complement strand
AAACATCAGAGGCCAAAACAACTATCTCGGAGCCAACTTTGAGGGTGACGCGAAAACAGGCGAACAAATACTTCGTGGTCAAGTTCACGATCCCACCTCATACCGAATGAACGGAGTCGCCGGACACGCGGGACTGTTTTCTACCGCGAACGATCTCTCGATCTACTGTCAGATGATTTTGAATAACGGGGAATACGGCGGCGTCCGTATTCTCTCACTGGCGTCGGTTGTCGAAATGACCGCGCCGCACATCGTGAATAGCGCCGGCGGCACACGCGGTCTTGGCTGGGACATGAACACCAGTTTTTCCAGCAATCGCGGCGACCTCTTCCCGCTCGGCTCGTTTGGTCACACCGGTTTCACAGGCACGTCGATCTGGCTCGATTCCGCGAGCGACATGTTTGTCGTATTTCTGAGTAATCGTGTGCATCCGGACGGGAAGGGAGATGTCGGACCGCTGCGTGGCCGTGTGTCGTCGATCGTCGCGGCTTCGGTTACTGATCCCGCTGTGGCGACGCAGATGCGCGATCAGATGAACTGGTACGCGAATGTGGTCCAGGTCAAGCAACTGTTCGGGCCGAGTCTTGAATACGCGCCGGCTCCAGTAAAAGTCTTGACCGGCATCGACGTGCTCGAACGCGACGGTTTCAAACAACTTGCCGGGTTGCGGATCGGGTTGGTCACCAACCACACCGGACGCAACCGCGAAGGCCGCCAGACAATCGACGTGCTGAACAAGGCTCCCGGCGTCCGGCTCGTCGCGCTCTTTTCCCCCGAACACGGGATTCGCGGTCTCGCCGATGAAAAGATCTCTGATTCGAAAGACGAAGCGACAGGGCTTCCCATTTACTCGTTGTACGGAGAGAGTCGACGGCCGAAAGCAGAGCAACTGAAAGATCTCGACGCGCTGGTTTATGACATCCAGGACGTCGGCGCTCGCTTCTACACTTACATCTCCACTCTCGGGTACATCATGGAAGAAGCGGCGAAGACTAAACTCCCGGTGTTCGTCCTCGACCGTCCCAATCCGATCGGCGGCATGGCCGTGGAGGGACCGATGGCGGACAGCGACAAACTCTCGTTCACCTCCTATCACACCATTCCCACTCGTCACGGACTCACGATCGGCGAGCTGGCCCAACTCTTCAATCGCCAGCGCAAGATCGGTGCGGACGTGCGCGTGATCAAGATGGAAGGCTGGACCCGTTCGATGTGGTTCGACGAAACGAACCTGACGTGGATCAATCCCTCGCCGAACATGCGCAGTTTGACGGAAGCGACGCTCTACCCGGGTGTTGGTCTACTCGAGACGACGAACGTCTCGGTAGGACGCGGCACCGACACGCCGTTTGAGATCGTCGGCGCGCCGTGGATTCAGGGCGACAAGCTGGCCGAGGTTTTGAACCAACAATTTATTCCCGGCGTTCGCTTCGTCCCCGTTCGGTTCACGCCGAAGGCTTCGGTGTTCAAGGACGAACAGTGCGGCGGGGTCAACATCATCGTCACGGATCGCAACGCGTTTCGTCCGTTGTGGACGGGAATCGAAATGGCCATCGCGTTGCGGAAGCTGTATCCGAACGATTGGAAGATCGATAGCTATTCACGACTATTGGTAAATGCCGACACTCTTCAGCGGATCAAGCGTGGTGAGACCGCGAGACAGATCGTGAATTCGTGGAACGATTCGTTGCAGGAATTCCGACGAGCGCGCGCCGAGGTGTTTCTTTACAATTAAATCCGCGTAAGGAATCTGCTCTTAATCAAACATTCTTCATATTCTTCAGCGGCGGTTGAGTCGATCGTGATCCCGCCGCCGACGCTGCACGTTGCGACATTTGTTTCGGTGTCAAGCACGACAGTGCGAATCGCGACGTTGAAAGTGCAATCGCCGCCCGGACGCAACAGACCAATTGTTCCGGTGTAGGCGCGGCGTGGAAAGCGTTCGAGCTCGCGAATGATCTGCATCGTGCGGATCTTCGGCGCTCCCGTCACCGACCCACACGGAAACAACGCTCCCATCAACTCCGACAGACTCGTGCCTTCGCGAAGAGTCGCTTCGACAGTCGACGTCATCTGCCAGACAGTCTCAAACTGTTCGAGATCGAATAAAGAAGAAACGCGAACGCCGCCCGCAACGGCCACCTTTCCGAGATCGTTGCGCAGCAGGTCAACGATCATGACGTTCTCGGCGCGGTTCTTGATCGAGGTT
Source organism: Pyrinomonadaceae bacterium (assembly GCA_036266055.1). Taxonomy (GTDB): domain Bacteria; phylum Acidobacteriota; class Blastocatellia; order Pyrinomonadales; family Pyrinomonadaceae; genus PSRF01. The sequence continues at coordinate 6,639 of DATANW010000055.1, read as the reverse complement.
CGCAACCATTGCGCTAACTCTTCGTCTTCGTCGGCTGTGCGTCCACGTTGCACGGTCCCTTTCATCGGTCGCGTCACAACGTGATCGCCGCGTCGTTCAAAGAATAACTCTGGCGATAAGGAGAGAATTTTGTAGCGACCCAGGTCGAGGTACGCGGAGTAGTTTGCAGTTTGAGCTGCGCGTAACTGGTGATACCACTCCAGCGGATCTCCAGTGAACGAGGAATTCAATGGAAAGGAATAATTGACTTGATAAGTATCGCCGGCGCCAATCAAGTTCTTAATCCGTGTTATAGATTCCTTGTATTCGTGTTTAGTAACAGCCGGTAACCACGAATCGGAACTCATCGAGACATCCATCGCCGTGTGTTTTGCCGGCTCCGAAAAAACTGCGGCCCACGCCAGGGGAAACCCATTCGACTCATGCACAATTAACGCTGAATCAAACGCCGGCGCCGCCTCATAACTCAGCATCACGATCACGTACTTGCCGGCAAGAGCCTTTGCTTCGGCGAACTCCAAGACGTACGTTACTTCACGAAAACTCTCCGCGGTTACCGTCTCGATCGGCTCGTCGAACTGCTCTGAACTGAAAATGGCGACCATCAGTATTTTTTATGAAAAGAATAACAATATTTAGCTAGCATTATTCCTGAACGTGGATATAATCCGTCCGAAATTTTGCAGTTTCAACCCTTACTTCAAAAAAACAAACTGAGTTGAGGATGGCCTGGGCGTCCCCGGGGGCCAATCTCTCAGTACGAGAGGATGAAATGAGAAAACCAATTCTGGCGTTCTTGCTCTTGACGGTCTGTCTCGCGACGGTCGCGCTTGGACAGGGCACCACTTCGCGTGTCACAGGCACCGTCGTCGACGAAAAAGGTTCGGTGGTCCCGGGGGCTGTCGTGACGCTCACCAACGAAGCTACTCAAAGCACGCTTACAACGGAGACGGCGAGTGGCGGCACTTACGTCTTCGATTCGATACAAGTAGGCAAGTATACGGTGTCCGTCGAGAAGCAGGGTTTTAAGAAATCTGTCTCCGTCGGCAACACCGCGAACATCAATCAACCACTCACCGTCGATTTCACGCTCGAAGTCGGCGGCTTGTCCGAGACGGTGCAAGTCGTCAGCACGGCTGAAGCGGTCCAGACCAGCAGCTCGGGCAATTTCGGCAACACCGTCGAGCAACGCACGCTCGTGACGTTGCCGATCGTCGGCAACCGCGGCCGCAATCCTCTCGAGTTCATCAACTTTCAGCCCGGCGTCGTGACCGGCGCGAACACCGGCGGCGGCATTCACGTTCACGGCTCGCGCGATCGCGCATTCAATTTCACGCTCGACGGCATCGACATCAATGAGACCAGCGCCGGCGGATCGAATTTCACTCCGATTCGCACCAACCCGGATTCGCTTCAGGAGTTTCAGGTCGTGACGGGTAACTTCACCGCCGACCTCGGACGCAGCAGCGGCGCGCAGGTCACGCTCGTTACGAAATCAGGTTCGAACGACTTCCACGGATCGCTTTTCGAGTTCTATCAAACGCCGCGCTTCCATGCTAACGAGTACAACAACATCATCAACAAGGCGCAGCGGCCGCAGTTTGTGCAGCATATCTTCGGTGGCTCGCTCGGCGGCCCGGTCTATTTGCCGTGGTTCGGCGAAGGTGGTCCGACGCACTACAGCGGTAAAAACAAGACTTTCTTCTTCACCAACCTTCAGCTGCTGCGCACGAGCCAGAGCTTCTTCGTGAACCGCACCGTCTACACGGCGCAAGCGCGCGCGGGCATCTATCGCTACGTCGTCAATGGCGTCAATCGCAATGCGACGCAGACGAGCCCGTCAGTCGACGCAAATGGCAACCCGCTTCCGGGTCTGACGATCGGCTCCTACAACGTCTTGGCGAACTCGAATGGTCTCGGATTGGATCCGACGACGAGTTTCCTGATCGGCGTCACTCCGTTGCCGAACAACTTCAACGTAGGCGATGGTCTAAACGTCGGCGGCTTCGGTTTCGTCGCGCCGCAGACCGAGCGCCAGTACGACTTCACGACCAAGATCGATCACTACTTCAACGACCATCATTCGATGTATGTCCGCTGGGCGCACGGCGCGCAGAACACACTCGGCGACAATGCGAACGGTGGTCTGCAAAAGTTTCCCGGCATCCCGAACTTTGTCGACACCTATCGCCTGCCGCGTAACCTGGCAGTCAATTATCGTTGGGCCATGACGCCGAACGTTGTGAACGAATTCGTCACGGGCTTCAATCGTTTCACCTTCAGCTTCAACAACCCCGACCCGCGCGAGAACCCGCCGGTCATTCTCAACGTGCCGAACGATCCGTTGAACCTTGAAGAGCCGATCAATAACTTGCGCACGATCACGACGTGGCAATTTGTCGACAACCTTTCCTGGACTCGCAATTCACACGCGTTCAAGTTCGGCACGAACATGCGTTTCCAGAAACACGTTGACGATCGCAGCGCGGTCGCGAACGTGTTAACGCGCCAACGCATCTTCCTGAGCACGGGCATCAATCCGGTCCCGGCATCGTTCAGAACCGCCGCTGGAAACAACACGCTCGTACCCGGCATCAACGCCGCGGACCGCACGCGTCTCGATAGCGTCATCAACGATCTGCTCGGACGCGTCGGCACGATCAACCAGGCCTTCGTCGCGATCGACGACAATCATTTTGGTCCGGGCCGCACGCGCTTCAACTACGCAGCGTCGTATCCCGAGTACGATTTCTTTGGCCAGGACACGTGGAAGTTGCGACGCAATCTCACGGTCGACCTTGGTGTCCGTTGGGAGATGAGACTGTCGCCGCGCTCGCCGAACAACATCGTCCTTCGTCCGGAGCAGCGGCTCGCGGTCGGCGAACCAGCGACCAACGCGTTCAAGTTCGGTGAAGGGAAGTTGTACGACGATTCGCTTTACCTGTTCGCTCCCACGGCCGGTATCGCGTGGGATCCGACGGGGGACGGCAAGAGCTCGATTCGTGCGAACTATCGACTTGCTTACGATCGCACCAACACGTTTCTCTTCTCTTCGTTTATCTTTCAAAGCGCTCCCGGCCTGACCCGCGCGGTGACCGACAACACGTTCGGACAGAATGGTGGTCTACTGCGTCAGGGTGTGCCGACACTGAACTCAGACGACGTTACGCCGCTCCAGTTTCGCCAACCTCCTGCCTTCTCGACCAACTCGCTGAACGTCGTCGATCCGGAGCTCAGTAACCCGAAAACGCACCAGTTCTCGGTCAGCTACCAGCGCGAGATCGGTTGGAAGAACGTGCTGGAAGTGAACTACATCGGACGCATCGGTCGCGATCTTTACGGCGGCTACGACGTTAACCAGGCAGACATTCGTAAGAACGGGTTCCTGGCGGACTTCGAACAGTTGCGCACGACCGGAAACAGCCCGCGCATCAATCAACTGCTGGCGGGCCACTCGGGTCTGACGCTCGTGAACGGCGTTCGCGAAACAGGTTCGCAGTTCCTGTTGCGGCAGTCACTCGCCGGACCAGTCAGACTCGCGAACGGAACCACGACGACCAATCTCGTGACGGCAGGCGCGGTGGCACAGGCCGCATTCATCATCGCGCAGAGCACGCAGGGATCGTTTGCGGCCCAGCCGGGCGTGATGACGCTGATCGCCAACGGGTTCAGTCCCTTCTTTTTCCAACCCTACCCGCAGTTCACTGGCGCAGTGAACGTGATCGACAACAACGATCGTTCACGCTACAACGCGCTCGAGATTCAGGTGAGCCGTCGCGCTACTAAAGGACTCGCGTTCCAGGCCAGCTACACGTTGGCAAAGTCGGAAGATACTCGCTCCTTCGATCCGGCGTTCACGTTGATTACGAGAGGCGGAACCGGACAGTCGGCGGCGAACACCCCGTTTGACATCAACGATCGCGATCTTAACTACGCGCCGTCCGATTTCGATCGGCGCCATGCTTTCCAGGGCTACGCCCTTTACGATCTTCCGTTTGGTAAGGGACGAGCCATCGGCGCCGGCTGGGGTCGGACTGCCGACGCCCTGTTGGGTGGTTTTAATATCGCGGGCGTGATTCGCTACTACTCGGGACGTCCGTTCACGGTGTTCTCCGGCAGCAACACGCTCTCGCAAGTCGTATTCACGCCGGCGAGCTGTGACGGTTGTTCGCCGAACCTCGGCAGCATGGTCCTCGAGAACGGACGCAACGTTTTCTTTTCCCCCGAGCAGCGCGCGAAGTTCTTCGTGCCCGCGGCCGGTGAACCAAGCAACGTTGGCCGGAATTTTTTCAGGGGGCCCAACTTCTTTAACCTCGACATGACCGTAAGCAAGCGCTTCCGGTTCTCCGAAACACAGGACCTCGAGATTCGCGTCGAGGCCCAAAACGTAACCAACACTCCATCATTCGCGGTGCCCGATGCAAACCTGATTCTGACCAGCGGTTCGTTCGGTCAGGTTCTGGGAAACACAACCAGCACTTCACGGAAAGTGCAGTTTGCGGCGAAGTACAACTTCTAACCGCAACTTATCTCCCCAAACCAAAAGCAGGTGCGACTGAATAAGTCGGACCTGCTTTTGTCTGTGTCGTGCGTGGTGGCTCAGAATTGGAACTTCAACGCGAATTGGATCACGCGTGCGGCCTCACCCGTTTGGACGATCGTTTGAGTAGAGGGCGGCGCGACGCCCGCGCAGCAGGACGAAGCAAATACGCTCGACCTGATACTCGGCGATCCAGTCGACGCATCACGCGGATTGTCGAAGTTCGTGTGATTGAACGCATTGAAGAACTCGGCTCGAAACTGGACCTTCACGCGCTCTGTGATCGGAAACATCTTGATGAGACCGAAGTCGACGTTCCAATAACTCGGCGCGACGAAGATGTTCCGGCCTGCGCCATTCTGTCCCGGCGCCGGAATGCAGAACGCTTGCGTCAGATCCACACCGCAGGTCAACGCGTTCACCGGTTTGAACAACACCGGACCAGCCAGCGGCGAACCCGGCAGCTCCTGAAGCTGCGCTTTCACCGGAGCCTGCACGCCGGCGCGACCCTCATGGCTGCCGTTCGACGTGAACGCTCCACTGCGGACCGCGAATGGCTCACCACTCATGTACGTGTAGATCGTATTGATGGACCACCCGCCAAGAACTTGATTCACCACTCCGGAGGCGTTCGCGAAGTATTGCCGTCCGCGGCCTACGGGCACTTCCCACACGGACGCTGCCGTGAAGGCGTGGGTACGATCAAAATCAGATCGCGCACGCTCTTCGCGGAAGTCGCGAATGTCGGTTGGCGTGCGGGAGTTGGTGGTTGAAAGGCCACCGCCTGACGACGCGCCGACCGGATCGACCGACTGATTGTCGATCGATTTGCCAAACGTGTAGGCCATGCTCAATCCGAGACCCGTGCTGAACCGGCGGCGCAAGGTGAACTGCGCTGCGTGATAGTTTGAATCACCACTGTTGTCGAGATAAGTGATCAATGCAAACTGTTGGTTCGGCCGAAGCTTCAGACCAAGCGTGTTGTCTTCGATGCGGCGCGCAAAACTGCCGGCGCCGTTGATGTCCAACTCGCTGATCGTCGTCGTGGAATTCAGAAAACTCGCGGCCGCAGTCGCGCTTAAACCACCGAGAGTTTGCAACTGCGACAGCAACGGTGGCGCCACGCCGGTCACACCCGCGGGGCAACCCGTGCCTGCCGGAGCACAGCCCTTCGCCCTGTTCTGCTGCATGATCAGGAACGACGGCAGGACCTTGTCCGGATTGACCTGGTTGATGTCATACGCCATGAACAAGTATTGTCCGCGACGTCCGATGTATGCAGCCTGAGCCACCAGTCCCCAGGGCAACTCGCGCTGCAAACTGAAGTTCCATTCGTGCACCGTCGGCAATTTCATTTCGGGTGCAAAGACCGTGATCGGTGGTGAGTTGGTTCGTAACTGTTGCGGCGGCCTCAACAGCGACGACGGTTTGGCGGAAGGTGCGGGTAGTTGTGTCGGAAAACCTCCCGCGAGAGTCTTGTTGATGTCCGGGGAATTTACGCAGCCCGGTGTGATCGTGGTGAAAGCTCCTGCGGTTGCGTTATACGACGTCGTGCAGCTTTGGACCAAACCAGGGATCCGGCCGGCGGCAGCGGTTACCTGAAACGACGAGATCGTGTCGAACGCAATGCCATAGCCGAGACGAATCACACTCTTGCCGCTCTCGCCAAAGAAAGAACGCAGGAGACCTGATTTGTAGTCTGGGCTGTAAGCAATTCCGATGCGTGGTCCAAGCGCCCACTTCCAGTCGCCTTCATACCAGTGTTCGGCGCGCACGAAATTCACCGCGCCGGGATCGCCCACCTTTGGAACCGCGGGCAGCGGCGTGCCGGCGATCGGCGTCTCGGCGACAAAGACATTGTCCTGTGGCGACGTGTTAGCCGGTGGATTGATCTCCCAGCGCACGCCGTAATTCAACGTCAGGTTTGGACTGACTTTCCACTCGTCCTGAAAGAAGAAGTTGTACTGGTCGAGGTTGTGTTTCTCCGCATAAAGCGTGACGTCGTTGCCGGTCTTGAACGGCAGGAACACATCATCTTTCAAATTGGAGATGAAGACCTGGTTCATCGAAGCCGGTAAACCGTACAGATTGTTTATCAA
>DATANW010000054.1:0-4995 GCA_036266055.1 Pyrinomonadaceae bacterium | reverse complement strand
GCTGGACCGATGCCGCCACCGCCTCCGCCTGGACCAGGTGGCGCGCCCTTCGCGGCTTAAACACAATTCATATCGGAATACTTCAAACTAGCTCAGGAGAAACGAATGTCTCAAGAATGGACTCCCCCGCCCCCAACCGGTACGACTACAAGCGTTCCAAACTATCTGGTGCCGGCGATCATTTCAGCGGTCTGCTGTTTCCCGCTGGGAATCATCAGCATCGTGTTTGCTGCACAAGTTAACGGCAAAGTGGCGGCGGGTGACATCCCCGGAGCAATGCAGGCTTCGAAGCTGGCGAAGATCCTTAGTTTCGTCTTCATCGGACTGGCGCTTCTTGGATGGGGCGGTTACCTGATTATCTGGGTTCTGATTGGCGGTGCCGCGATATTTGGCAACATGTAAGTCAACCTTGCCGGAGTTGAAACGAGATGACCAGATACTGCACAAAATGTGGCGCCATCAACGACGAGATGGCGCAATACTGCACGAACTGTCAGGCCCCACTGACTGCCGCCAGTAGCGGATATCAACCGATGCAGTCTGCGCCTCCGGGGCAGATGACTGATTGGAAAGCGCTCGGGGCCGACAAGAAGTTGGTCGCGGGCATTCTTGGAATCCTGGTTGGCAGTTTGGGAATTCACAAGTTCTTTCTTGGTTACACGACCGAAGGCCTCATTCAGATCGCGATCACCGTCGTGACCTGTGGCGCGGGAGGTATCGTCGGTTTGATCGAGGGAATCATTTACCTCACTAAGTCTGATGAAGATTTTGTGAGAACCTACGTTCAGAACAAGAAGGGCTGGTTTTAAGACAGGGATCTTTACGGATCACGATGTACCGGCGCTCATCAGTGTTAGCAATTTGGTCGCTGATAATCGCCGGGGCTGCTTATCTATTCCTTTTCGAGCCCGGTAAAACGGGTTTCTTTCCAGCCTGTCCATTCCGTTCGTTGACTGGTTTCACTTGTCCGGGGTGCGGCACGACACGCGCGCTACACCAAATTCTTCACGGACACTTCGCTACTGCCTTCACGCTCAATCCGCTGTTGCTGGTGGCGATTCCGTTTATTCTCTTCGCGTTTCTTCGTTATTCCGTGATCGTGATGCGCGGCGGCGTGCCTCGTCCGAATGCCTTGCCCGCGTCAGTTATCTACGCCATCTTCTTCGTCATTCTGTCGTTCTGGATTTTTCGAAACACGCCTTTCTATCCGTTTGTCTCTTGAGACTCAGGAGGTTCCGATGCGCGTATTGATTCTCGTCGTGCTCATGGTCAGTTTAGCGGGCTTCGCCTTCACTTCCGTTGCTCAGGAAAATGTGGTGCGGCCAAAACCACCGACGCCGGCGCGGCCCGTGCACACATTCTCGATCGTCGCGCGCGATCCGAACACTGGAGAGTTGGGCGTCGCCGTCCAGTCGCACTGGTTCTCGGTTGGATCGATCGTCGCGTGGGCTGAAGCCGGCGTCGGAGCGGTGGCGACGCAATCATTCGTCGATCCGAGTTACGGCAAGAACGGACTCGAGATGATGCGCGGCGGCAAGAGTGCACCCGACACGCTGAAAGAGTTGCTCGGGAAAGATGATGGACGCGAAGTCAGACAAGTCGCGATGATCGACGCCCAGGGACGCGTCGAAGCGTGGACCGGAAAGAACGACATTCAAGCGGCGGGTCACATCGTCGGCACAAATTTTTCCGTCCAGGCGAACCTGATGCTCAACGATAAAGTGTGGCCGGCGATGGCGCGCGCGTTTGAAAACACGAAAGGCGATCTCGCCGACCGCATGCTCGCCGCACTCGATGCAGCGCAAGCTGCGGGCGGCGATATTCGTGGACGACAATCTGCGGCGATCGTCGTGGTGACCGGCAAGCCGACCGGAATGGCGTGGAAAGACCGCACTTTCGATCTGCGTGTTGACGACAGTCCCGAACCGTTGCAGGAGCTTCGCCGGTTAGTGAAATTGCAGCGCGCGTATAATCACATGAACGCCGGAGACCTCGCAGTCGAGAAAAAAGACAACGAAGGCGCGCTGCGTGAGTACTCGGCGGCGGAGAAGCTGGTGCCGAACAACGCAGAGATGATCTACTGGCATGCGGTCGCGCTGGTGAACATGGGACGCGTCGACGACTCGCTGCCGCTGTTTCGTAAAGTGTTTGCGATGGACCGCAACTGGGTGACGCTAACGCCGCGTTTGCCGAAGTCAGGCTTGCTGCCTGACGATCCGAAGATCATCGATCGGATTGTTTCTGTGGGCCCGCGGACGCGATCCGCTCCGCGACCAAAGTCAGCCCCATAATGAAGTAGAAGACGGTGACGACTTCGGAGTCGCCCCAGTTGTAGTGGACCAGTCCGCTCGCGAAGAACCCGATCGCTCCGCCAAGCGCGCCGAGTGCGAGTCCGCGCGGAAAGTCTGTCGTCTGGCGGATCAAACGCCACAGCATCCGGATGTAAATCACAAACAGCAGCAACCACACAATCAACGCGGGTACGCCGCGCTCGAGCGCGATCTGCAAAAGGTTGGAATGCATGTGGCCCATCGGCTGGCGACCGTGATCGAACAAACCCCACTCGCGCCAGTGTCCCTTGATCGAATCCATCCCGACGCCGACGAGTAGATGACGCGGTTTGGAAACCAGCAAGTTGAACCCTTCTTTCCAAACCATCTGTCGCCAACTGGTCGATTGATCGTTGCTGTCGAAGAAGCCGATGTTGCGTCGTTGTTGCAGCAGAAAAACTCCGGCGAGGACGAGTGGTATCGCACAACCCGCAAGGATGAAAAGGGTGCGCCGCGAAGCGCTGAGCAGTACCATCGCCACTGCCGACACGGCAAAGCCGATCCAGGATCCGCGTGTGACCGTCATTGCGAGTGCGAAAAGCAAGCCCGCGACTGCAAGCAGCAACAGCAAACCCGTGGCACTTCGCTTTTGCGACAATCCGAGAAGTATGCCTAACGCCAGCGACGCGATCAGTTGCAGCACTTCCGCGTACGTGGTCCAGTGGCCGTAAAAACCTGTAGCGCGCCAGTCGCGTCCGCGTGTCCAGCTTGCGATTCCCAACTGCTCTAACGAAGTTGTTCCGGTAAGTAATGTCCGCGGCACTTCGAGTTCCGGTGTCCATTCGACTCGGTAGATTCTCACTCGCGCAACGGTGCCCTGCCCCGACACAATCGCGGCTGCCAGCTCATCGGGGTTATCAACGCGGCGACCGTCCACTTCCCAAACAATGTCTCCATCTGCGATCGGCGTCGCCTTAGTTACGAGTCGCGTATGAAAGATCGCTTTCGCCAACGGGCTCTCCGCACTCACACCCTGCACCTTCACACCCCGCCCAACTGTCAGTTGTTCTGCGGTCCACACGACGTTCACCATGCACGAACCGATCAGCGCAAACGCGAGCCACCGCAGGACACGCAACGATTGAACGTTCTGGCTGACCAGGTAAACGATCGTGAACAGACTCGCCGCGCGCATCTTTCCCATCGAAATGAGCGGACTGTAAGAGAAGACCCCCGAGATCCCACTCAACACGAAGAACGCCAGCAATACATAATCGACTGGAGACCGAAACAGGCGCGGGCGAGGAAAGAACGCGAACCGCAGCACCCAGAGCGTCATGCCCACCAGCCACGCGGTCTGCGTGGCGGCGATTGAATGCGGTGCGAAGAGGGCGATGAGAAAGAGACAGACAATAATGCCTGGGTCGATAACGCGATTCGAAATCTGCATCGTCCGCATATTAGAATGACGGCGGTCTACTATTCCATCTTAAAAGAGAATTTCATGCGATCAATTCTGCCGGCACTGCTGGTCCTGTCAATTAGCGTCGCGGCGCAGTCGCCGTCGCCTGCCGACGAGGTTAAAGCCGTCCAAGACGATGCGCGCGTGCAAGCCGCCTTCGAACATATCGACAAAAACCGCGACGCGATCCTGCGCGAATGGATCACCATCACCGAAATCAACGCGCCGTCGAAACACGAACAGGAACGCGCGCGCTATCTCGAATCGCTGCTGCGAAGATACAAGCTCGACGTGCGATACGACGAGGTCGGCAACCTGATCGCCACGCGCAAGGGCACGGGCGGTGGTCCAGTCGCAGTCTTCGACGCGCACATGGACACTGTTTTTCAACCCGGACTCAAGATCAAAGCCACCGTGCGCGACGGGCGCGTTTACGCGCCGGGGATCGGCGACGACACCCGCAACATCGAAGCGCTGCTCGCGACCATTCGCGCGCTCGACGCCGCGAAGATCAAAACTAAAGGCGACATCGTTTTCCTATTCACCATCGACGAAGAAGCCGGAATGACCGGCGCCAAACATTACACGCAACAAAACAAAGGCAAGGTCGATTACTACGTCGCGCTCGACGGCGGTTACGAAGGATTTACGTACGCCGGAATCGGCATCAACTGGTATCGACATCACATAATTGGTCCAGGCGGTCACACCCGCTCGCGCACGCCGCCGTATTCCGCTTCGTTGCCGATGGCGCGGGCGATTACGCGCATCTATGACTTGCCGGTGCCGATGAATCCCTCATCAAACCTGAACATTGGCATGCTTGGCGGGTCCGAGGTGCCGAACGCTAAGGCCGCCGACGCCTGGTTTTCGCTCGACCTGCGTTCGACAAGTAATGAAGTAATTGCCGACCTGGAAAAGAAGATCGCCGCGATACTCGACGAAGAAGCGAAACGCGCAGGCATGACGGTGAAGACCGACGTGATCTCGTCATCGCCCGCGGCGGTGCTCCCCGGTAATCGCGACTCGCGCCTGGTGAAGATCGCCGAAGCCGTGCATCGTGCGATGGGCTTCAATCCACCGATCGGAAACGCCGGGTCGAACAACTCGAGCGCCGCATTGTTGCAGGGGATCAGCTCGATCTCTACTGGCGCTGGACCTTGCGCCGACGCGCATGCGTTGACGGAGAATTGCGAGATCGAACCGCTCTATACCGGGATTAAAAAGATAATCTTGCTGGAGTTGGCTTTGGTTGGGCTGTCT
>DATANW010000053.1:0-8785 GCA_036266055.1 Pyrinomonadaceae bacterium | reverse complement strand
TCAGAACGAGCGCGCCGATGTTGACTGTCTGCGGTGAGATGCGGCGCGACTGAACACGTCCGCCGCCAAGATCCTGGTTTAATCGCGAATCGCCGGATCGACGTGCCTGCGCCGGCCTGCGACTAACCACCTGACTCTGATTTAAAGCCAGTCCAAAGCCCGAGCCGGTATCGATCAAAGCAAGACTGCCATCACCCAGTTTCACAAAAGGTCGGTGACTTCCCGCATCGCGTACCCAACGCACTACAGCACCATCACGAGGCGGTTGATTCACATTCAGCCTGGGTGACGACGAGTCGAACACGCGCAACTCTCGCTTCGGCAGATCGACCGTGTAACCCAGCGGACTGAAAACCTCTGTCGGATCGAGAATGCCGTCAATCGCGTTCGGAAGGTTCGCCACAACAGCAGCGACGACAATGCCGGGAACCCGATTACCAGGTTTACCAAGCGCGAGGCCGTCGATTCGCGCTTCCTGATCGGATGAGATCGGCGACGTGCTAAGTCCGCCAACGAGCGGCGTTCTCGCTTTTGTCACCTGCAACCTAGCTTCGGTGACTACTCGCCGGCTGATGATCGATGCGCCCGCTCCGGTGTCGATCGCAAACACAAACGGTCCGGCGCCATTGATCCAGCCCTTCGCCAACAATCCGTGTTCTTCGTCTTCACGCAGAACAATCGGATCCAGTGAAGCGATGGCAGGCGCCGAGGTACTCCGCAAAAGTTGATGGGCGGTCCCTATCGCGGGAACCGCCCAAACAACTGTTGCCACAAGAGTACTAAGAGCGATCGCGAGTTTAGCTTTGCTCACGACTCCCGACCTCGACGATTAGTAATTCCGGTCTCGATTGCGCAGCTTGTACGTCCACAAAGCGGAACCACCTGCGCCGGAGAGCGCACCAATCGCAGCGCCCTTCTTACCACCGACCAAACCACCGATCGCGGCGCCGGCACCCGTGCCCATCGCCACGGTCAACTTATCGCGGTGCTTGTCCCAGAAGCTGCGCTTCTGCGGCTGATAGTCGTAGTAAACGCGACGCGCCGAGGTGCGGCTGCCGCTGCTGGAGTTTCGATAAACCACGCGAGATGGCGCTGCCTGTCGCGTCGTGGTGCTCACCGCTTTGGTTTCCTGCTCGGAGGCTGCCGAAAAACCATCGGCAAAGCCTGTCTTGTAAGCAGTCTGTTCACCGGCAGTGTTGAAAGCCATCTCGTTCGCCTGCTCACCAGCGACCGGAGTCGCCGTGCGGGCGGTATCTTGAGTGGTAGTCTCAGCCGTTGCCGACTGGCTCCTGTTCATAACGAGGGCGCCCACGGAACCGCCGATCAACGCGGCAATCAGGGCCACTGGCAAAAGTTTGTTCGTCATAATCATCGCTCTGTTCTCCTCAAAAAGTTCGCGTACGCTGCTGGCGCACGCACTTTACGCTGCAAGAGCCATTCCTACACTGTCGGGGATTGGTGGATCTAACGGGTGTTGAGCGAAATTCCAGCAATGGACGCCGAAAAACGGTCGATCGCAAGAAATTCACAAGCTAAAACCAACGATTGTAACGAGGAGAGCTTAACGAGATCGGAACGCCGTATTCGATATGGAATCGGTGTAACCGATATCGTGACTAACTAGGTTACACGGCTCGGTTACACCAATCCAAAGAGAAAAAAACTAAGCAGCCTTCGTGAGCGGCTTGCTGAGCAACTCGAGCGCTTTCTTGAGCTGGAGATCTTCGGCCGCGGGCTTCACCTGCGGTGCCGGTGCGGGACTAGCAGCGGCAGGTTTTTCAGCTCCCTGCTCGGGCTTCGAGATCGCGTCATCGTCGTTTCCGGTCAAGTCGTCCGGATCGACCGCTTCGCTGACATCTTGTCCTTTGACTTCAACTGAAGGCGTAACGCCGGAGTGCGCACGATCTTCACCGAGGAACGTCTTTCCAGTCGCCGACGCCCATTTGACGGTGGTCAACAGCAGTCCGTCGCCACCGCGCAGCATGAACAGTTGCTGTTCCGTGCCTGCGCCGAAACTCTTCTCGCCGACAATCTGGCCGCGATTGCGTTCGACTAACGCGGAGGCAACGACCTCAGCAGCGCCGGCCGTACCGGTATCGATCAAGGCTACAACCGGACCCGTGAACAGCGTCAGCTCCGGATCCGCGTTGAACGTCTTCAGCGCCTTGCTCTCACGACCGACCGTCTGCGCGATCACACCTTCCTTGATGAACATGTTCGCGACGGCGACTGCTTCCGCAAGCGATCCACCGGCGGTCCCGCGAAGATCGACGACGATCTTCTGCGCGCCCTGCTTCATCAAGTCTTTAAGACGAGTACGAACCTCAGCCGATTCACCATCGGTAAGACTGTTGATTCGCAGGATGCCGACGCGTCCGGCTTCTATGCGTGACTCTGCCGCGGTCGCGCGGCTCGCTCCGCGTTTCACAGCAACGGTCAACGGGCTCGAGTTTGCTCGCAACACGCGTAGCTTCACTTCAGAACCCGCCGCTCCATTCAACAACTGCTTAGCGTCGTAGAGCGAGATATCGCGCGTGGCCTTGTTATCGATGTACTCGATGATGTCGCCCGCTTTGATTCCCGCCTGGTCAGCCGGGGAACCCTTCATCGGCGCGATCACGTAGAGATACGACGCAACCTGCGACAACTCCGCGCCGATGCCGACCTGACTGTCTTTACCACCGGCGTTAAATTCCTTTACTTGTTCGGGAGTGAGATATGTCGAATAAGGATCGAGTCCGTAGGCGAGGCCGCGCAACGCGCCTGCTCGAACCTTCTCCATGTTGGGCTCATCTACATAATCGGTCTGAATGTGCTGCAGCACACTCTCAAAAATGCGCAACTGCGCATTCGGATCGTTTGCGGGTTGCTGTGCGCTCGTCGAAATCCAACCGCCGAGCACGGTGTAAAGAGTCAGAGTGGCCGACAGCAGGATCAGGATAAACTTGGTACGAAATGACATTTAGCTACCTCTTCGATTACGTTAGAGCCGTTGACAATCGCACATTTGCGAATCGAAACGTATGATACAGGCCGTATTTAGCCTGCGCAAGCCTGAGCTTTTACTGCAAAACCAAGTGACAAAACCTGAAGTTGAAGCAAATCTGACGGGGCCGATTCTGGCTCTCGATCCGGGTGAAAAGCTGGTCGGGGCAGCCGTTAGTGATGCAACCCTGATAACTATCAAACGACTGCCGCCACTCAAGCGTTCAAACTGGAAAAAGCTGCTTCAGGACTTATTGAGCTTGATCGAACGCTTTGACGTAAGAACGATAGTAATTGGTTTGCCACTCTCCCTCGACGGCACGCATGGCGAAGCGGCCGAGAAAGTTCACCGGCTGGCCCGGAATCTGGCCCTATCCGTACCGCTCCCGGTCTATCTTCAAGACGAACGCTTGACATCCGTCGAAGCGACGGAGAATTTAAAGGCAGAGGGCAAGCGGCGTGACGAAATACCCGCCCTCATCGACGGGGAAGCAGCGGCACTGATCCTGCGCGATTTTCTGCGAACGGATCAGGACAGATTTCTCGTTAAATCCACAGGAGATCAAGACACCCCATCCGAATGAAACGAATCATCCTTCTGATCATCGTGGTCCTGCTACTCGCGGGCGGCGCTTCAGCCGCATGGGTTTACTCGGAGCTGCGGCGGCCGATCAATCACAACAAGAGCGGACAGTACATCGAGATCCCCCGCGGTTCTTCGCCGTCGTCAATCGTGAAGAAACTCGCCGACGAAGGCATCATCAAGCACGAGTGGCCGTTGAAGGTTTACTTGAAGGCCACCGGACGCGGGTCGACATTGAAAGCCGGAGAATACGATTTTCCCTCTCCCGTCTCGCCACTCGCTGTTCTCGCCAGGTTGCAACAAGGCGAACGACGGCTAACGCGGCTCACGATTCCGGAAGGCTGGACGCGCTGGGACATCGCTAAAGCAATGCTTCAGCTGCCGGAACTGCATCTCGAAAGCGAAGCTCAAGCGTTAGAGTTAATGAATAACGTGAGCCTCATCAGCGATCTTGATCCGCAGGCGAAAAACCTCGAAGGCTATCTGTTTCCCGACACGTATGAGTTCGCGCCTGACACGACCGCCGAAGAGTTGATCGAGATGATGGTCAAGCGCTTTCGCGGCGTTTGGAAGCGGGAGTGGACAGACCGCGCGCAGGCACTGAACATGACCACGCGTCAGATAGTCACTACGGCTTCGATCATCGAAACTGAAGCGAAACTCGTCGAGGAGCGTCCCATCGTCGCGTCGGTGATTTACAACCGTTTGCAGAAGGACATTCCGCTGGCAGTTGACTCGAGCATCATTTACGCCTCGAAGCTGGAAGGAAAATGGCGTTACGACGGCAAGGTCTACAAGAGCGACATCGAACGGCGCTCGCCCTACAACACACGTATCTACAGCGGTCTTCCACCTGGACCAGTCGCCTCACCCGGCGAGAGCTGTTTGCACGCGGCGTTGAATCCGGTCCAGTCAGATTATCTTTACTACGTTCGCAATCCCGATCGCGACGACGGCGCGCACAACTTCTACAGCAGCAGCAGCGCGTTTGAAACGGGCGTGCAGGCATTGCGCAAATGGGAACGCGATCGCGACGCGGAAGAAGCACGGAAGCGACGCGAGAATGGCGCGCAAAGATAATCTCACCGGAGGCAACAGTTTCGTTACTTGCGAGCCTCCAAGTCATGCTTGTAATTGCCTGACCATTAATCTATTCTCAGGTCGAGCCCCAGAACAGTTCTTTTCGCTATAGATTTGCTCCAGATTAAGGTGTCGCTATGTTCCGCATAATTGCTGGTCTAATCGTGTTGATGGTTTGTTCTCTTCCCGCGTTTGCACAGGCCGCGAAAGGCGTTGACAAGCAAAACGAGCGTGTTCGAGACAGTGGCTCTGAACGAACGCCGGCAAATAACGGCAACAAGACTGACACCGGCACCGGGCGCGGTTTCGACTTCGGCAAGGGCCGCACTCCGGAGACGCCTCCGCTGCCAAACCCGTACCGACTGAGCGGACGGCGCGACGTGATGATAACCGCCGTTCAGGATCTCATGCGCGATCGGAAAATGGTGCTGGACGAGGTCGCATCGAAACTGTCGGACGGAATCATCGTCAGCCAACCTTTCACGTTTACGAAGGGCGCTGTCGTTTCGCAAGCGGAACTGAGCAGGTACGCCGACGTTCCGATTTCAGCAGCTCGCGCGTGGACGCGGGGCCGCTACACGTTGACCGTCGAGATTCATCCGATTGATGGTTCGACTGCGAACGTATCCGTCAACGCGAAAGTCGAAGGACGCACTGACGGACCGACCGGAGCCGAATGGACCACGTTGCGAAGCACCGGCCTCGTGGAAGACGAATTCCTGGAGGGCCTCGTCACGGCAGTGACAGGCACAACGCCGCCAGGCCGAGTTCCCCAACCGTGAAGTAATACATGAGCTTGCTTCGCGGCTGCCAGTTGAAGTGTTATCTAAGTAATTTCGAATGATCAATAATCCCTTTCACCAGGAAGAAGCCATTGCGCAGCAGAAAGACACAAACCGCCGGTTACTTCTCGGCATTGTTTGCGCCGTTGCTGTTACTGCACTCCTCGTAACCGGCTTTGTTTTTGTCCGTCGCGCTTACGTGCGACGAATGCTCGCCGAGAACCAACCTCCTCCAGTTGCCCAGACCACTCCTAAAGGTCCGGCCTTAGCACACGTCGTGGTCGACGAACCCACGTTAGAAAAAGGCTTTACTGTCATCGGCGGGATGGTCAAGAACACTTCAGACCGCGATTTATCGGATGTATTCGTCGTTATTGAAATGAAGCGACGAAAGGACGGCGGGACGGAGGAAGTTGCGCTGCCCGTAAGTCCACCGGTGCTGGAGCCGCAAAGCGAAGGCGTCTATTCACTGAAAGCGGTAGCGCAGGACTACGCGTCGATTCGCCTCGCCGGGGTAAAAGCCGCACCGCAATCGACAGCCATTGTCTACTCGTCTTCCCAGGGCAAGAAGCGACCACCTGAACGATTCGAGCCGAAAGTAGTAGTCGTCAAACGTTCGGGCAAACCGGGAGAGTTCATCAACACTCCCGACAACCCGGGCCGCATCCGCTAGAGCCGCATTCGTTACCAAGCTCCCCTGTTCTGCTGAGGTTATTGTTTAAGGGTCGGCATGCCGATGGTTAAGGTGATTTCTGAAATCAACCAGCGCGTGCAACGCGATACCCGCTCGATGTCGTCACAGTACATGCGGAGTGAGGCTCAGTGATTTTCGGATGAATAATGCGCTGACATTATCGATGCTGCTTTGCGGCCTGCTTCTCTGTCCGGCATTCGCCAGGGCGCAATCGGGGACGATTCCACCATCGCAAATGGATCCTACAGCAACGCGCGAGCGGCCGCTGTCCGAGATGGAAGAGGAGTTGAAAGCCAAACAAGCGATCAAATTCGCGGAAAAAGGTCACCAGGAAACCCTCAATCGCGCGAAAGAGATTGGCGACATCGGAAAAGAGTTGAAAACAGCCGCCAAGGACACGCCGCTCGTAAGTCGTGACTCGGAGAAGAAGATCGAACGGCTGGAAAAACTGACGCGAAAAATCAGAGGTGATGCAGGCGGCGACGATCAGGAAATTGAACTTCCCAATCGTCCGTCGGATATGCCTACAGCGATGTGCCGCCTTGCCGAAGCTGCGGAAACATTATCGAAGGACGTGCGGAACACGCCGCGGCAAGTGGTGTCAGCTTCCGTAATCGAACATGCTAATGTTTTACTTGAGCTCATAAAGATCGTGCGCTCGATGTCTCAGTAGTCTAACCTCGGCAACACAGATGATCCGAACTCGCTTCCTTTCCCTGCTCGCGATTCTGATCGCGAGCGCCTCCGTCGCATTCGCGCAGGACGATGACGACGTCGTGCGCGTGAACACAGACGTGGTCGTGCTGAACGTGACCGTCACAGACAAGACCGGCCAATACGTGAAGGGACTCAAGCGCGGAGACTTCAAACTCTTCATCGATGGAGTCGAAGTTGATCCCGGCACGATCGCCGGCTTCTTGTACCAGGAAGCGCCTTACGCGGCCGTGCTGCTGCTCGATAGTTCCGGAAGTATGGAAGAGCGGTTCACACTTGCTCGTTCCGCAGCAATACGATTTCTCGACGGCCTGCGGCCCGAAGATGTGGCGGCAGTTTATCGCTTTGATTCGAAGGTGGAGCGAGTGCAGGATTTTTCAAGTGAACGTGACCTCGCGCCGACCGCTTTTACGATTCGCGCGTATGGCATGACCACACTCAACGACGCGATTGTCGAAGCCGCCAACACACTCGCCGCGCGCGCCGAAACCCGCAAAGCGATCGTGGTCCTGTCAGATGGAATGGATACGCAGAGTAAAGCCACGAGTGATAAAGCAGTCGAACGTGCGCTTGCTGTCGGGGCGAGTATCTACGCTGTTGACATGTCGCAGGTGGATGTAGCTGCGTCGAGGAGACAATCGGGCGGTCCGATGTTGAAGTTCTTTGCTGAAAAGACGGGCGGGCGTTTCGTCGCTACTCCCGGCGGGCCCACACTGCGTGATGCGTTCACCGGCATCGCCGACGAACTCGGCCATCAATACACAATCTCCTATCGCCCAACCGCTCAGAATCGCGACGGCAAATGGCACACGATCGAAGTTAAAGTGAATCGTGAAGAGGTGAAGGTTCGGACGCGCAAGGGATTTCGCGTTCCGAAAAGAAGCTAGCGAGTGGTTTTGGTTAACGACTTCTCGCGATGACGTTCGAAGGCAAGTTCGATCAGACTCTCGAGCAGACGGCCAAAGGGAACACCTGATGCCGCCCACATCTTTGGATAACCCGACACCTCAGTCAAACCAGGCATCGTATTCAACTCGTTAATCACCAGTTCCCCACCCTTGCGCGTCAGAAAGAAATCAACCCGCGCGAGTCCGGCTCCGTCGATCGACTGAAACGCCCTGATAGCCATTCGTTGAATCTTCGTCGTCATCGACTTTGACAACGGCGCGGGCACGACAAAACTCACACGGCCCGTGTTTGTGTATTTCTCTGTGTAGTCGAGAAAGCGCGCCGCTTCATCGAAAACAACATACTCACCCGGCAAACTCGCCTTTGGTTCGTCATTTCCCAAAACAGCGCACTCAATCTCACGCGCGATCAATTCTTCCTCGACGATGATCTTCCGGTCGTATTGCGCGGCTAATTCGATCGCTTCAGTCAACGACTTCTTGTCAGTCGCACGCGACACGCCGACAGACGATCCGAGATTAGCTGGTTTCACAAAACACGGCAGTCCGATGTCCGCCACGACCTTACGTAAAACTTTAGCTGGATCGTTTCGCCATTGAGATCGCAGGAACCAGAGGTACTTGCAGATCGGCAATCCAGCCTGGACGAACAGCGACTTCATCGCCACTTTGTCCATGCCGCACGACGAAGCGAGCACGCCACAGCCGACGTAGGGCACGTCAGCCATCTCAAGTAATCCTTGAAGTGTGCCGTCTTCGCCGTAAGTACCGTGAAGGGCTGGAAAAACTACGTCGAGCTTTTCCGCGACAAACGATTGCGAGTCACTTTCGAGAGAGATCAGTCCGCGATGTGAAGGATCGCCGATGAGCGCAACGTCGCCGGTCGCGGGACCGTTCGCGGCCATTCGCTCGTGGACTGTCGGCGGAAGCAGTTGCGCCGACGACGCCGGGGCGAGCCACTTCCCTTCTTTGGTGATTGCGATGGGGACTACTTCAAACTTCCGCTGATCGATACTCTCGACGATCGCTCGGGCGGATC
>DATANW010000052.1:0-22763 GCA_036266055.1 Pyrinomonadaceae bacterium | reverse complement strand
CGAACCTGATTGCGATCCGTATGGGCTTTGAGAAGTTTCCAGAATCGGTCGACCCAGTTACCTCCTGCTTTGTTGACTGAAGTGTTCACATAGATTTGTGGCAGGACTGCGAGATACATACGAGTCTCGATGCCGAGCTCGGCACATACTTCCATAAAGAGTATGTCGCCACCGCTAGCGCCACCGGCATAAGCTGAAGCAACGCCGGAGCCGCTATTCATCTCCTTCAGCACCCGCTGCTTGATCTCTTCTCGCGCGACCGCTTCCTGGTCTGTGGGAAAACGCGGCGTCTTCCGATCCGGCGCGTCGATCATATGCCCGGCAAACACCAGGACGCGTTTACGGTCGGGCTTCGGTGCGGGTGGAGCACCGGGTGCGGGAAGCGGTGGCGATTCGGCTACGACTTTAAAGACTTCCTCTAGGTTATCTATCAGTACACCGAGGTCCCGATAGACAGCGAGTTGGGTGGCGACCGATGCGGCAGCGAAGGCAGGCGCGCCCGCCAGGGCGTTCTCGTACGCGGTAGCGACGCGTTTCGGCCCAGTCGTGGTCGTGAGAAATAGGTGGTCGGCGTTGCTGATCTCCGCCCAGACATCCTTTTGCCCGTCACGCTTCAGTCGTTTAAAAGCGGCATCGAGTGAGACACGCACTGCCGCTTGGAGTCTCGACGCAAGGTCTGTGTACGTCTTTAGCCCGCGGGCGGCCTCGTCGTCATCGGCAAACTCGCTCAGATTGTTCCACACGTCCGGCTGAAGTTGGGCCAGCCCGATCATGATCTTCAACATCGCCAGCGCGTTCAACCCAGAGTAGAAATGGTTCAAATGTTCATCAAAGGCCGCTTTGTAGTTCTCGAAAGATTCTTTCAAGTACCGCGAGCGTAAGGCCACCGCGGCTCGTTCGTTCGCCGGCTTCGACTCCCACTCCTTGCGCCAGCGCGTTTTGGAATTTCGCCCAATCAGAGCATACGCCTCGGCACGTTGATCCTGACCGATGGCCTTGTTGTCCAACGCTCGCTTGAGCGCCAGAGTGGAACTTTCCAGATCGCCAAGCCGCTGATAAATGGTGCCCAGCAAAATATTCGCTTCCAGATCTGCAGGGTCCAGTTTAAGCACGTGCTCCCACGTGGCCTTTGCGCCTGCCGTTGCGTTGATGTCAAACTGCGCCTTGCCCACCACACGCCAGCCCGGCGATTCCCATTCAAATCCCTTTATTTCGTCGGAATACAGGACCAGATCGCCAGCCTGGTTCCGGGCAAAAGCTTTCACGACGTCTTCGCCAAAGTCCTGTGGTACGGGGTTGAACAGCCATGGCTCAGGCTCCTTGAGCTTGGGCAGAGACGTAAAAACCGGACTGTCCTTGGCGTCGAAGTCCGTTTGTGCTTTGGCTTCTATAGCGCGCAGGCTAGCCGTCAATCCGGCGACGCTCGCCGCCGGGTTGTTCTTGTCGTAAACGAAGTAGCGGTCGGTTTGAAGGTCAAACGGAAATGCGTCGCCGTCACTGCGGAGCATGAGCGTGCCATGATCGCGCAACGCGTGACGGATGCCGAGCTCGTAGAAAACGTTCGCGTTGTGAATCGAGAGATCGGCGACAACGAGATCTGCCGTCAACAAGCGTCGAAACATGTCGACACGAATGTTGCCTGACTCGACAATGTCGAGCGTCTCGCGCCCCTCGGCATCGATCGCTGTCAGGGCCGGATCAATTAGCTCTTTCGCAACCTTATCGAAGTCGATCTCGTTGCCTTTGAGGTCCTTCTTAATACCGAACGGACGAATAATAAAGGCTCGCATTGATGTACGTCCCCTGCTGATTAATAGAATTGGCCGAAGCGATCGAGACTGAAGTGTTCGATCTTTACGTCCTGCGCCACGGCCTTGCCGACACGCACGAGGTCATTGATGTGCTCAACCGAGTCCAGTTGGGCCACCTGCGATGGATCCACCTCGCCAAGTTTGTGGTCGCCGAGCCACTTGCTCGTCAACTCCGCGTTGTAACGCGCATAAAGAAAGCGACGCCCGAGGTTTGTCGACAACGGAATCGCATTTCCGGCGTCGTCGCGGGGGATCAAATCACCAAGTTCGCGATCGATCGGCGCACCGTAAACACAACGTCCAACGATGCGACAGTTGATATCCTGGTCGACCTGCGCGCCATACATCAACGCGGCCGGGAAGTTCGCGAGGTTGGTGAACGCCGACTTGCCGGACGAGTAGACCTCCGCATCGACTTTCGGCGCCGAGCCGGTACCCACCGACATCAATAGCAAGTTGTTTTCATCGGCGTCCCAGTTCAGGTTGTATTCCTTCGACGTCGCCATGCGAGCCAGCAGAAACGAGGGATTGTTGTAAGGCGTCAGCCCGCCGTCTTCAAACACAAACGTCTTCGAGGGATCCTTCGGGTCCCACTGCAAGACTTCCGGTGCGAAGTAGATGGGCGCCGCCGTGCTCGCGCGCACGAGTTGCCACAGCGGAATGCAGAGGTTGCAGTCGGGCCGATCGGGAAAGTTGTACTTCGCGTCGGGGTTGCTGCTGATGGGCCACGGCGAATCCGTGCTGACGTTGCGCGTAACGATAAGCAACAGGCACTTGAGATGCTGCGGGAATAACGTCGTGTCTTGGCCGAATGTCTTCTGTAACTCCACCTGGAGCGGTTGCGACTGATAGAGATGTCGCAGGCGGAAAAGGATGAATGACTTGTCGAACATCGCCGGTCCGGCCTTCATGTAAAAGTCCGCCAACTCCTGTGCCGACATGCCCCGCGCCAGTCCGGCGGCGATGATCGCGCCGGTGCTCGTGCCGCCGATGTAGTCGAAGAAGTTACAGAGCCGGAAGTTGTCGCCCTGTCCGCTTTGCTCGCGCAGCAACTCCTCCATCCGAATAAGCACTTGTAAAGTGAGTACGCCGCGAATACCGCCGCCGTCGAGCGTCAAAAGCTTGCGCGGCCGTTTCGTTGTTTGGTACCTGTTCTCTAACGGACCCCAAAGGGACATGATGAGCTATCCTCCGGTTCTTTGATTGTGCGCGTCCTTGTTATGCGCTTCTCTGGTGGAAGTCAAGAAAGTTCTTACACTTGATATTAAAAAGAACGCTGAAACATTTCGCCCGATCTCACACATTCAGATTAAGAGCATCTTCGCCCGCAAGTTTTACGCGGAGCCAGGCAGTACCGGAGCGAAAGAGTTAACGATTGTTATTCGGCGTGACGCGGCGAGTGCGGGTCGCGTTTTTCGGGGCGGTCTCTATACCACCACCTTCTGCGGATTTCGAGACGGTCTTCTCTTGCAGCTCGGCTTGCTCGTAAGGATCCAGGCGCGCAAAGACGTAGAACGGTTCACCCGATCGGACCATGCCGAGGTAACGAAACGTGTTGCGGAAAACGTCGCCGGCTTTCAGCGTCGAGATCTGCGGCGGAGTTGAACCAAAAAGAATCCGAAACTCGTTGCCGGCAACGGCTTCCAGTTCGGGCAGGTAGTCGTTGCTGCTTTCGCGCGCGAGCTTGATGGCCATCTGGCGCAGCGCTCTGATCCGGTTCGAATTGCGGCGGTAGTAACCGGCGCTGACCTCGTGCCGGCTGGCCCGATCGTCTACCACTTCCTGCTCGTTGCGCAGGTAGCCCAGATAGGCACGAACCACTGGTCCAAACTCTTCATCGGACGATCCACGCGCGCCCTGGTCAGCCCGGACGGACGAAAACACAAAAAGGCCCACCATCAGAAGCGCCGGTAATCTTCTATTGAGTGTTGCCATGGGTTTGCGCCTGGCCCGTCTAGCTTGTTTCGTGGCGACGGGCGATTATAGCAGCCGCGCGAACCACTAAATTGCGCAGGTCTGTCGCCAATGTTACATTGATCTTCGTTTTCCGTTAAGCGGTATGACTTCCCCGGATCCCCAGACTCCATTCAACATCGCGCTCGGCGTCTGCGGCGGCATCGCTGCCTACAAGGCGGTCGAGGTCTTGCGCGGATTTCAGCGCGCAGGCTGCGTGGTCCGGGTTGCGATGACGAAACGCGCGTGTGAGTTTGTTCAGCCGCTCACGTTTCGCGCTCTGTCGGGCTCGCATGTTGTGGTCGACGACTATGCGCCCGACAATCCCGATCCGATAGCGCACATCACTTTTTCGCAAACAACGGATCTCCTGGTCGTCGCACCCGCCACGGCGAACATGATCGCGAAGTTTGCGCAGGGAATTGCAGACGATTTTCTCAGTTCGACTTATCTGGCGTGTACCGCGCCCGTGCTCGTCGCGCCGGCGATGAACACGACGATGTGGGAGCATCCCGCGACCCAGCGCAATCTCGCTCAACTTCGGGCAGACGGCGTGCACATCATGGAACCCGATGCGGGCGAGATGGCCTGTAAGACGATCGGTCCGGGCAGGTTGAGCGAGCCGGATCGAATCGTCGCGGCAGCGTTGGAGATACTGGCGTCTTCGCGGGCGAAGGACCTGACTAACGAGCGCATACTGATCACAGTCGGCGCGACGCGTGAAGAGATCGATCCGGTACGCTTCATCTCGAATCGTTCTTCCGGCAGAATGGGTTTTGCACTTGCCGAAGCTGCGTTGAAGCGCGGCGCTGAGGTGACGGTCGTGCGTGGCGTTACGACGGTCGAAGCGCCAGCGGGTGTCCGCGTCATCAAGGCGTTGTCCGCCGAAGAGATGTCCCGAGCGGTGGCGAGCGAAACCGCAAAGGCATCGGTGTTCATCGGCGCCGCGGCGATCGCTGATTATCGTCCGAGTGAACGTGTGGGCGAGAAGATCAAGAAGTCGGAAGAGACGTTGACGTTGACCCTCGAACGCACGCCCGACGTGCTATCGCAAGTGGCGGCCTCGCGATCGAATGGGATGCTGGTGATCGGGTTTGCGGCGGAAACCGAGAACGTCGTCGAGAACGCGCGTCAGAAACTCGCGAGCAAGAACCTCGATGCGATTGTGGCCAATGACGTCTCGCGCGCCGATGCCGGTTTCGATACGACGACAAACGCCGTCACGATCATCACGAAGAACGCCGAGCCCGTTGAATTGCCGGTGATGTCAAAGCAGGAAGCAGCCAATCGCGTGTTGGACGTAATCATCAGTCTTAGATCCAATGGCAACTGAGTTAGCCGAACTATTAAAAAAACAATTAGAGCACCTGCGCGAGTTAGGTGTTGAAGGCATCCGTGTTCCTACTGAAGTGCCGGTGGCAACCCCGATTAAACGAATTTCGGCAGATTCATTCGAACAGATTCACCAGGAGATCGGCGACTGCACGCGTTGCCCGCTGCACCAGGAACGCACGCATGTAGTCCACACCGAAGGCAATCGCAAAGCGCGCTTGATGTTTGTCGGCGAAGCGCCGGGCGCAGATGAAGACGCCCAGGCACGACCCTTCGTCGGCCGCGCCGGACAGTTGCTCACGAAGATCATCGAAGCGATCGGCATGAAACGGGAAGACGTCCTGATCGGCAACGTCAACCGCTGTCGTCCACCCGGTAACCGCGCGCCGATGCCCGATGAAGTCGCAGCGTGCAAGCCGTTTTTGTTGCGCGAGATCGCCGTGGTCCAACCGCAGGTTATCGTGGTGCTTGGCAACACGGCCACCAAGAATCTCCTCGATACGCGCGAAGGCATCACCAGGCTGCGTGGGAGTTTCCAGGACTACAAAGGCATTCGCGTGATGCCGACTTTCCACCCGGCATACCTGCTGCGCGATCCTTCGAAGAAACGCGAGACCTGGGAAGACCTGAAGAAAGTGCGCGACTACCTGGATAATTCGTGAAGACCATCGAAAGCGGACCTCGCGACCCTCGCGAGCTTCACAGGGCTGGTCCGGCCTCAACGCCTGCGTATGCTGAAGTGGCAATGCCGCTTCACGTATTCCAGACCTTTACCTATCGACTAAATCCCGAACTGAGCGCGCAAGCAGAAGTCGGTGCGCGCATCGTGGTGCCTCTCGGACGGAAGCTGGTCACGGGTTACATCGTCGCACTCGTCCACGAGCTTTCGCCGAATCTCACCGAAATCGAAATCAAGGACGCTCAAAGTTTGACGGACCTCGAACCGGTTTGCAGTCCTGAAATTCTGCAATTGGCGCGCTGGGTGGCTGACTACTACGCGTGTCCGTTGGGCGAAGTAATCAAAGCCGCTTTGCCTCCCGGCATGACGCCGTCGAGCAAGCGAGGAGCTTCGGCAAAACCGAAATTGCGACGCTTCGTCCGGCTAGCCCAGCCTGACGAACAGAAGCTGACCGATGCTCAGGCCCGCGTTGTTCAGGTGCTCGAACAAACCGGACCGATGTCGCTGCAATCGTTGTGCGAGGTCGCCGGCGTTGGGGCCTCAACTGTCGCCTCGCTCGGCAGGAAAGGACGGGTTGCTATCTACGACGAAGCAGTTCGGCGCGATCCGCTGGGGCACACGTCGACTCTCAAACGTGAGGTATTCACGTTGACCGGCGCGCAGGGCTCTGTGCTGGATGAGGTCGAGCAGCAGATCGCTCGCGGAACGTACGCCGCGTTTCTGCTGCACGGCGTGACAGGAAGCGGTAAAACGGAAGTCTACATTCGGGCGATGCGCAACGCTTTGAACCTCGGCCGTTCATCGATGATGCTCGTGCCCGAGATCGCGTTGACGCCTGTCTTCTCGCGTCGCTTGCGCGCCGAGTTTGGCGACCAGGTCGCCATCTTTCACTCGTCGTTGCAGAAAGGCGAACGGTTTGACGAGTGGACGCGCGTGAAGAACGGCGAGGCGCGCATCGTGATTGGCACGCGCTCGGCTGTGTTTGCCCCCGTCCAGCACCTCGGCTTGATCGTCGTCGACGAGGAACACGAATCGAGTTACCGTCAACAGGAATCGCCTTACTACAACGCGCGTGACACGGCGATCGTACGCGCGCAAAAAGAATCGGCGACCGTCGTGCTGGGCTCCGCGACGCCTTCACTCGAATCGTTCTACAACGCACGCCACGGCAAGTACGCATTGCTGACGCTGCCCGAGCGCGTCGGCGCCCGCCCGATGGCCGAGGCGACCATGATCGACATGCGCAACGTCTTCGCGCGTCACGGAAAGCCGCGCGTGTTTTCCGACGAGTTGCTCGACGCGATTCGCACGACGCACGAGCGCAAAGAGCAGTCGATCATCCTGCTGAACCGGCGCGGTTATTCGCGGTTTGTTCTCTGCCGCTCTTGCGGCGAGACGGTTCAGTGTCCGAACTGCGACGTCACGCTGACGTATCACCGCAGTGAGCGAGTGATGGTCTGTCATTACTGCAACCATCGCCAGGCGGTGCCGCCCGTGTGTCCGTCGTGCGAGAAGAAGTACATCTACTACGTCGGCGAGGGCACGGAACAACTCGAAGAGATGCTGACGCAATTCTTCCCCGCACTCCGTGTCGCGCGTATCGATCGCGACACGACGGCGCGGCGCAAAGTGTTTGAGAAGTCGTTGGCCGACTTCAGCAATGGCGATATCGACACGCTGGTCGGCACGCAGATGCTGGCGAAGGGTCATGATTTTCCAAACGTGACGCTGGTGGGCGTCGTGTCGGTCGACACCGGCCTCGCGCTGCCGGACTTCCGTTCGGCGGAACGGACGTTTCAACTGATCACACAGGTGGCGGGACGCGCGGGCCGCGGCGATCGGCCGGGAAAGGTGTTGATCCAAACGTATCATCCGTATCACTACGCGTTGCGCCACGCGTGCGCGCAGGATTACGAGGCGTTCTACAACGAGGAGATCAATTATCGAAAGAACCATTCGTATCCGCCGTTTGTCGCGCTCGCGAGTTTGCTGGTGCATGGTCCGGATCTCGGGCGAGTACGCACTGACAGTCTTGAACTGCGAAAACAGCTCGACCTCGCAAATGAAGATCGCAAGTGCCGGATACTCGGTCCCGCTCCGGCGCCGCTAGCGCGTTTGAAAGGCGAGCATCGTTACCAACTCTTAATAAAATCCCGCAGTCGCAAACAAGTGCGCGAGATCGCCGATGCGGCACTCAAATCCGTGACACACCTGCGTTCCGTTAATCTCGAGATCGATCCGGTATCGATCATGTAACCGGGTGCGCTAAACTCCCCGCATGAAACTTTCAGAACTCGCCGGGCTGACCGGCGCACGCCTTGAAGGAGAAACCCACGACATCGAGATCACTGGAGCCGCGGGATTGGACGAAGCGACTGAAGGGCATGTGACCTTTCTCGCTAACCCGCGCTACACGCCGCGCGTAAATACGACGCGCGCGTCGGCGATCTACGCCGGCGAAGACGCCAAGTTTGAGCGCGAGATCTCGATATTGCGCGCGAAAGATCCGTATCTGGCCTACACGCGTGCGCTCAGGGTCTTCTATCCCGAACCCGAATTCGAAGCCTTTTTCCATCCGACCGCCGCGATCGATCCGACGGCGAAACTCGCCGAGGGCGCTGTTGCAGTCGGCGCGCACAGTGTGATCGGCCGGAACGTTCAGATTGGCCCAGGCGTCACGATTCATCCCAACGTCACGATCTACGACGACGTGACGATCGGCGCGGGATCGGTGATCCACTCCGGTGTCGCATTGCGCGAACGAACGGTGATCGGCGAACGAGTGATCATTCACAACAACTCCGTGATCGGTTGCGACGGTTTTGGTTACGCGAAGGATGAACAAAAACGCTGGCTCAAGATTCCACAGGCGGGCCGCGTGGTCATCGAAGACGATGTAGAAATTGGCTCGGGGACGACGATCGATCGCGCGTCCGTGGGCGAGAGCCGGATCGGACGCGGCTCCAAGATCGACAACCTCGTCCAGATCGGGCACTCATGCACCGTAGCTGAAGATTCGTTGCTGTGCGCGCAGGTGGGATTAGCGGGGAGCTCACACATCGGCAGCCGCGTGATTCTTGCCGGACAGGCAGGCGTGGCCGGCCATCTGAAGATCGGTGACGACGTCGTGCTGACGGCGAAGAGCGCGACGAGTCACGACATTCCGGCGGGAAAAGTTATTTCGGGAATTCCGGCGTTTGATAATCGCGACTGGCTGCGAGCGACAGCCGCGTTCCGCCGCCTCGGTGACATTCAACGCAAGGTGCGCGAGTTAGAAAAACATCTGAACGCAGATAAAGCTGTGTAACTCGTGCTTACGTGATGGCGCCGCCGTCGACAATCACGACTTCACCATTCATGAAACTATTCCGTTCGCTGACCATGAACGCGGCGTACTCTGCCAGTTCCTCGGGCCGGCCCAACCGCCCGGCAGACGTCCAGAAGTCGTGCATCTGAAGTAGACGATCGGGCAGCGCCTGCGCGAGATCGGTGTCGAATATTCCCGCCGCGATCGCGTTCACGCGCACGCCAAACGTCGCCGCCTCACGCGACAGACACTTCGTAAATCCGATCATCGCCGCTTTCGACGTCGCATAGTGGACGGCCGTCGGCAACGCGCGCATCGCACCGATCGAAGTGATGTTGAGAATGATTCCCTTCCGCTGCCGGATCATCTGCTTGTAGATCGGTTTTGTCACCGCGAACAGGCTGTCGACGTTCGTGTGAATCACTTCATCCCACGCGCGATCGGTCGTGGTCGCGAAGTTGTCGCCGCGGTTAATCGCCGCGTTGTTGACGAGAATGTCGATCCCGCCCCACTTCTCGACGAGCTCTCGCGTCATCTTCTTCATGCCAACGCGATCGACCACCGACACCTTCGCGTTGAACGCGCGGCGGCCGTGGGCCTCGATCTTGCTATCCATTTCCAGGGCCAGGTCGTCGCGCGAGTTGTAACTAAAAGCCACATCGGCGCCTTCGCGGGCGAAGATCTCGCAGATCGCCGCACCTATGCCACGCGTTCCTCCAGTGATGAACGCCCTCTTTCCCTCAAGCAAGAGACTCACTCAGTTATCTTTTCTCCTAATCTGCGCGCAATCTGTGGTTGGGACTAAAACCGATCTCACGCGGAGGCTACTTCACTCAAAACTGCTTGTTCAGGTTTTGGAATCAGTGCTGCGATCTCTTCCACAATATGCCGTGTGGCGTTCGGAATTGCCAGTCCGACCGTGGCCGCGCGCAAGCGCGAATAATGAATCTCGTCCTCGACCATCCGACGCACAACCGGCACGATATCGATGGATCGCTTCAGCATGACACCCGCGCCGCGCTGCTCGATCAAGTCCGCCGTGCCCGCTTCCTGCGGCATCGGGTCCGTGATCATATCCGCAATGATCGGCACGCGACAGGCGAGCGCTTCGAACGTCGTCAAGCCGCCGAGTTTCGAGATCATGACGTTCGCCGCACTCATCAATTTTTCGATCTCGTCGGAATAGCCGATGACTTTGATCGGGAATGGCGCGTCCAGGGCGATTGTCTCCGCAACCGCGCGCAGATCGTCGTTCTTCCCAGCGAGGAAGATCGCCTGCACGTCCAGTTCGCCACGTGCCAACTCGCGGAAGATCTGCGGAATGTTGCCGCCGCCGACCCAACCCGCGTTGACAAACACCGTAAACTTCTCCGCGTCCAAACCGAGCGCCCTTCGCGCAGCCTGCGCCGCTTCTTCGCCGGGATAGGCAAACTTGGGATGCACCGGCATGCCGGAAATCTTGATGCGTTCCGGCGCGACGCCGTAATCGATCAACTGCCGTCGCGCGTCATCGCTGGCGACGAGATAAAGCGTCACCGCATCGCA
Organism: Pyrinomonadaceae bacterium; assembly: GCA_036266055.1. Classification (GTDB taxonomy): domain Bacteria; phylum Acidobacteriota; class Blastocatellia; order Pyrinomonadales; family Pyrinomonadaceae; genus PSRF01. The sequence goes on along the minus strand of DATANW010000052.1, from coordinate 12,136 downwards.
CGCCCAGCCTTTCCAAAAGCCGTAACAAGGATCCGTCACCACCGAAACGAGCGGCACACGTCCGGCGAGTCCCAACTCTTTCAACACGCGTCCGAAGATATGCTGCGTCAACGGATGAACGCTGACGACGATGTGCGGGCACCATCGTTCGAAAATCTCCCGCACGTAACCCACGCAGCGTTTGTGAAAGAACTCGCGCGTATCCGGACGGACGCGGTTGATCATCCAGTAGTAATACTTCATCCAATGCTGCCGGTTGCGCAGGATCCAGTTGTACAAACGGACCAGCTTGTCCGCGAGGTGATGCGACTCCTCGACCGCCTTCACGACACGCACTGCATACGATTCACCGTCGAAAAACTTCTGCACACCGGCGACAATCGCCGCCGCCGCGGATCGATGCCCGCCGCCTGTGTCAGACGAGATAATCAGGATCTTCGGTATGCGTGGTTGCTGCAAGGGGTTTTGGTCGTCTTTGGTCTTTGGTCTTTGTACTTGGTTCTTTGTTCTTTGCCTTCTGTGGTTAAAAGCCTTCCGCCGTTATGCCCTCGGGCTGCGGATCGACACGATCGATCCCCTTCCGCGCTTTCTTCATCTCGCGCTCGAGTTTCTTGATCTGAATCAAGTGTCCGGGGTTGAACGGCAGCGACGGGTAATAACTATTCGACTCGTGCGTGCAGAAACAACCGTCTGCCGCTTTCTTGCGGCGTTCTTTCATCGCCGGCGACAGCCAGAGCTGCTGGAAGTTCCAGTCGAAATCACGCAGATTGCCGATGGGCGCAAGGTTCTCACATGACGAGACAGTACCCTCATCGTAAATCACACCACCCGCCGTACCCGCGTAGCATTTCATCTGCGCAGTCTGCGTCTCCTGCGTCTTCGCGATCAGGCCATGCATGTAGATATCGATCGCCGCCTTGAAGAATCCGGCTTTGCCGCCGTAGTTGTTCTTGATCGCTGCGTGACGCGAGTCGTCGTCGATCATTTGGGCCAACTTTGCGTAGCGCGAGTGATCGATGTCGAGCTCTTTCGGATCCGCTGACGGCGGACGAATGTAGTTGAAATTAACTTTGTCGGGCTTCAGGTCGTACTTCAGGAAGTCGTACCACTCGAAGATCGTGTCCTGGTTCGAGTTCATGAAACAGGTGCACGTTTGCACGTCGAGTTTCGGATACTCCTTCTTGATCGACTGAAGCTGGCGCGCGGTGTCGATCGCGATGTCCCACGAGCCGGGTTTCTGACGAATCTTCTCGTGCTCGTGTTTCGGGCCATCGATGCCGAGCGCGACCGTGACGTTGAGGTCGGGGCACTCCTGAAGAATGCGCGTGACGTCCGGGAAGATTCGTTTTTGAATCTGCCCGTTGGACATGATGTAGATCGACTCGAGCTTGTTGCTGGTGTAGAACGCGCGCGCGATTTCCGGCAGGTCCTTGCGCGTAAACGGTTCGCCGCCGGCAAGGATCAAAACGCCGAGATTGCCGCCCAAAGTTTGCGCGATCCGCTCGATCTCGTGCGTCTTCATCTGGAGCTTTTTGCGCGGGCGGTCGTCCAGCTCGTCGGTGAAGAAACAATGCGTGCAACGCATGTCGCAAACCGATGTGACCAGAATATTCAGCAATACGGGCGAAAACGGTTGTCCGAGCGCGAGTTTCGCGTACCGTTTCAACAGCTCTTTGGTCGTAAAATCCATCCTTACCTCTACTCTTTCGCGTACCGCAAGGACGCGAATTCTTACTGATAAGCTATTTGAAGACGCATTGTCAACGAGAGTTTCCTATCTATTTTCACGCGGATTTGAAGAATGAATGGCTAATTGGCGGGAACAAAGCGCGGCGCTTCGGTGACGATGACATCCAGCACACGAAACGCGCCGCCCGAGGGAACATCGAAGCCTACGTCAAGATAGCCGCTCGGACTCTCAACGATGTCGGAAACGATCTCACTGATTCGCTCGGGCTCGACCGTGCCCTGCGATCGCGGGCCCCGGTCGGCTTGTGTAAAGTTTTGTCGATTGGCAAGTCCGAAAACACGGGCATCACGCTCGCTCGAGTCTCACGGGAAAGAACATTTTCTTAGATTTTTTCGTTCCCGTTGAACTCCCACATCACGACTCGTGCGAGTCTCATCAAAAAAACTTTTTATTCTTCTTTTCCATTGACCTCTCGAATCACGTTCGCGCGAGTCTCATCGAAAAGAAACCATGGATCAGGGAGCGCTGCGCTCACGGTTCTGAATGCCGAGGGCGCGCATGCGACGGTAAAGATGACTGCGATCGACGCCCATCAACTCAGCCGCACGCGAGACATTTCCTTCCGCCTCTTCGAGCTTCCGCTGAATGAACTCGCGATGGTATGCCTCGGTCGCTTCTTTAAAGGACGGGAACCGGAATGACGCCGCCGGCGGTTCTTCTTTGCCGTGAGGCGGCAGATCCGCAGCTGTGACTTTCAGACCGGGATGCATGATCACCACACGCTCGATCGTATTTCTCAACTCACGCACATTGCCGGGCCACAGGTACGACTGCATCTCTTCAATCGCTTCCGGCAGAAACTGTTTCGCTCGCTTGCCGTACGCCTGGGAGAAATGCTGGTTGAAATAATCGACGAGCAGCGGCACGTCTTCGAGACGCTCGCGCAGCGGCGGCAACTCGAACGGAATTACGTTCAAGCGATAGAAAAGATCGGCGCGAAAGTTTCCCTGCTCGATCTCGACGTAGAGCCGTTTGTTTGTTGCCGCGATCAATCGCACGTCGACGGTGATCGACGTGCCGCTGCCGACGGGCTCGAAGCGCTGCTCTTCCAGCACGCGGAGCACTTTTGCCTGCACCTTGGGACTCATGTCGCCGACTTCGTCGAGAAAAATTGTCGCGCCATCGGCCAGTTCAAACTTGCCTTTCTTCGCGGCAGTCGCGCCGGTGAACGCACCCTTCACGTGGCCGAACAGTTCCGATTCGATCAGCTCCTCGGGAATCGCGGCGGAGTTGACTTCGACAAACGGAGCCGACGCGCGTAGAGACTCGGCGTGGATCGCATGGGCTACCAACTCCTTTCCGGTGCCTGATTCGCCGTAGATCAAGACCCGACCGTCAGTTGGTGCGACGACTGAGATCTGTTTGCGCAAGGCACGCATCGCGACCGACTCGCCGACCATCGTGTACTCGCGGGCCAGCGCAGCCGCCATGTCGGCGTTCATCAGTTCCAGTCGTTGCTGGCGCAGAGCGTTGCGAACCGTGAGCACGGTCTTTTCGATCGAGAGCGGCTTTTCGATGAAGTCGAACGCGCCGAGTTTTGTGGCGCGCACCGCTGTCTCAATGTTTCCGTGACCGGAGATGATGACGACTGCAGCGTCTGATCCGGCCGCGCGCAGTTGTTTCAAAGTTTCGAGTCCGTCGATGCCGGGAAGCCAAACGTCGAGCAGAATGCAACCGTAAGCGCGACGTCCAAGAGCTTTCAGACACTCTTCTCCGGTAGACACTGCGTCGGCGACGAAGCCTTCGTCTTCCATCACCGCGCGCAACGTCTCGCGAATGCCGCGCTCGTCGTCAACTATGAGAATCGAATCCATGAGTGGTTCTTAAACGTGGGTCACCGGCAACTCGATAACAAACTTTGCGCCGCGTGGTTCATTCTTCTCGGCGCGTATCTTTCCACGGTGCTCGAGGATGATTCTTTGCACGATGGCGAGTCCAAGCCCAGTGCCGCTGTCGCGGCGCGAAAAGTACGGCTCGAACAAACGTCGAAAATCAGCGGGCGCGATTCCCTGCCCGGAGTCTGCCACTTCCGCTCGCACCATGCCGGTCTCGACGTCGCGATTAGTCGTTATGGTAATGACCCGCTCGTCGTCTACACGATCCAGCGCGTCCAACGCGTTGTCGATGAGATTCACAAACACTCTTTTGATCTGTTCGACGTCGAGCATGGTTGCCGGGAGATCCGGATCGAGCTGCACGTCGATGCGTGCGCCGTCGAGCCGTTCTTCGTACAAGCCCACGGCCTGGCTTACGACTTCATTAAGATTCGCGACTTCGAGTCGCGTCGCCGGCAGGCGAGCGAAACGCGAAAACTCGTCGACCATGGCTTTCAGACCCGCCACTTCGCGGCCGATCGTCTCAGTGCATTCCGCGATCACCGCCGCCACTTTCGCTTCATCTACACGATCGTCTGTGCCGAAGCTCGAACCGTTGCTGCTCCCGTTTGCGTTGGCGCGCGCGTAGCTCTTTGCGATGCGTTCGGCTGAAAGCTGGATCGGCGTCAACGGGTTTTTGATTTCGTGGGCCATCCGGCGCGCGACTTCGCTCCACGCCGCCGCTCTTTGCGCTGCCAGCAACTCCGACAGGTCTTCGATAACCAGCACGACGCCCGGCCGCGGACCCTTGGAATCACGCATCGCCGTTGCCGCCATGGCGACAGGCAGTGCTCCACCGCCACCGTTCACAGCGCCGCTCTCGAGTTGCGTCTGCTCCGTCGCGTGACCAATGCGGCGGGCGCGGCGCAGTAGTCGATCGACGACGAGCCAGTCTTCGAGAGCAATTAAGCCCTGCAACTGCGGATTGTCTTCGATCCGATCGACCAACCCGAGCATCCGCGCCGCGGAATGATTCAACGTCGTCACACGATCGTTCTCGTCGACGGAAACGACGCCGGTCGACAACGACTGCAACACCGTTTCGATGTAGTTGCGCCGTTCGCGCAGCGCGAGGTTCTTGTCGCGCAGCTCCGCCGCACCGGCTTCGATGCGACTGCGGTTTTCCGCGAGTTGCGTGGTCATCTGGTTGAACGAGTCGGCCAGCAACGCCAGCTCGTCGTCAGCAATCGTCGTCACGCGATGTGAAAGATTCCCGCGGGCGATCTCGTTGGAAGCCTCCGCGAGCGCTTTGATCGGGGTCGCGATGCCACGGGCGAGATAGATCGCAACCCAACTCGAAACGAACAGCAGGATCAGCGTCATTAACCCAAGCGTCGAAACGCCTAACAAGCGCACGCGCCGCTGCTTCCCGACCAAATCCTGGTAGTCGCGCTCGGACGCCCTCACGAAATCGTTCAAATCGATCGACGCGCGTTTCGGTGGCGCGATGATCAGCGTTGCCGAATCGTTCAACGACGCCGCGACGACGTCGAACTCCTGCCGCACGGTCAACGTCGGCGTACCCGGATCACGAAAACTTCGCGCATCGTTGAAGTCTTTTTCCAACTTTTGGAGATCGTTCGCTGCAAGATTCGCGCGACTCTTCGCGACGACAGTGCCGTCTGCCGCGACGATCTCGGCGCCCGCAAGTTGTCCCGACGCCACGAGATGGTCCAGGGTCGCTTGGCGGTCCTGCGGCGGTTGCGTGTTCAGTAACAGCACAAGCAGCGAGGCATTGTCGCGCAACGTTTGTTCGTTACTCTCGAGTGTCTCGCGCTGCACCTTTTGCGCCTGTTGCACAATCGCCTCCGGCAGCGGGTTGAACCACTTCTCCAATGAGCGATTCAGAAACAGGTACGAAAATGCGGCCATCGCCGTGATCGGCAGGAAGCTGATGGAGATGAAATACACGAGCAGGCGCGTTTTGACTTTCGAGCCGAGTTGCCGCTCTTTTCGCTCGCGGCGCAATTTCAGCAGATTGCGAACGAAGATGAACAGGAAGACGACGAACGCGACGAAGTTGAGCGTCGATAAGGCGTAGAGGACTAGCGTGTCAGATGCCGTGTCGGGCCGGATCACGGTCCATAGCCAAAGCTGTTGGGATACGATGATCGCCAGCAACAGCACGACGGTGACACCCAACACCCACAGCAAAGCGCGGCGGCGGCGGCGAACTCGCTCCCGTTGCTCAGGCGTTAGATTTTCACGATTTTCGGCCATCGAACGTTGGCAAAGTCTAGCACATGGGTCCTATGGTTTTCTTTATCCGTGTTCCTAATTGGCCGCGGAACAGATGCTAGTCCGAGCCTCACAGAAAACACGGATTTCAGAAGCAGTTGCTGCTAGAATGCCAGCCACTTAATGGACCTTCAGGGCATCTTCATCAACAAGGTCGGGCGCCTGAGAAGCGGATGGCGGTTCGTGCTATATGTGTTCGCCTTAATCGCCCTGTCGTTCCTGTTGGCGACGGCCGTGCGTGTCGCGTTTGTCGTCGGCCGCAACTTTGTATCCATCCCTCACGCGAGTTACTTCGCCAACGTGGTGTTTCGTTTCACTGAACTGGCGACCGCGTTGCTCGCGGGATACTTCTGCGCGCGCATTCTGGAAGGCCTGCCGTGGCGCTCACTCGGTCTGACGCTGCACAAAGGTTGGGTGCGGGATCTGATCATTGGAAGCGTGATCGGGACTGCCGCATTGGCGTTGGCAGTCGGTATCGCTGCCGCCGGTGGCGGGCTGCGTTTCTCGTTTATCGGAACCGGCCTGTTGTTCGCCGCTGGAAAGACGCTGGTTGCTTTCGGTGTGCTGTTGTTGATTGCGGCACTCGCCGAGGAAGCGATGTTCCGAGGTTACCCGCTGCAAACGTTCACTCGGGCCGGACTGATGTGGTTTGGCATAGTTTTGACCTCGCTGCCGTTTGGCATCGCGCATCTTTGGAATCCCAACGTCGCCGCCGGAATCACTTTCGTGAACACCGTTATCGCAGGTGTGTGGCTGGCGCTCGCGTATCTGAAGACCCGCAGTCTGTGGTTTCCGCTGGGTGTGCACTGGGGCTGGAACTGGGCGCTCGGCTGGGTGTTTGGATTGCCGATTAGCGGGCTCAATGTCGTTTCCAACACGTTACTAACAGGGCACGATCTCGGTCCCGCGTGGCTGACGGGCGGCACTTACGGCATCGAAGGCGGGATCGCGGGGACGGTCGCGCTCGTCGTCTCGACTCTGTTCATCTGGCGCACTCGTCTGGTGTCACCCACGCCTGAACTCTTGAAACTCACTTCCGAAGAAAACCCTGTAACGCCGTCTCGCGTATCTGTGTTGTCCTGAGAGCCCGTGTAATCCGCGGTCATTGTTAACACTCTCCATTTTTCTCCCGTCTTAGTCGATGTCAAAAGCGAATCGAGGCAACGCGATGTACGAGCTTGACGCGACGGCGGATGTGCTTCTGATGAGACCGCAGACAAACGCCGCAAGACACCAGGAAAATGAGACTTCAGTCGGAGCCGTGCTGGTCAGCGCGGCGCTGGCAGGGGACCGCGATGGATTCGGCAGGCTTTACGGACTTTATGCTCCCCTCGTGCACGGCATCCTGCTCGCTCGCGTTCCGCGCGCCGAAGTCGACGATCTGGTTCAGGACATTTTTCTTCATGCGTTTCGGAAGTTGAACACCCTGCGGGACCACGGCGCGTTTGGACCATGGATCGCGATGATCGCCCGCAACCGCGCCATCGACTTTCATCGTCGCACGCGCGAAACGGTTGAGATAACCGACGACCTGCGCGGCAGCAACACTTCAGATGCACGAGCAACGGAGATTCTGGAGTTGATTCGCAGCTTGCCTGACGCGTATCGCGAAACGTTGGTGTTGCGGCTCGTCGAAGGAATGACGGGACCTGAGATTGCCGCCCGCACGGGGCTGACGCCCGCGTCGGTGCGCGTCAATCTTCACCGCGGGATGAAACTGCTGCGACAGAAGCTCGGATTTACGGAGGGCCTATGAACGACGATTACCTGTGGGACAAAAGTGGCGAGCCGGATCCGGAGATTCAGGAACTCGAACAGATCCTGGCGCCGCTGCGTTACCAGCCAACACCACTGGAATTGCCAAACGAGTTGCCCACGCGACGACGCAACTACTTTCCGCTGCTGGCTATCGCCGCGACCGTATTGATCGCGCTCCTCGCGGCGGGGGTCTGGTTGAAGTTGCGCACAGAAGAGTCCATCCCACCGCAAGAAGCTAAATCCGTTCCCGCGGTTCCCTCCGTGCCACCGGTGAACGAAGCGGTTGTCAATAACACGAAGCCGTCAATTACATCGGTTCGTCGTCGTCACAAACCAGTTTTCACAAAAGACGATCGCGAAGAAGCGCTCGTCGCCAAAGAACAAGTCATGCTCGCGCTGCGTGTGGCTAGCGAAAAACTGAAGTTGGCCCAGCGAAGAACACAGGGTGCGTCCCCAAATCAGATCAAGAATCAACATAAAGTCGGATAACGGAGTTAGACCATGAAACTACTCTTCCAGAAACTGCGCCTGCCGCTGATTGCCGTCGCGCTCGTCACGCTGGCCGCGTTGGTGGCCCAGGCCCAGGATCCCAGGATTCAAACAGCCAGCCTCGATCATCTCGCGGCAAAGGCGAGCCAGACAGTCGACGTCAATATCGACGAGCGCTTGATCCGGCTGGCAGCGAAACTTCTTTCGGACAAGGACAGCGACGAGAAAGAGGTAAAGGAAATAATCACCGGCCTCAAGGGCATCTACGTCAGGAGCTTTGAATTCGAAGCGGACGGCCAGTACACGGCCGCCGACGTCGACTCGATTCGCACGCAATTGCGCGCGCCGTCATGGACCAGGATGGTGAATGTAGCGAGCAAGAAGGAAGGCGGCCTAGAAGTTTACATTCTCATGAATGGCGAGCAGATCGGTGGACTGGCGGTGATTGCCACCGACGATCGCGAGTTGACGGTGGTGAACCTGGTTGGGCTAGTCAACCTCGACAAACTCGCCAAACTCGAGGGGCAGTTTGGCGTGCCTGAGTTGGGCATCGAAAAAGCGAAACCAAAGAACGACCAGTGAGGTGTTCGATGAAAACGATTCGCATCAAGGCACTGGCTGTCCTCAGTGTAACGTTGGGTCTCACGTTTGTGTTCGCGCTCGTGGTCCGGGCAAAGGGCGACGACTTCAATTCGGTCGTGAAGTTGATCGAGCACTTTTACGGCGTGAAGCATCAAGGCATTCCCTTTCTGGCGAAGGCCGGAATGAAAGTCACCACGACCGCAGCAAAAATCAAGGGTGGCAGCGCGAGACGTCTTGCAGAAGCAGGCAGCGTCAAAGTCGCTTTCTTTGAAGACCAGACCTTTGCCGGCGACTTCACGAGGTTTCGCTCGTCGCTGAATGCGGCTTTGAGTCAAACGTGGACGCCGCTCATTCAAACACTCTCCGCCACCGATAAAGAACAGACATACATCTTCGTCCGCGAAGCCGATGCGAAATACAACGTACTGGTGATCACGATCGAGCAACGCGAAGCGACTGTCGTTCAGGTGACGCTGTCGCCGCAGAATCTCCTGCTGCTAATGAAAGATCCTGAAGGAACGGGCAAGAACATCACCCAGGAAGCAACCATCATCGATCAGGAGTAGCCTCATGAACACACAATCCACTCGTCAACGGACGCAAGGGCGCGAAACGGATACGCAGCGACAAGGTTTCTTTCTTTGGCCGTACCACCGCTCTCTCAAAACCGGGCCCGGCCGTCTCCGCGTCGGCAATTCCGGTTTCGCGCTCTTCCGTCTCTTGATGGGTCTGACGTTACTGGCGTTGACGTTCCCGGTCATGATTCGCGCACAGGAAGTTGACGATACGATCAGGATAAAGACGCGCGTCGTCTTCCTCGATGCGTTAGTGAAAGACAAGAAGACGAACACTCCCGTTTCCAATCTGTCGACTGAGAATTTTGAAGTGCTCGACAACGGGAAACCGCGGAATATCTCGTACTTCACGCGTGAAGGTCAGGCGCGGAAGCCGTTGGCGATGGTTCTAATCCTCGACATACGTGACAACGGCGCCGGGAGGTTCTTGAAGCGGGCCGAGATCATCAAGGCGATGGAGTCGGAGCTGGCGAAACTGCCGCCCGGAGACGAAGTCGCGATCATGGCCATGGATATCGGTGAGGACGAGCGGCGACTCTGGGTGACTGAGTTTACTAACGATCGTTCGACGATCGCCTCCGCGCTCGCGCAGGTTCAGAAGATCTGTGAGCGAAAAGATGAAGCGCTACTCACTCAGACGCAGACAACTGCCGCTGAGTCTCAAACAACTGCTGCCGGCGAACAGGTCAACGGCAAGGCTGTCGTCGAGACTGAAACGATCAAGGGGAAGAATGGCGCGGTCGTAACGCGCGCGACGCTAAGTGACGGCACGGTGAACGTGAAGCGCGTCAACAAGGATGGCGACGTCACGATCGAGCTCGGTGATATTTACGACATGGCGGCGGCGGTCAAAGATGCGACGAAGAAGACGCAGGAACTGCGTCCAAATTCGCAGGCGTCGATCGTCTGGATCTCCGACGGCATCGCGCCGATCTTCTTCGAAGACCGCGACGCGACCGAGCAGATCCTGATCCGCAACAACGTGATCTTCAATTCGTTGACTGTCGAGTTGCGGACGCTCTTCAAGTTTTTGCTGCCGGTCGGTAAACCCATCGCCGGATGGTTGGGATTGAGTCTTTACGGCAGCGCGAAATACCTGGCGCAACAATCGGGTGGCGAAGCGGTGAAAGTGGGTAGGGTTAAAGACTACAGTGCGGGATTGTCGCGCGTTATCGGGAATCTGACCGCACGCTACAGCCTCGGCTTCGCGCTCGCCGAAGACGAAACCGACGATGGCCGTCTGCACAGTCTGGAAGTCCGCGTTCAAGCGAAGGATGAAAAAGGCAAGAAGCGAAAACTGCTGGTAAGCTCGCGCCAGGGCTACTACATGTCCAGCGCCATCCCCAGGGACGCCACCACTCGCGCGCAGTAGTTGCAGTGAACTTGAATTGGATCTGCTGTGAGGTGCGCTCGACGCGAACAATCAGACGAAAAGATCCGCTGGCACGTGGAAATAATCGGCGAGTGCGCGAGCGTGGGTCTTGCTGATTCCGCGCTTTCCGCTAAGCACTTCTGAGGCGATACCCTTCGAACCAAACAGTTCCCAAAGTTGACTCTGCTTTATCCCGCGCTCTTCCATCAAGTGCTTAAGTACTTCGAGTGGAGTGGCGTTACGCTCCCGATAAAAGCGCTGTTCGAAGTCTTCGATTAGTCGGGCCAACAATTTGAGAAGCTTCTCCTCTTCAGCCGAGAGATTTTCGCCTTTGTGCATGAGCTTCTCAACAATGGTCAACATCCTGGCGTTTTCTTCTTCAGTTTCAATCACAACCGGCATCGTTCGTGAAAGAAGCCTCCGGTACCGAACTGGATCAAGCTTTCTAACTGTGCGATTCACTCTTTCCATTTGCCCAAGTCGTATTCTTCGTGAGTAAGCACTGCAATTATGAAGACGGTTTGACTCCGATAAACAATTCTGGCGATCAGTCGATACTTATTACCCCTGATGTTAAAGACCGTATATCGTCCGACCAGATCAGTCGCAGGATAGACCTTCTTGACCTCGGCCAGATTCTGCCAACTAGCGTTTCTAGCTACGGTATACCAGGCCCTCAAGGGTGAAGCTGCGTCCTTGTGACTCGACGCAAACTCGCGGAGTCTCTTGAAACTGATTACGTTCATTTCTAACGTAACCCCCTCCTCTAAAGGTACTGCGTGATGTTTTCGTCATGCTGCCTCCCTGCTGGCCTATCTGGCCGTTGAGCATTGGTGAGTTCCTTTACCTTCGCGATAGAACAATAGCCGCGTAGAACGCCGATCGCTCACACGAACGCCGAATTAATTCCTCAATCACGTTCTCATATTGAGAACCGCCTTGTCAAGCGATATTTAGGTAGGTTAACTGGTGAAGGAATTCGGCGAGTCGAGAGTGACGCGATAGCCACGTTTCCCTCGCAGCAATTCGGCGGCGGAGCCGCCGTTCACTGCGATTTCCAGAAAGCCGGCGCTGCCCCAGATTGCAAACGGTTCGTCTGCTTCGCCAACGTCCTCGCCGAAGAAATTCCGAAAAACACTGATCACTCTTCCATTCACCGCTAAACTCGCGCCGTCCTTGAACGTGTCGCGAGTGATGTTCGTGATCAGGTTGCCAAAGCGATCGATGTGGATGATCTGTGGTTCGGCGGGCGGCGAGAGCCGAATGGGATCCGAGATCGGTGGCCCGATCGACGTCGGATTGACTCCGGTGGACAACACCGCCGCGACGGGTGCGAAGATGTCGCGGCCGTGGAAGGTGTTGCTGACCGGGTGGCGAAAGTATTTCGTCTCAGTGATGTGGAATGCTGCAAAGACCGGGTGGCGGTCGAAGATGTAAGTGAAGGTTCCGTTGTCTGGCCCAACGAACAGATACTCGCCGGCGCTAATGACGATCGGAC
>DATANW010000051.1:0-14029 GCA_036266055.1 Pyrinomonadaceae bacterium | reverse complement strand
ATGAGTATCTGCCGATCATGAACGACTATCCCGCCCTGCTCGACGCGTATCGAGCCGGCGCGATCTGCATGGTCAACAGTTTTCGTTCGAAGCTGATTCACAAGAAAGCGCTCTTCGCCGTGCTCACCGATCGCAAGCATGCGCAGCTGTTCACGCAAACCGAACTCGACGCGATTCACTCGCACGTGCCGTGGACGCGAATCGTCAAAGACGAACAGTCAGACTACAGAGATGGCACGATCGACTTGCTCGAATTCATTCGCAAAAACAGCGAGCGACTCGTACTCAAACCCAACGACGACTACGGCGGTCACGGCATAACGATCGGCTGGAACGTCGATCAAGCAGGCTGGGACAAAGCAATCGAGAGTGCCCTTGCTAACGGCGACTATCTCGTTCAGGAACGAGTCCCGACCGCGCGCGAGACTTTCCCGGCGTTGACCGCCGACGGCCGCATCGAATTCGCGGAGCAGCTAGTCGATCTCGACCCACTGTTATTCAACGGCAAAGTCGGCTCGGCGTTCACCAGACTGTCCGCGACCGAGCTTGCAAACGTCAGTTCCGGCGGAGGCATGGTGCCCACCTACATCATCAGCCAAAAATAAAAGAAAACGGGTACAATTCAAAGGCCGGATCTTAGTTGATGGGCGAGGAGGAGAGGCATAACGTGGCCGACGACGTCGACGAGGGATTGCAATCGCAGGACGAGCGCAGGGCGCACGATCGCTCAAGGCTGATCGTGGACGTTTATTTCGATGGTCAGGACGTGACCGGAGTCGCCAGCACGAAGGACATCAGTCCCGGTGGACTCTACATGAACACCCAGGCGAACATCCCCGAGGGCGCGTTTCTCATGGTGCGCATCCCGTTCAACAAAGAGGTGCAGGTCATTTGCAACGCCGAAGTGATCTACAGCAATCCCGGGCAGGGCGTGGGTCTCAGGTTTCACGACGTTCCCGACGACGTGCGCGCCACGCTCGAGCGAGAAGTTTCGAAGAATGAGTGAAGCTGCCGCCGCAATGAATCCGCTCCGCTGGGATCAACTGACGCCCGCCACGCGCCAACTCCTGCAAGGAAAGCTCGCCGGATTATGGGGCGCCCCGTCGGACGCTGCCGCATTCGATTCCTGGTCCATCGACAAGCAACAAGCGATGTTGATGCTGTTGGACCGGATGCACACGAAGGGACTGTGGGACGTTGTGAAGCGAGTGACGAATGTGTACGGCGAAGGCGGCGTGGGCCTGCAATTCGAAGCGTGGCCAATGATCGAGTCGACGCTCGCGCGGCGTCGTGACTTCACCCGGTTGATGGCGAATCACAAGGACACAACGGGCGGCTTTTACGAACGAAGACGAGGCGAGGCCGTTCTGCATTTTTTGTTTCAGGAAGGTGAACCACGAACGTGGTACGTACATTTCGATCTGTACAGCCCGGTCCATTCACCCGGCAGCGCGTTCAGGCATTTGCGCCATGAGTTCCTGGGCAAGGTCAGGCCCGACTGGCAAATGATCGCGAAACATTTGGAGAGCCAATAATCTTCATAGTTAGACTGAGAGGGCAAATGTTCGATCAATTCACGCTCGGCATCGAAGAGGAATTTCAGATCGTTGATCCGGAGACGCGCGAGTTGCGCTCGCACGTCGCCGAAATCCTCGAAGAAGGCAAGATGCTTCTCGGCGAGCAGATCAAACCGGAAATGATCCAGTCGATGGTGGAAGTGGGCACGGGTATTTGCCGCAACATCCAGGAAGCACGCGCCGACATCACGCGGTTGCGCGGCGTCATCGCCGGGCTCGCAAAGAAGAACGGACTCACAATCGTCGCCGCCTCGACGCACCCGATCTCGCGCTGGCAGGACCAGAAAATATTCGACGACGAACGTTACGAGCTGCTGATCCAGGAGTTACAGACAGTCGCGCGGTCGCTGTTGATCTTCGGACTGCACGTGCACGTCGGTATGGCCGATCGCGAGCGAGCGATTCACGTCATGAACGCGGCGCGTTACTTTCTGCCGCACGTGCTCGCGCTCTCGACCTCGTCGCCGTTCTGGATGGGCCACAACACGGGACTCAAATCGTATCGCTCGGAAGTCTTCAAACAATTTCCCCGCACCGACATTCCCGACCACTTCGACTCGTACAGCGGATTTCAGCGTTACGTCGATCTCCTGATCAAGACCCGTTGCATCAACGACGGCAAGAAGATCTGGTGGGACCTTCGGCCGCATCCGTACTTTCCAACACTGGAGTTTCGCGTTTGTGACATCCCGACCCGGGTTGACGACACGATCGCGATCGCGGCGCTGTTCCAGGCCATCGTCGCGAAGGTGAATAGCCTGATCGACAAGAACCTTGGCTTCCGGTTGTACCGGCGCATGTTGATCCAGGAGAACAAGTGGCGCGCCGTGCGTTACGGGCTGGAAGGCAAGCTGATCGACCTCGGCAAGCAGACGGAAGTGCCGGTGCGCGATCTGGTGCTCGAGTTGTTGGAGTTTGTCGATGACGTGGTTGACCCGCTCGGATCGCGAAACGAGATCAATCACATTCACACGATCCTTCAGCGCGGCACGTCGGCCGATCGACAGCTTCAAGTCTATCGCGAGACAAACGATCTGAAGGCGGTGGTAGACGATCTGATCGAGTTGACGTTGGAGAACGTTCCGGAAGTAAAAACTCCGGGAATGCCGTTGCCGACGACGACTACGTCAACGATCGCCAAATAAATAATGTTGCCAGAGCATTCGTGCGGCGACAGCTCGATACGGACGCCAGCGTTCGGCGATCCGTTCAAGCTCATCGGGCGTGGGTTTGAATTCCAGCCCCCACAATTCCTTCACTGCTACCGCCAACGCTAGATCGCCTGCCGGCCAGATATCAGCACGCCGCATCGCCATCAACAAATAAACATCGGCGCTCCACGAACCTATTCCTTTTATCCGTGTTAGCTGGATCCGGGCCTCGTCATCGCTGAGTCTTGCGAGTCGTGTAAGACTCAACTCACCACTCAACATCGATTCCGACAAACGCAGCAAGTAACTCGACTTCTGCCGCGTTACTCCAAGCCCGCGAAAGTGTGCCTCACCAACCTCAACGAAGCGTTCAGGCGTAAACGGATCAATGGCCGCTTGCAGTCGACGCAACATCGACTTCGCCGACTTCAACGAGACTTGTTGCTCGAGAATTATATGAACGAGCGTTGCGAAGCCGGTTGCGCGTCGCCACATCGGCGGCGCGCCATGAGTCGCAAGTATGCGGGCGAGAATCTCGTCGCGTGCGGCGAGATCCTGGGCCGCCTGGGCCAGCGTTTTTGTAGTTAATGAAGGCAACAGCTACTGCGTAGCCAGGAGCAGGAAGTTCTCGAAAAGTATTCGCCCGTCGCGCGACTCGTTCGGGTGTTCCCAGCGGGTGCGGTTCTTGTTCCAGTCTTCAAACGACTTTTCGAGATGGAACTGGACCGTGTAGATGAGCTGACCGTCGCTGCGTTTCACCATCATCTGGTTGCGACAGAGATACGAAGTCGCCAGCAACTTGAACCCTTCGGGAACGCGATCGAGCTGCAGACCGTGATTCTGCCACACGCGCAGAATGCGCGCGCTCTTCGACGATCCATTGCTCGGCGGCGAGTCCACCGGATCGCACGCGATGTTCTCGAAGATCGGATCGTCAGGATCGGTGATGCGAACAAAACGATACTGATATTCGTGAGGGCGATCGATACGTTGCTCGTGCTGTTCGAGCTTGTCGAGCGTGATCACGCGCGCGCCGAAGCTGAGACCCACCAACTGGTGGCCGCCGCAGATCGCGAGCACCGGAATCTTCGTCGCGCGAATGAAGCGACTGAACCTGGCGATGATCGACTGCTGGTAATAATCGAAATCGCGCAACGTGCCGCTAACGACAATCGCGTCAGGTTGAAATCGTGCTGCCGCCTCGGCGATCTCGGAAACGTGCGCCACTTCCGTCGTCGGATCCTTCACCAGGCGCGACACGTTGTTGAGAATGTTCTCGATCGCCATGCCGGCGATCAGGCGCTCGCGCCTCATTTGGGCGGCGAGCATCTGCC
Source organism: Pyrinomonadaceae bacterium (assembly GCA_036266055.1). Taxonomy (GTDB): domain Bacteria; phylum Acidobacteriota; class Blastocatellia; order Pyrinomonadales; family Pyrinomonadaceae; genus PSRF01. The sequence continues at coordinate 9,967 of DATANW010000051.1, read as the reverse complement.
CCCAATCCTGGCGCGCGACGTCCGACAGGTCGGCATCGTCCCGAAGCAGGCTATCTATTACCAGGATCCGGGCAGCGTCGATACGCTGCTCGACTGGCTCATATCGGCAAAAAGTTTGTTGGGTAAAGGGGAATGGAATAAGGTCTTGGCTCATCTGGGTGTCGTTAAACTCGTCTTGGGGGTTTCGGCACTACTTCTTCTTAAACTCCGGCATCTTTGTGCCCGCGCCTGCCGCCGTAATCTCTTGCCCTGCCTGAGCAATTAGCAGGCCACGGAGGCGGCTACGGACCCTGGGACTCTCCTTGGCAGCTTCCTGTTCAACCAGCAGCAACATTCTATACCACGAAGACTCCAATTCGTCTGCAATATGCGAGATCTTTGTTATGTCGTAGGGGACGGCGACGTCCGTCACACCCACGCGCGCGAAGACTGACAGGTACCTGGCCGTTGCCAGATCGGGACACAACAACCGGCGGCGTCCGATTTTGAGTTCCACACCGAGTAGCGTGTGTTGAATTTCAATGCGCGCCTTTGGATTCGCCGCCTCGAAGTGATAAGAGCGCGTGCGCAGGCGCAGGATCCGCTCGCGATAGATCCGCGGCAGCCAGGTTTCGCCTAAGGTTTCCCGGACAAGTTGCGCGTAGCGGCTTACGGCAGTGGCGGCAGTCGCGGCGGTCACTGGCGCTTACTAAAGAACTGAGATTCGATTCTGGTCTGAAGGCCGTTGATGACGCGGCCGGGAAAGATGCCGAGATACAGAACGCCGAGCACCGTGATGATCAGCGCCAGCGCGATGCTCGCGGGAATTCGCGGCGCGGCCCACGCGGTGGTGCGATCGCCGAAGAACATCACGATGATCAACCGCAGATAGTAGTAAGCCGAAACCGCCGTGTTGAGCACGCCGATCACGACCAGCGGATACATTCGCTGATCGATGGCCGCACCGAACACCATGATCTTACCCATGAACCCGGCCGTCAGCGGCATACCGAGCAGACTCAGCATGAAGAGACTCAACGAAAACGCGAGCACCGGCGATTCAAATCCGATCCCGCTGTAATCTTCAATCGACGTCCGGCGGTCGCCACTGCGCGCAATTAGCTGCACGACGGCGAAGGCGCCGATGTTCATCACGGCGTAAGTCAAAAGGTAGAACATGACTGCCGTTACGCCCGCGTTGCGCTGGGCGGGGTCACTGGCTGCGCCCGCGGCAATGCATCCGACCAGCGCATAGCCCGCGTGCGCGATCGACGAATAAGCGAGCATGCGCTTGACGTTGTTCTGGACGATTGCGACGACGTTGCCGAGCGTCATGGTGAGTATTGCCATGACGACGAGTGCGCCGATCCACGCCTGATGCAGGCTGGCGCCGGCGTTGCTGTACGACGACACGACGAACGGCAACCCGAAAACAAACACGCGCATGAACGAGGCAAATCCAGCTGCTTTTGGACCAGCCGCCATGAACGCGGTAACGGGCGTCGGCGCGCCTTCGTAAACGTCCGGTGTCCAGATGTGAAAAGGCGCCGTGGCAATCTTGAAACCAAACCCGACGAACATCATCGCCGCGCCGGCAAAAAGCAGCGCCGGATACTGCGCATCGTTAACCCGGCTGGCGAGTTCTGCGATGTTCGTGGTGCCGGGAATGATGCGGCTGAACGTTCCCCCTGCTGCCGGTTCGGCGATTGATGTCGCGCCGTAAACCAGCGCGATGCCGTAGAGGAGGAACGCCGAAGAGAAAGATCCGAGAATGAAGTATTTGAGCGACGACTCGTTGGAGCGAACGTCGGTGCGCCGGAAACCGGCCATCACGTACGTCGCAATCGACAGGATCTCGAGGCCGAGAAACACGATGACGAGATCGTTACCCGAAGCCATCAACATCATGCCGACGGTCGCAAACAACAGCAGCGAATGAAACTCGCCGGCGGGAAGTTGTTCGCCGTCGACCCAAACGTTTGCAATCAGCAGCGTGAGAAACGAGACGAGCAGGAAGATCAGCGTGAACCCGAGTCGCAGCTCGTCGAGCACGATCATGCCGTTGAAGGCGTCGAACGAAGGCGTGCCGGAGGCCCAAAGCCAAACGCTAGCGACTGCGGCGAGGAAAATTCCCGCCATTGAAAGACCGCCGGTGATCCAGCGCTGCGTCGGACGCGCGAAAGCGTCGACCAGCATCACGATCACGGCGAAGGCGCAGACGATTATCTCCGGCGCGATCAGCGACCAGTTGATAATCGGCATCATCGATTGCGCGAGTAACAGGCTCATTCAGTTCTGCGATCCAGGTTGGCGGTTTCGATTGTGCCGCCCGCGGCCGACTTGAGTACGTAGCGTCGAATCTCAAGGACAGCCGCTTTTGAACGATCGAGAAACGGGCGCGGGTAAACACCCATGAAAAGCATCAGCAGCATCAGCGGCAGTATCAGTCCGAGCTCGCGTCGGTTCAGATCGCGGAGACGCGCGTTTTCGGGGTTCGTCGTTTCGCCAAACAGCACGCGCTGTAACATCCACAGCATGTAAACCGCCGCCCAAATGACACCGGTGCCGGCGAACATCGTTGCGATCCAGGTGTGCGTGACGGCGCTCGACGTCCACATTCCCGTCAGGATTAGAAACTCACCGACGAATCCGTTCAAAAACGGCAGGCCGATGGACGATAGCGACGCGATGACAAACAGCGTGGCATACCACGGCATCGGCGTCGCGAGTCCGCCAAACTCGCTGATCTGCCGCGTGTGCCTGCGTTCGTAAATGAAGCCGACGAAAAGGAAGAGCGCACCGGTCGACACGCCGTGATTCAACATTTGATAGAGCGCGCCCTGCATGCCGAGCTCGGTAAAAGAAAATATGCCGAGCACTACAAATCCCATGTGGCTGACAGAGGAGTAGGCAACGAGACGCTTGACGTCGGGCTGGACCATCGCGACGAGCGCGCCGTAGATGATCCCGATCACCGCCAGCACGATCAGCAGCGGCGCCCAGTCGCGCGCAGCTTCCGGAAACAGCGGCAGGTTGAAACGCATCAGGCCGTACGTTCCCATCTTCAGCAGCACGCCCGCGAGAATGACGGAGCCTGCTGTCGGCGCTTCGGTGTGCGCGTCCGGCAGCCAGGTATGAAACGGCCATAACGGTACCTTGATGCAGAATGCGATTGCGAACGCGAGAAACAGCCATGACGCCGTGTTGCCGGGCAGCGGGGTCCGCTGCATCGCTTGCAGCAGCAATGGATAGTCGAACGTGTGATAGATGAAGTACAGCGCGATGATCGCGACCAACATCAGCAAGCTGCCGACGGCGGTGTAGATGAAAAACTTGATCGCCGCGTAGATGCGCCGTTCGCCGCCCCAGATGCCGATCAGGAAGAACATCGGCACGAGTGACGCTTCGAAGAACAGGTAGAAGAGCAGCAGGTCGAGCGACACAAAGACGCCGATCATCGCCGATTCGAGAATCAACAGAAAGACGTAGTACGAAAGTTGTCGCTTGTGCACCGCGGTCCAACTCGAAAGGATCGCAATCGGCATCAGCAGGGTCGTCAACAGCACCAACCAGAGACTCATGCCGTCGACGCCGACGTGATAGTTAGCGCCGATGTAACCGATCCAGGTGACGTTTTCTTCAAAACGAAACTCAGCGCCGGCGCCCCCACCCCCACCAAGGCCGCGAAGCAGCAATAGCGAAACCATGAAAGTCAGCGAGGTCGTGATGAGCGCAATCCACTTGTGATGTCCGTCTCGATTGCCGAAGACGACGCTGTACAGGACTGCGACCAGCGCGCCCGCCGTAGGTAAAAGAATCAGGATGGTCAGTAACTTCGGCATCTGCTACGACCTCGGAAAACCCAGGTATGCGAAAAGACCAATCAAGATCAGCGCGCCGATCAAGATGATGGCGGCGTAAGCGCGCACGAACCCTGCTTGCAGGTAACGGCCGAGGCGGCCCAGTTCGGTTACGGACTGCCCGATGCCGTGCAGCACGCCGTCGATGACGCCGATGTCGAAGATCTTCCAGAGCCCTTCGCGCGACCCGACCACGATTGGACGGATCAAAGCTGCGTCGTAGATCTCGTCGACGTAGTACTTGTTCTCGAGTACGCGCGGCATGGCGAGCGTCGGTCGTTTCTTGAAAATCGTCCAGCCAATGCCGATGCCGATAAGTGCGATTACGACTGAGCCGACAGCTAAGAGCCGTTCCTCGCTCAGGTGTGCGTGATCCGTGATTACCGGAACATGAGCGATCGCAGGTTCAAGTATGTGTTCGATGACATTGATGTCTTTATCCGTGAATAAAGAACTCATTGCTACAGGAACACCGATAAACCCGCCGATCGTCGAAAGAACAGCCAACACGATCAGCGGCACGGTCATGATCTTGGGCGACTCGTGCGGCTTGTGATGCGATGCGTCGAAACGCTCGGTACCCCAGAACGTCATCACCATCATTCGCGTCATGTAGATCGCGGTCAACAGCGCCGTGATCGCACCGACGACCCACAAGATCTTCCCCGCCGATCCGATTCCCGGCGCGCTCCATGCTTTCCACAGGATCTCGTCTTTAGAAAAGAAACCCGCGAAGATCGGAATGCCGCTGATCGCCAGCCACCCGATGAACATCGTCACAAACGTGACCGGCATGTACTTTCGCAAGTTGCCCATGCGTCGCATGTCCTGCTCGTGATGCATGCCGTGAATCACGGACCCCGATCCGAGGAACAGCAACGCTTTGAAAAAGGCGTGCGTGATGACGTGAAAGATCGCTGCTACAAAAGCGCCGACGCCGCAGGCGAGAAACATGTAGCCGAGCTGCGAGACGGTTGAGTAAGCAAGAACTTTCTTGATGTCGTTTTGCGCGAGACCGATCGTGGCAGCGAAGAGCGCCGTCGCCGCACCGACGATCGCGACGATAAACATCGCCGTCGGCGCGTGGACGAAGATCTCGGAACAGCGCACGATCATGTAAATGCCGGCGGTCACCATCGTCGCCGCGTGAATCAACGCCGACACAGGCGTCGGTCCGGCCATCGCGTCGGGCAGCCATACGTAGAGTGGAATCTGCGCGCTCTTTCCGGCGGCGCCGATGAACAAGAGCATCGCGATCGTCGTCGCACCACCCGCGAAAATCGCGCCAAACGTGAACGGCTCGACTGGCCGGCTTTGGAAAAATGAGAGCGCTGTCGTGGCTGCTTCGCCGGCCGCAGGGTTCGCGAAGAAACTGACCGAACCGGTGATGAAGAACGTCAGCATCACGCCCAGGATGAAACCCCAGTCGCCGATGCGGTTGGTGATGAACGCTTTCTTCGCCGCGTCGCCTGCTTCTTTCCGATCGAAGTAGTAACCGATGAGCAGGTAAGAGCAGAGGCCGACACCTTCCCAACCGACAAACATCAACACGAAGTTGTCCGCGAGCACAAGCGTCAACATCGAGAACATGAACAGGTTGAGATACGAGAAGAAGCGATAGAAACCCGCCTCGCCGTGCATGTAACCGATGGCGAAGATGTGGATCAGCAACCCGACGAAAGTGACGAAGAGCGCGTACGTGCCGCTCAAGCGATCCATCGCGAGTGCGAAGTCGGCGCGCAGCGTGCCGACGGACAGCCACGTCCAGATGTGATCGAGTAACGGCTCCTCGCCGCGTAATGCGCCGTGCGAGTTGAACGCGAGATAGAACGCGACGACAGTCGAGATCGCGATGGACGCGCACGCGACGAGTCCGATAAATCGCTCATCACGCACGCGCCGTCCGACGAACCAATTGATCACCGCGCCTGCGAGAGGCGCAAAGATGATCACGCTGAGAAGATTCGTTTCCATTACAGCTTCAGAATGCTTGCCTCGTCGACGTCCAGCGTCTCGCGATTACGAAAGATCGCGATGATGATTCCCAGTCCCACTGCCGCTTCCGCCGCTGCGACAGTCATGACGATGAAGACGAACAGTTGACCCGTCACGTCCTGGAAGAAACTCGAGAACGCCACAAACGTCAGGTTCACGGCGTTCAGCATCAGCTCGATGCACATGAACATCGCGATGATGTTGCGCTTGATGATCACGCCAGTTACACCGATCGTGAACAGCACGGCGGAGAGCGCGAGATACCATGAGAGTTGCGGTTCCATAACTTATTTCTCGAGCCCTTTTGTGCCTTTGTGCGGCCCAGACAACCTGTCGATACCGAGCAGTCGTTCAGCCTCGGCCGTTGTTTCTGCTTCGACTGCCTCAGTCGATTCGTGACCGACCGACGGATCGATCAGCGACAACGGCAGGTGCGCTGCGCCGGGAACGATCCGAGCCGTCGGCGACAACAGTCCGCCGCGTCGCGCAAGTGTCATCGCGCCGACGATCGCCATCAGTATCAGAATCGAAGTGATTTCGAACGGCAGCAGGTAGCGCGTAAACAGTGCCGAACCGACGGAATGTGTTAGTCCCACCGACGGACCACCCGACGCGACCGTTGCCTGCGATCCCTGCATACTGGCCAGGATGAAGGCGACTTCCGCGATCAGCACCGCCGCCAAACCTATCGCGGTCGGGATCAGGAACTTGAGGCGTGTCCGCCGTCGTTCCTCCTCCTCGACGTTGAGCAACATGATCACAAAGACGACGAGCACCATGATCGCTCCTGCGTACACGATCACTTGCACTGCGGCAATGAACGGCGCCGCCAGCATCACATACAAACACGCCAGCGAAATGAAAACGCCGATCAGCGAGATCGCGCTGTAAAGCGGATTGCGCTGCGCGACCACCGCCAGCGCGCACCCGATCGCCATCCCGGCAAACAAAATGAAGAGCAGGACCAGCATTTACAAACCCGGGAACAGGAAGATCAGCGTTGCCGTCAGAAAGATGCTAAACAGCGCGAACGGCAACAACACCTTCCAGCCAAAATTCATCAATTGATCGAAGCGAAAGCGCGGCAGCGTTCCGCGCAGCCAGATGTAAAGAAACAGGAAGAAGATGACCTTCAGAATGAAACCGATTGCGCTGACCAGGCCAAACAGAAAACTTCCTTTCCCAAAGATGTCTTCAGCAAACGGCACGTTCCAGCCGCCGAGAAACAACGTCGTCGCCAGCATCGACACCGTGAACATGTTGATGTATTCGGCGAGGAAGAACAGCGCGAACTTCATCGCACTGTATTCCGTGTGAAAACCGGCGACCAGCTCTGTTTCCGCTTCCGGAAGGTCGAATGGGACGCGGTTCGTTTCGGCAATCGCGGCGATCAGGTAAATCACAAAACCGAGCGGATGAAAGAAGATGAACCAGCGCGCGCCATGCCAACCCGATTGATGTTCGACGATCTGCGCGAGGTCCAACGTGCCGGCCAACAGAATCACGCCGATCAGACTTAATCCCAGCGCGAGTTCGTAGGAGATCATCTGCGACGCTGCGCGCAGCCCGCCCATCAAGCTGTACTTGTTGTTCGACGACCAGCCGGCGAGCGCGATGCCGTAAACGCCGACCGACGTGATGCCCAAAACATAAAGCAGCCCCACGTCGAAGCGTGCGATCGTCAACGGCAGCGAGATGTTGGTGAAGGGAATGTGCGTCTCTGGTCCAAACGGGTAGACGATCATCGTCATCAACGCCGCCATCGTGGCGATGACGGGCGCGAGAAAGTAGACGAAGCGCGTCGATTTGTCGGGAACGATGTCTTCTTTAAGAATGAACTTCAGCAGATCGGCGAAGGGTTGCAGCATACCGCCCGGGCCGACGCGATTCGGACCGAGGCGTCCCTGAATCAACCCGAGCACGCGACGTTCGGCGAGTACCGTGTAGGCCACGATCAGCAGCACGACCGTGAAAGCCACGGTGATGGCCACGAGCTTGAGGACAATGTCGATCAGTAGTTGTGAATCCAAGGTATTTTCGATTGCCAATTGCCGATTGGCTGAATGCTCAGTCGTTACTACAAATCCGAATCGTGTGCGCTTTCACCGTTGTTCAAATCGGCAATTGGCAATCGCCAATCGGCAATCACTTGACTGTGATCTGGTAAAGCGGTGAGATCGCCGTCGTCTCGGGCCGCGGATTGCCTGACGCCAGCAGATGAAACTGCGGCACCTTGTCCGTCAGATTGCCAATCCTGAACAACTCGTGCCCGACTTTCGGCGTTCCGTAAATCTTCTCGCCCGTCTCGTCGAATGCTTCGACGCTGTTGCGAACAGCGGCGAGCGCTTCGCTAACATCTGTTTGCGCGACGTGATACTTCGCCTGGATCGGCTGCGTCTCGTCTTTCAACAGCGGATAGCGCATGCCGGAGTAAGCCGGAACGTGCTCGCCGATGGCGCGGAAGACAGCGCTCGGCGACAACTCGAAACCAAAATCGAGTCCAAGCTCTTTCGCGAGCTGCGCAGTGATCATCCAGTCGGGTTTCGACTGATGCACGGGCGGAATCGACTGGCGCACTCGTTGGACCAGCGCGTCGTTGTTCGTGAACGTACCGTCCTGTTCGGCGTATGAAGAGGCGGGTAGAACGACGTCCGCGTGCGCGGTTGTTTCGCTTTCGAAAAGTTCCTGCACGACAAGGAAGTCGAGCTTTGCGAGTGCGTCTTGGCGATCTTCGAGATGTTGCGGCAGGAAACTTCCGACGACGTACATCGCGCGGATCGTCTCACCGGAGGCGTCGAGCATCTCGGATGGAGTCATCGCGCCGCTCATCATGCCCATGTCGTGCGCGCCGATACTGTTGTTGAATAGCGGCAGCGGATGGAACAACACGCGCCGGGAATCGGCGGCAAACACCGACGATAGCTGGCCCATAACAGCCTGCGCCTCACGACTGAGCTCGCCACCAAACATCACGATCAGGTCGCCCTGCGTATCCGCGATGATCTGGCGCATCGCGTCAATCTCGCCCGTTTCTATTCCAGCCTTCTTTGCTGCTAATCCGTCGCTGTCCGGATTAGCAAGCGCCAGCGCGATCGCGTCTTCGGTCCCGGGTCGGATGTGCAGAAACGCTGCGGCCTGCTCGACTAATCGAATGCGAACCGGGTTCGCGATGATCAGCTTTGCGCCGCCGTTTCTTACAGCCTGACGGATCTGCTTACCAGTCAGCGGCTGCAACTCTTCGGGCTCACCGCCAATCAACAGAATCGTCTTCGCGTAACGGATATCTCGATGGGTCGCGAGTTGTGCGCCGAGGTTGTCGAAGAATGGTTTGAGCGTGAACGCATCCGTCGCGGTGTAGTTGTTAGTGCCAACGAGTTCCGTCGCAAACCTGTGCAGCACGTAAAGCGCTTCGTTTGTCGAACGCGGACTGCCGACCACGCCGATCGCGTCTCGTCCATGCTCGTTCGCAACCGCGTCGAGGCGCTCGGCAACGTGACGAATCGCTTCATCCCACGTTGCCGGAATCAGCTTGCCGCCTTTCTTGTAACGGATCATCGGCGTGCGGATGCGCGCTTCGTGATTAATAAACGGATGACCGAACCGGCCTTTGATGCACAGAAACTCGCCGTTGATGCCGTTGACGTAACGGTCGCGCGCGACCACGCGCCGCACCTCACCGCCACGCGAACCAATCGACATCTGACAACCGTCCGAACAGAAGTTGCACGTCGAAATCGTTTGGGCTAATTCCCACGGGCGCGTTTGGTGACGATACGTTGCGTCGAGCAGCGTGCCCGTCGGACAAACCTCGATACAGTTGCCGCACTGCGAACAGTCGAGCCAACCCATGTACGTGCCGATCACAGTGTGCGCGCCACGTCCGCCGGCTTCGATCGCGTCCTCGCCCATCCACTCGTCGCAAACGCGCGTGCAACGCTTGCAGAGAATGCAGCGCTGCGAATCGTTCGCGACCATCGGCGAGAGATATTTCTCGGCGTAATAGTTTTTCTTTTCAGTGAACCGTTCTTCGAGACCACCCCAGTCGAACGTCATCTCCTGGAGCTCGCACTCGCCGCCGCGATCGCACACCGGGCAGTCGAGCGGATGGTTGGCGAGCAGAAACTCGGTCATGC
>DATANW010000050.1:0-3358 GCA_036266055.1 Pyrinomonadaceae bacterium | reverse complement strand
TTTTCACTGCCGGACAAGGTTTCGAGCATCGCTGGATCGATGCGTGGGAGTGGACCAGTTGAGGCGAGATTTGCGGCGGTGTCGTCTTCGTTGCTCGCGGTCTTCGCCAGGGCCACGGTCTCGGGCGACATGCCGCCCTGGTTTTTGATCAACTCCTTGAGTCGAATCACCTCGGTGTAGAAGTCGCGAAACTGACCGAGCAGAAACGATTCGTTTGATTGGCTGACTGTCATCTGAGTTCCTGCCGTTTGTTAAAGACAGACTTTTCCTGTGCCGCGAGCGTGCTCGCAGTTTGTTATGACGTTCTCGTTCTCGTGTTTTTCTAACGCGGATTCATGAGGTACAGCGCGAGGCCAGATGTGCCGCAGGGTGTGCCGTTTGAGTCCGTGCTAGTTGTCCATTACATACAAAATGATCTCTGAAGGTTGATGTCCCTCGTTAACGATTTGCAAAAGCTTTTCCGGTTCCACAAAAGTCTCGTCGACGATCAACGAAAACAGTGCGACGTCTTTCGGCGTGACGATCTCGCCCACTCGTTCCTTGTGCTTTCGTCCGGCGCCTCTGATGCGTTTCGATTTGAGTACCTCGATCGTGGTCTGCGACCCGATGAAACAATTCTCGCCCCAGCGGACCAGCTCAGCTTCCGACATTCCGCGCGTGCCTTTGATCCCGATTGCGAGGTTCTTCTTCATCCACGCGCTGTCGAAACGGAGCTCGTAAGCGCCTTTGTGATACTTGAAAAGGAACGACTTGTAAGAGACAGGTACGCCGTAGTCCATCGCGCGATCGATGCACTCAAAGACGGGTTGAAAGGTGGCGTAGAGATCGTCGTGATCGTACGGCTCGAAAAGCGGTGGGACCATGCTGGTTCCTAACGTCGCCACCTGCCCTGCCAAACCACACAAAGCGACATACAACTGAAACGGATGCGCGCAACCCGTTTGCAGCACGGCTTCGAAAGCCGGTAACGCACCGGCGAGAGCGAGCATCCGCGAACGCGCATCGGCTTCGTTTGCAAAACGACTTCCTGGTCCGGGATTTCGTGCTTCGTCCGCCAGATACATCGCGCGCTGGCGCACGCGCCGCGCCGTATCCGAACACATTTCGCCGAGACGTTCTGCGATTGCGGAAGACGTGTTGCTGTCAGTTGCGCCGATCGGAACTGCAAGCAGTGGCGGAATAAAATTCTCGTCGATTGTGAATGACGAGGCGCGAAGGAGCACACGCGCTATGGGAAAGCCGATCGAATCGTGCGGCAGTCTTTTGCCGGCGTGTAGTTTCAAGTGTGGTTTTAATCTTTGAATCGAACGCGCTTTGGCTGTCGAGATCTGGTCCACCGGATTCGAAGCGAATGATCTGTAACGCGGGCCTTCGCCGTTAGTTTCACCATGGTGCGCGGCGACGCCGATGTACACCAGCAGACCTTCTTCAGTGATATGGTCGGTCCGTTTGCTGAGATCGATTTCTAAAACATCGTCACGGTTTCCTTCGGGTAGACCGTGAGCGACGACGAGTCCGTCCGGCATGATGCCTTCGAGTTGCACGATGCGAAATCTTCCCGAAGTCAGACTGACGCGATCGTACTTCAGCCGGCGAATTCCCCAACAAAATGGCGCCAGCAGCGACGTTCCGTATTGGACCAGCGCTTCGTGGCGAGAAGAGAGTTGCTGGAAATGCTGCGGGGTCAACAGCAGTCCCTCATGCCACTGAATTGCGTCGGGTATCTCGTATGCGTTCATAAGAGTCTCAAGGCGAACCCTTACAGGGTTCAAGAGAATACTGGTCTCGTTCCCAGGGTTGTCGCTGCGCTCCAACCGCTGGGCTAAAATTAGCCAACGCCTTCGGCGTTTTCAGAGCTGAACCAGCATGCCAGCCTCAAGTTCGCCTCACTCACTTCGTTCCCTTTGACGGCGGGCACGGTTTTGCTGGTTCCTTCAGCGATTGCACACAAAGATCGTCGTCGCCGAGTGTGATCAGAATGCCTTTGCGTGGATCTACCGGTGCGCGATGCGTCCCCGCATTGAAGTAGTTAGCGAAAACAACTCCGCCCGCGACCTCAGACTTCACGATCACCCTATCGACCTGGACCTGTTGGCCCGGCACCCATTCCCAACGTCCGGCGCCGAGTCCGAGTTCTTTCGGATAATCGAGCGCGAACTGGTGCCGTTGCTCAAACCATTCACTGGCCGATAGTTTCATCAGCTCCTTCAGCAGTTTCTTGTCGGAAACGAGCACGAGGTCCACGGCGACCGGATTATTGTTGTTGGCCGCGGGGGAAACGTGGACCTTAACGTCCACTTTGCTCTGGCTGGACGTGCCGGGAATTTTCGTCGGTACCTTTACTTTCGGGCATGCGGCAAAGAGCAGCACGATGGCTACGGCGCTTGCCGAAAGAAGAAGGGACCGCCTGAACGAGTGGGCATTTTGCATGCTCGTTTCGACACCTCACTTGCACACACGACTAAGAAGCGATTTAAGAAAGCTGACTGAATGTTAGGTAGAGAGAGAAACGATAACGCTCTTGATTTTTCGCCACCAGGATTGCAGTTGTAAGACTGAAAGCGAGGGAGCGACTCGTCTCTTGCTTACGCGCTAACAGGGAATTTCAATGGTCCAGGTCCGTCAGCTTTAGCTAACGATTTGTGTAGAGGCCGCGGAGCATACTCCTGCGGTTTTCGTCTGTCAACAATATTTTTGAAACGTATTACGCATCGAACTGCAATACTCAAATCGTCGCTTTTCCCACGACGACGACGCCCTGCCATGTGCGTCTATAACGTCGTCTATACCTAAACGCGAGAATGTTCCACTTCGTGCACCACGTGACGCAAAAAGTTATTTGGGTGTTCTTGATCTAAGAAATTCGCAGGATTTTCGATCCGGCATAGTCATTGCTCCTTGCCGCTTCAACCCGGAGCTGAGTCCTTCAGCGCCAGTCAGTGAGGAGCAAGCAGTCATGAAGCCGACCCAAATACGCGACCCTTTTCACAATCCCTTTCACAATCGTTTCAACGTGCCGGTGCATTCGCGACTCGACGAGATGCAGGCGTACACACACATGGTTTGGTTGAACGATCCGTCGCCGCAGGATGAGACAGAGACAGGCCAGGCCGCTCGACGCTGGGGACGCGCGCTTGTCGGCGCGTTTGCGCTCGTTCTGGTTGTGGTCTTCTCCGCGGCCGTGTTGTCGAACGTTCTCGGGAACTGAACCGCGTTGCTTTTATTTCATGTCGGAGGCACGTCGCTTCTCGACTGATGTGCGCAACTCTTCCGGCGTCGCAGCGCGGCCACGCGCGCGGTAAATTATGGAGTCTGAGTGATTGCGAAATCGCTTTGATGTGTGCTACTACTCGCGCCT
>DATANW010000049.1:0-13845 GCA_036266055.1 Pyrinomonadaceae bacterium | reverse complement strand
TGGATCAAATCCATCTTCTTACGCGCCGCGAATATCGGACGTATTCGTCGCCGATCATTGTTTTCAAATGCTCTTCCTCGAGGCGCACCTGAATGTTCACCAGGACAAAGGCGAGCACGAGTAACGTTAGTGTGATGGCGTTGGGTAAGGCGAGAAGAAGGCCGAATATCGTCACCATAATGCCCAGGAAGATCGGATTTCTCGAGATGCCGAACACGCCCGCTTGCACCAACTGTGTTTTGTTCTCGGTATCGATGCCGACGCGCCACGATTCACCCATTTGCGACTGGGCCAGTATCGTCCAGACTAACGAAGCAATCAGCAGCGCGACTCCGGCAACTTTGATCCAATCGCGATCGAGCCACGGAACCGGCAACAGGTATTGATAAGCGGCCGGAAGGACGGAATAGAGAATTACGACGAGCACGACCACGCCGAAGAGCAACTTGAAGACCTTGCCAATGAAGTCATGCGCGTCGTCCGTGTGCTTGAAGACGACGGGATTGATCCCGCTTTTCCGCCACACCGCGTACGAACGCCACACGAACGCCGCCCCAAAGTAGGCGGCCAGGTAGACCGGCAAAAAGTACCTCAACCACATGCGTTGAATCGACGCCGTTTTATACCCACACTATGATTCGCGTAAACGACAGCGCAGAAAGTCCAGGTATGATGCGTACTCAGACTGTACTTCCTTCAAGTTTGACGTACAACTACAGAACGCGGAGCTCGTGGACGGGTGATTTCATCCGGATTTCGGGCTATCATTCTCACGCAAAACCGCCTCAACGAACATTCACGCCATGTGACTGGCTGGCATGCAGCATGCAGTCACGTGCGGGCGTCCCCCCAAACTTTTGAAGTCGATGGCTGCGAAGATCAAAGACTACTACGAAGTGCTGGGCCTTAAACGCGGCGCATCCGACGACGAGATTAAGAAGGCCTATCGAAAACTGGCGCGCAAATTTCACCCCGATCTGAATCCGGGCGACAAGTCCGCCGAAGAACAGTTCAAGTTGTTACAAGAAGCTTATGAGGTTCTTTCGAACGCGGACGATCGAAAACTCTACGATCAGTACGGCGACAACTGGCGCGCAGTAAAAGCCGCCGGCGCACCGCCGCCTCCCGGTTCGCAAGGCGGCTGGGAGCAACGATCCGCGCCGCGCGGTGCAGGAGGAGCGGGCGCGCGCGATTTCGATTTTGGAGATTTCGACTTCAGCAACTTTCGCAGTGCGGGCGGCGGCGGCGGGGGCTTCGACATCTTCGAGGAAATATTTAGCAACGCCGGTCGCGGCCGAACCCAGCGCAGTCCTCGCGGGCGCGACGTCGAAGCCGAACTCGAGTTGTCACTTGAAGACGCGCATCGCGGCGGACGCCACACGATCCAGTTACAGGCCGCCCAACTTTGTCCGACCTGCAACGGCACGGGCGAGCTAGACGGACGAGTCTGCGACACCTGTGGCGGCGCCGGCCAAGTGCTTCGACCAAAGACGATCGAAGTGAACATCCCCGCGGGCGTCCGCGATGGTTCGACAGTTCGGCTCGCCGGCCAAGGCGGCGCGGGCAGCGACGGCAGTGAGCCCGGCGACCTCTACCTGCACATCCGGCTGCGTCCGCACCCGACCTTCACCGTCAAAGGCGACGATCTCGAAGTCGACTTGCCGGTGGCGCCGTGGGAAGCAGTGCTCGGTGCAAAAGTGGACGTGCCTACAATCGACGGCAGAGTTGAAGTAACGATTCCACGCGGCGCAAAGAGCGGGCAACGTTTGCGTCTGCGCGGACAAGGCTTGAACCAACGAAAGGGTGGCAGAGGCGACGAATACGCGCGTCTGAGAATCGTAGTGCCGGCAGACGTCAGCCCTGAAGAACGTGCGGCATACGAAGAGTTGAAACGCGTATCGCGGTTCGAGCCACGGAAATCATGATGTGGGCCAACGATATCGACCTTGATGAACCTGTGAGTTGCGCTGTGGTGGCGGAGACGATCGGGGCGAGACGATCGCTCGTCGTGCGCCTGGCCCAACATGGATTGATTGACACTGTTGACAGCGACACGGACGAACCGCTGGTGCCGCGTCGCGTGGTGGTCCAGCTGCGCCGCATGCAACGACTGCGACGCGATCTTGGTGTGAACTTCGCCGGCGCAGCGGTGATTCTCGATCTCGTCCGACGGATCGAACAGTTGAGTCGCGAGCTTGCCGAAATGCATGGGCGAGCAGAAGGAGGGGAGTGAAATTGTTGAAGGTAATGCACTCGACGTCGCTGGTGATGCGCGTCGGTATCGTGATGAGTCTGGCGCTTGTGTTCGCTTTGGTTAGTGGTTGTCATCGCGGATCGCGGCAACAGGAAGGCAACGGCGGATATCGATTGACGTCTACTGCGGACCCCGGCGGCGGGAATCCAAACACGGCTGGTCCGGCAGGGGCAGTCATGCCGGTCGCGTCGTATGCGGATGTGGTGAGCAAAACCGCACCCGCCGTGGTGACGATTCATTCGTCGATGCGCGTGCGGCAGCCGCAGCAGTTTCCGTTCATGGACGATCCGTTCTTCCGGCAGTTTTTCGGCGACCGGGGACAGTCGCAACCGCCGGTCGAACAACGACGTCAGGGACTCGGATCGGGTGTGATCATCGACTCGAACGGTTACGTGCTGACAAACCATCACGTGATCGACGGCGCCGAACAGATCAGAGTGGACCTGAGCGACGGCCGCTCGCTCGAGGCGAAGCTGGTCGGCTCGGATCCGCCCAGCGACCTCGCCGTTCTGAAGGTCGATGCGAGTAACTTGCCGATACTCGTGCTGGGTGATTCCGATAAGACGCGGGTCGGTGATGTTGTCCTGGCACTGGGAAATCCTTTGGGTGTCGGGCAGACCGTGACCATGGGGATCATTAGTGCAAAGGGCCGGCAGACGGGACTGAGCAACGGATCGTTTGAAGACTTCTTGCAGACTGACGCGCCGATCAACCAAGGCAACTCGGGTGGCGCGCTTGTCAACACGAACTCGGAGCTGATCGGGATCAACTCGCAAATACTCTCGCCGTCGGGAGGAAGCATCGGTCTCGGTTTCGCGGTTCCGTCGAACATGGCGCGCACCGTAGTTGAGCAGTTGATCAACGCCGGACGGGTCAGACGAGGTCAGCTTGGGATCACTGTGCTGAAGATACCGTCGGAACAAGCGACGCAGTTGGGTGTGACGCAGGGACCGGGCGTGCTGGTCTATCAGGTTCAGCCGGGGAGTGCCGCCGAACGGGCTGGACTTCGCCGCGGAGATATCATCACCGCGCTAAATGGCGAAGCCGTTACTGATTCAAATCCATTTCGCAACAAGATCGCCAGCACGCCTCCGGGAAGTGAAGTGACGCTGACGATCAAACGCGGGGGCAGTGAGCAACAGGTTCGTGCCACACTCGGCGAATTCACGCCACAAGTTGAGCGTGAGTAACGCAACCGGATCACATAGAAACACGGATTTTTTCATCTTCGAGACACAGTCGGGATCGCAGGCGCTCCGATATCGCCGCGGCGAGCTCCTGCTGCACCGTCAGAACGTCTGACAGTTGCGTGTGATACTGTTCGCCCCACAGTTGCCAGCCATTCGTAACATCCACCAGTTCAGTTCTCACGATCAGTCGATCGCCCAAACGAAAAATCTTGCCAATCAATACTGAACGAACACCGAGCGTATGGCCGACGGCGCGCGGATCGACATAGCACTGATGACACGTCTCGACGGTGTGCCGCGCCATCACACGCAACTCACGCGATCGCGAAAGATTGTTAGTGATACTTTCCGCCAACCCCGCCGAGAGATAGTCTCCCGCCGGACCACACCCCTCGTTCTCAAACCGTAACACGGCGAGCGAGTGCACGCTCTCGTTCGCGCAACAACTCCCGACAAGGTGCGGGCGTTCTGTCGCGTCTTCACCAGCGGTCTCGGAAACAGCAGCGCCAAACCGGTAACCTTGTTTGGGCACAGTCTCGATCCACTCGACGTCTGCATCAGCGTCCTCGAGCGCTTTTCTCAAGCTGGCGATGTTCACGCTGAGATTTGCCTCTTCGACAAAGACATCGCGCCACACTTCCTGCATCAAGCGTTCTTTAGTAACCAAACGACCCTTGTTCCGGATCAAGACGAGCAAAAGGTCGAACGCTTTCGGCGCGAGATGCACCGGCTCGCCATCGCGTAACAACTGCCTCTCAGCCTGGTTAACACAAAAAGAGCCGAAGTAATAGACATGGTCTCGCTCCAGCGAGGTCGTGGTCGAAACAGCAGTCTTTGGAATTCTTTTAGATTTCTTTTGGACCTTCCTAAGGACAGACATGAGGAACTCCCGATACTTTCACACTACTCGATGAGGATTGCCGTTACGTGGAAGGCAACGTTTAGGGAGGCGCGGATTATAAGGCTACTCCGACTTCCAGTAAAGAACCTTTCATCGTGAGTTTCTCCACAGAGAGATAACACCACCAACAACAGCTCCAACGTGGGATGAGAAAGAGGTTAGAGATGACAACGCAACAACAGAGTAGTCGGTCCCAACTCTCGGCCAAGAGCATGCTGATCGTGTCGCTAATTCTCTTCAGTTGCTCTTATTCGCTCATGGCGCAGCAAAAAGATGGCGAGGAAACCAATTCTTCGTCGAACAGCAGCGCGCCCGCACGGTCGAACGTTAACTTCAGTTTCAACTTCGCCAACATCACTTTGCAGAACGGCGAGTTTCTCGAGATGTTCGGCGCGAACAGCAGCCGCGGCATTCTGCGCGGCCATCCGACCATCGGCGGAGCGGAATTAGGAACCACTACTGCGGATCCAGTCATCTTTTCGACGAACGGCGTCGAGCGCATGCGAATCTGGCCGGCCGGCAATATCACGATCGGGACCACCCTGAATAATCAGAATGCGGCGTTCGATTTTCACACCTCCTCAAACGCGACGTATGTACCGAGCGGAACGAGCCCCGCCCGGCTTCGTCTCATCAACACTGATGCCACGCTGAATAACGTGATGGAGATCGACCTCGGATCGGGCGACACCGCTGCGGGAGTGGTGACTCGAGTGAAGCTCGCCAGCATCGCTACCAATAACACGCCGGGAGCAACCGCAGGTGACCTTGTCATTGGCTTGCGCAACGCCGGCGCGATGTTTGAGGCTGCGCGCTTTGCCGCGAATGGAAACGTCGGCATCAACGTAGTCTCGCCGAACGCAAAAATTCATGCGACCGGCGTGGGTGTGTGGGGAACTGCTGCTTTCGGCGGCACGAACTTCATCAGCCATTTCAACCTCGGCGGTGACGGCACTGAAGACACGTACATCCGCGGCGGCAAACCGACGTCGCGCGTGATCATCGGTGACGTTAACTCGGGGAACGTAGGGGTTGGCACCGCCAGTCCGACGGCGAAGCTTCATGTCGCGGGCTCCGGCAGGTTCACGGGCAATCTAACGGTTGATGGAAATATCGCGGCGAAATATCAGGACGTCGCGGAATGGGTCCCGGCTGAGGAACAACTGGCCGCAGGCACCGTCGTGGTCCTCAACGCGAACAAATCAAACCAGGTCATCTCTTCAAGCAAGAGCTACGACACCCGAGTTGCCGGTGTGATCTCGTCCCAACCGGGAATCACGCTCGGCGAAAGGAGCGACAGCAACGTGCTGGTTGCGACGACCGGACGCGTTCTCGTCAACGTCGATGCCACGAATGGTCCAATCCAGATCGGCGACCTGCTGGTCACAAGCGATCGGGAGGGTTTCGCGATGAAGTCTGCGCCCGTCGAGATCGGCGGTGCTCGCCTTCACCGGCCGGGAACGTTGATCGGCAAAGCACTCGAGCCGCTGGCCAGTGGGACGGGAAAGATACTCGTGCTCCTGAGTCTCCAGTAACGAAGGTCCTAAACGTTTCTCAGGCGGTCGCTTTTCCGGAGGCAATCATGAAGACATCCGTGTTTCCCATTCACCTGCGTTGGATGCTCGGCGCGTCGGTCCTGGCGCTGATCGTCATTGCGGTAGGCGCGCCATCTTCAGTGCACAGTGTGGCGCCAATGTTCGTCAACCCGCCGGTACTCACCGTCACTGCGACTTCGAACAACGGCATCAGTCTGAGCTGGCCGGCACAATTCAGCGCGACTGATTACGCAATCGAACGAAGCGAAACTATGTCTGGTCCATTCAAGAACATCGATCTGGTTACAACTAATACGTACACCGACCTTGGGGTGACGAGTCAGAAGGCCTACGTCTATCGCGTCCGCGCCATCAACTTCAATAATGGTGAGTTTTCCGATCCGAGCAACATGGCAGTGGGGACGGCGATCTCGTTCGAGTTTAGCGCCTTGCTGGGACAGACGATCAAAGCGCGACATCTTCATGATGTGCGCACCGCCGTTAACGCAGTTCGGCGCGTCGCTCTGTTGCCCGACGTTACTTTTCTGCCTCAGAATCTGACTGGTCTGACGGTCAATGCCAGTCACGTGCAGGATCTGCGCAACAGTCTCGGTCAGGCACTGACTACGCTCGGCATACCCAATCCACCTTATACCGATCCGACATTGAACACCGGCGCCGGCGGTACGCTGATTAAGGCGGTCCATATCGAGGAACTGCAAGCGCGGTCTACTCGCGGAAGTAGCAGCACCGCTGGGCCGTTGTATTCCAGCAGTAGCAAAGCGATCGGCGGTGAGTTTGCGCCGATGGATTTTCTTCAGCTCGTTGCCGTGCACCTGAGCGTTCTGCCGGATCGCCGCGTTCTGTACTGGGGCCGCGACATGTTGCTTAACAACGCCGGCGAGGTGAAACAGCGTGGCGGCAGCAGCGACGCTTACGTGTGGGACATGGTGAGTAATCAGCACCTTTTCGTGCCAAACTCCACGACAAACTTGTTCTGCTCAGGTCACTCGTTCCTGCCGGACGGAAACCTGTTCGTAAGCGGAGGACACCGGAGCGCCCACTTCGACGGCGCCGGCGAAGCTTCCACCAACATTTTCAATTACAACACCAACACCTGGACGGCAGGTCCGGTGATGAATCACGGCCGCTGGTATCCATACAACGTAACGCTCAACACCGGCGAACCAGTGATCATGGCTGGCAGCTATTGGTCCAATGAGCCTGCGCCTCCGTACAATCCGTACGATCCAAATACCGCGGTGCCGGCTCACAACATCACGACCAACATCACGCCTCAAAGCTACACGCCGGGAGTTGCCGGAGGTTTGAAGGATCTAGCCGAGCCTTCGAGCATCAGCACGTACCCGTTCCTGCACCTCTTAACCAGTGGCAAGGTTTTCCAGGCGCAGACTGGATTTGGTACCGGTAACAATCCCGATCACGTGAGCCGCTTGTACGATCCCGTAGCGAATGCCTGGTCGTCGTTACCAAGCACGCTGAAACATCATGCGATGGGAACCTCGGCGATGTATGTCGACGACACAGTGATGTTGATAGGCGGATTCGGGACCAGCTTTGCTCCGGTGCCCGACGTCGAATCGATAAATCTGGCCGCGGGATCACCAGCCTGGACTCTAAGAGATTCAATGAGGTTCCCGAGGGTTTATCACACCGCGACCCTATTGCCGGACGGGAAAGTGCTCGTCTCCGGCGGCGTCGCTTGCCCGGGAAGCATCAACACCCAGACCGTTGACCCCAACAACGGCATGATGACCTGCTCTGACGGCGCCGTGCTCTCGCCCGAACTGTGGGACCCGCAGACCGGAAAATGGACCACGATGAACAAGCATAACGACGTTCGTGCTTACCACTCGATCGCGGCCTTATTGCCTGATGGGCGCGTGCTCGTCGGCGGTGGCGGGCTTCCGGGCGCGGTTGGAGAACGAGGTTTGTTCGGCGCGATGATTACGAACGTCAACCAGGACTGGGCGCGACTCTTCGGTCACTCCAGCATCGAGATCTTCTCACCGCCCTACTTGTTCGACGCGAATGGAAACCCGGCGGTACGGCCCGTGATCACGTCGGCGCCCGCGAGTGCGACTTACGGAGAGACGATCACTGTCAGTACGACCGGTGCGGGATTGACTCCAAAAGTGAGTCTCGTGCGGCTTCCTTCCGTGACCCACGGCACCAATCAGGACCAGCGACTGATCTCGATCGATCCGGTCGTGGTTCCCGGCGGGATTCAAGTAACGATTCCAACCTCGCCCAGTAAAGTTCCTCCCGGTCATTACATGTTGTTTGTGCTGAACAATGGCGTCCCGTCGGTGTCGGCGATCATCAGGGTGCAGAACCAGAATCTGTTCCCGACCGCTGCGCCGCAGACGTTTGAAGCCACAGCGCAGGCATTTGAACAAGGAACCCGATTTTCGTCTTCGGTGAACGGACAGATCACGCATATCCGCTTCTGGAAAGCACCGGGTGAAACCGGCACTCACGTCGGACGGATCTGGGCCGATAACGGTCTGGCGTTGGCGTCAGTGTTCTTTACGAACGAGACGGCGTCGGGCTGGCAGGAGGCGCAGTTGCAAACACCTCTGTCGATCACCGCCAACGTGAAGTACAGAGTTAGTTTCAATGTGCAGACTGTCTCGGCGAAGACGTTGAACGGACTCGCCAGTCCGATTACCAGCGGACCACTCGTGGCGTGGGGTTCGTATACCTCGCCCTTTGCGGGCTTTTTCCCGAATACGGCAACGCCGAACAACGGCTTCGTCGACGTCAAGTTCAGGTGACTGCGATGAGGAAGACGCCCCACATCATCGCGATCCTGTTGCTGCTAACCATCACCTGTGGCCTGGCCGGTGCACAAAAGCCACCGGCCACGCCCGTTGTCGAGGTCGAGATCGACGGCGTCGGCAAAGTAAAGATTCCCGATCTCGATGTGCGCGATCAGGACGGACGAAAGCTCCACTTCTACTCTGACCTGATCAAAGACAAAGTCGTCGTGCTCAGTTTCTTCTACACGAGCTGCACGTACAGTTGCACCATGCAGGGCCAAACTTTTTCCAAGCTGCAATCGCTGCTCGGCGACCGGCTGGGCAAGTCGGTCTTTTTGATCTCCGTCACTACGGATCCTGCCAAAGACGATCCGCCGCAGCTCAAGTCCTGGGCCAAACGCTATGACGTCCAGTCCGGTTGGACGCTGGTTACAGGCAACCCGGCCGAGATGAATAGACTGTTGTTGCCCTTTACCGGTGAACCTGCGGGTTCCGGCATGCATTTGCCTTCAACCTTCATCGGTAACGACAAGACGGGAGTATGGACCAGCGCTTCAGGCGTGTTTGACCCGCAGGTGCTGCTCAACGCTGTGAACTTCGTCACGCGCGATACCTCTGCAAGCCGGGACTAACACGCGAGCGAAAACAGATCGAGTGTTCCATTCAAATGGAGGACAATCTCAGAGACCGCTTTCTGATCGTTTTTTTCGATGGCCGCCGCGACGACGCTCTCGTAGTTCAGTATGTTGAAAGCCTTAATTAACGGGGCCATCTCAATCAGATGGTCCGGAGGAAGACCATAACCTTCAAGAAACGCGTGCTTCTCGTCGATCGACAGATCGTGAAGCGCAATCGAAAGCTCCCACTGCGGCGCTACTGCCGACAAACACTCTTCCCAATCGATAATCGCCGTTATCTCACCATCGTCGTCCACGATGACGTTCTTCAGTCGCAAGTCGCTGTGGTTTAGCGCTGGTCTAATCTCCGCACCCCTAGTCGCGTCGATTATTGCCGAGAGTTTGTTCAGTTCCGCTTCCGGCAGTATTCCATGCGCTGCGAAAAACTCGAGTCGTTGCGCAATCCGGTATTCCTGATCGAGATACTCGCTCCACGTCGCAATCTTTGGCCCCTCCGGGTTCCAATCGAAGTTCGACCCAAAACCGTTCGTTTGGATCGAGTTGATAACTGCGCCGAACCGGCCCATCTCCCGAATTATGCGCGATCGTTTCGGATGGTAAGTGGCCTCCGCACCGCTAACACGCCTTGCGATCATGTAAGGCTCGGGACTGACGTCGTTGCCGACCGCGAGAATATCCGGACTCGGAACGCCCGCATTTCGTGCCTGCTTTGCTGCCCACCACTCTTTTCGAAACGCGTCGATGCGCTGCGGCTCCGGACTGATGCGAATCACAAACTGTCCCTCGACGTGATTGATGGCGAACACGTAGTTGGTGAGTCCCGAGGAGCGATAGACGATTCGTGCGGCCGGAGTTCCGAAGTAACGTTGCACGATTCTTTTCGCCAGTCGCCGGTATTGACGGATCGTTCCCGACCGATCGGATTTCTCAGGCATGCGTGGCCCCGACAGCGAGTTCCGCCGCTCGAAAGAGCAAACTGCCGAGTTCGTCAGAATCTTTCAACCGGATAGTGTCGACCAGTCCGCGAAACTTCAGTTCCTGGCTGCCTACGATCAACGCCAGACCGACGCCGTTGAGAAAACTGTCGAGTTCGGTGTCGCCGGCGCCGAGACACTGTCGCAGTTCACAGTTCAACAACTGCGCCATCGTGTGCGCGCCCAACAATTTGTCGACGCCCTTATGCGTGATGAAGTTGCTGCGTTTCGTGTGCTGGTAGGCCATTAGCTGATCCTCCGGCGCATCGATGAGCAGAAAGATCATGCAAATCTCTTCCGCCAGCATCTGCTCTTGCAGTTTGGGAAACTCAACTGCCGTCACTGACGACGCGCTCAGGTATTTTTCCTTCACGGAAATGATGTTTTCAGGAATGGGTGTCCAGATGGCTTCGCCGATGCGCCAGTCGCGCGGATAGTAAAAGACGAGAACGTTCTTGAACCCGGCGTCGAGCAGGTTTTGGACACCTCGCAAAGCTTCGCCGATCTCGTCGCGCGTTAAAGGGAACGCGGCTGCCTCGTCGAAGACGAGTTCGGATTCCGTAGTCTGCTTGATGAAACCCATTAGACTTCCGTTTAGCGTGACCGTGGGAATCGGTGCGTTTGAAAGTTTGTACCAGTCCTGCCCGAACGTGCGTATCACCGACAACGGAAAGCGCAGCGAATTCAGAATCAATGGACGGCCGCTCTCGTAGTGACGCATTAATCCGAGTTCGACCGCTTTCGGAATGATGATTTTTCCCTGGAACTCGTGAACCGCCGTGCCGTCCAGATCGGTAACCACCGCGCCCGAGGTTGCGAATGTTGAGCGATGAATAAACTGCTGGAGCTTCGTGTCGACTTCCGTGCTTAAAGCCATGCGGCGACTATATGACCCAAGTGTTACGGAAGTGCGCTTTGGGGCTTGCTTTGAAAGAATTAACAGAATTGTGATATGGATCGCGGCATGGATGTCTCCGATATCAAACATCTTTTCGACTACACCGAGTGGGCCAACGATTGCGCGCTCGAGGCGGCGAGCAAACTGCCGGACGAGAGTTTGCGCCGCGATTTCGGCATCAGTCACAGATCGATCTTCGGAACGCTGCTGCACATGGCCGGCGCCGAGTGGATCTGGTTGGAACGTTGGCACGGACGATCGCCCGCGAAAGCTGAAGCGTGGTCGATGTGGACGACGGAATCGTGCGCCGACCTGGCGGAGTTGAAACGACGTTGGGCCAGCGTGATCAAACGACGAGCAGATTTCGTTGCGGGAGTCGACGACTCCAGGCTTGCGGCTGATCTGCATTTCAAGCTGTTGAGCGGCGACGCGAGTTCGATGCGGCTAGTCGATCAAATGCACCACGTCGCAAATCATGCGACGTTACATCGCGGGCAGGTCGTGGGAATGATTCGTCAGCTCGGTCTGGAGCCACCGCCGACGGATCTGATCTTCTACCTGCGCCGGGAAATCTCACCGAAATAATCGGCCGCCCGGTTTTGTAAATTCGTGGCAAAATGTCGATTTCGGCCGTCGCCGTTCGACTAACCTTCGAGGAACCTGGTGTTGAGGTTCCGCGTATCGTTTTCAACACACGAATTTTCCTGCCTTTTTATAAGTTGAGGAGCGTATGAAATTCGCGAAGCTCATTTTGAAGAACGTGCTGCGTAACAAACGGCGCACCCTGCTGACATTGTCGAGCCTGGTGGTTTCGCTGTTCCTGATCGTCACTCTGGCAACGATTCTTACCGAGCTCGAGCGCGGCAGTCAGGAGGGCAATCCTTCGCGTTTGATGAGTCGTCACTCCGTGTCGCTCGCGTTCCTGTTGCCAATCGCCGATCTTCAGCGCATTCAGACGGTAAAGGGAGTGAAAGCGGTGATGCCGTTCACGTGGTTCGGCGGCATCTACAAGGACGAGAAAAACTTCTTCGCCAACTTCGCTGTCGATGCAACGAAGATGAAGGAGATCTATCCCGAGCTGAAGATGTCCGACGCTGAGTGGCAGGCTTTTGCCGCTGACCGTCAGGGCGCGATCGTCGGCAAGAAGCTGCAAATACTTTACGGCTTCACGCCCGGACAGCGGATCACACTGAAGAGTCCGATTTACAATCAGGACGTCGAATTCGTCATTCGCGGTGTCTGCACCGGCGGCGACGAAAAGACACTCTTCTTTCATCATGAGTACCTCGACGAACTGGTAAAGTCGGCGTCAGTCAATTGGGCCGCGGACAAAGCGGGACTGTTTGCGATTCTTGCTAATTCGCCGGAAGACGTGCCGCGCATCGGTCAGGAAATCGACGCCATGTTTGTGAACACTTCCGCACCCACCAAGACCGAAAGCGAGCGAGAATTCGCCGCCAGTTTCGAAGCGATGACCGGCGGCGTAAAACAATTTCTGTATGCCATCATGGCTGCGATCACGTTCTCGTTGCTTTTGGTTATGGGCAATACCATGGCTATGACGGTGCGTGAAAGGACCAAGGAAGTTGGTACGCTGAAGGCCATCGGCTTCAAGCGCCACACGATCGCCGGTCTGTTTGTCGGCGAGTCGACACTTGTAGCCATAGTCGGAGCGGCGATCGGAATCGGAGGGGCCGTGTTGATCTACCGCTCCTTCGACATGAGTCTTTACATACCCAATGTGATTTCGTTCATACCGCAGACTCAAACGTTGGTAGGCGCTTTCGTGTTGTCGCTCCTCGTCGGGGTCATCAGCGTGCTCTATTCAACTTACCGGGTAACTGGTCTAACCATAGCGGAAGCGCTGCGGAGCACTGAATAATGGCCCTGCCACTCAAGTACAATCTGCGAAATCTGGTCGTGCGCAAAGGCAGCACGCTCGCGACTGCGTTCACCATCGGTCTGACTGTCACGGTTTTCCTGATGGTGATGGCGTTGGCCCGCGGCATCGACATGACGTTGTCCAGCAGCGGCGAGCCGCTGAACGTGATCGTGGTGCGCGAGGGCACGACTGCCGAGTTGAACAGTTCGGTTACGCGTCAGCAGTTCAACGATCTCAAGTATCTCGACGGGGTCGTGCGCGAGGGCGATGAGCCACTCGCCACGGGCGAGATCATCACGCTGATCTACAAACCGCGAAAAGGAATGAGCCAGGGCTCCAACGTGCAGGTCAGAGGCGTTGGACCAATGTCGTTCAAGCTGCACACCGGGTTCCAAATCGTGTCGGGAAGGACCTTTCAGCCGGGACTGATGGAAGCGGTGGTGGCGAAAAGAATCAGCGAACGATTTCAAGGTCTCGATGTCGGTGACAAGTTTCGTATCGAGACGACTGATTACACCGTTGTCGGCGTGTTTGAATCCGCGGGGAAGGCGTTCGACTCGGAGATCTGGGTCGACGTAAACTCGATGGCGAGCACCACCAAGCGCGAATCGTTCTCCTCCGCGGTGTTGCGCGTGAGCGATGCGAATGCGCTCGCGGCGGTCTCGAAGCGCATCACGGACGATCCGAAGCTGCATTTGAAAGCTTTGTCGGAACGCAAGTTTTACGAAGACCAGCAGGGCATCGCGTCAGGCATCCTGAAAGGGCTGGCAGTGTTCATTTCGTTCATCAT
>DATANW010000048.1:0-2019 GCA_036266055.1 Pyrinomonadaceae bacterium | reverse complement strand
TCGAACCGCTTCTGGTGCACGACGACAAACATCCCGCGACTCTCAGCCGCCGCCGCTAAAACCCGATCAGATTGCTCGACCGTCACAGACAACGGCTTCTCACACAAAACATGCAACCCCGCTTTCAACGCATTGACCGCGAGATCCGCGTGCTGCCAGTGCGGCGTCGCGATCACCACGGCATCGACTTCGCCGCTGCGGATCATCTCGTCCGCACTATCAAACCACTTGCAACCAAGATCCGCTGCGACTTTGCGTCCGATTCCGGCTTGAGCGTCTGTCGCCGCCGCGAGCTTCAGCAACGCATTCTCGCGGATAACTCGCGCATGCTCCTGGCCCATGATGCCGAGACCGATCACGCCGAAACGAATCGGTTTTGTACCGTTGCTCGAGACCACTGCTGGTCGCAACTCATTAACCGCAGCGACTGCCGGTTGCGCAGTCTCTTTAACGACGCGTTTCACAGCTTCCGGCTGATATCTCGCCTGAACTTTCTTGAATGCCGCCGCCAGCTCCTGCATGTCAGAGTCGCTGCCGAGGAAAAGATCGTGCGACAGGAACAGCATGTTCTTCACGGCCGCATCTGCGACCGGAGTCGGCAGCACCCGGAGATAAGATGGATGTTTGTCGGCGATCAGCTCTAACGCAGGTTGTTGCGCCATCGTCGCCGTGTAGCCGCGGTTCAGTGGAATGCCTTCCGCGTTGATCGCGCTGATGAAGTCTTCGATGCGCAGCCCGCCGCACTGCTCCGGGTCGTAACGCATGACGAACATGTGAACGCCATGACGCTGCACGCCTGGTCCAATCCCGAGCGGACTAACACACGGAACCTCGCCTATGTATTCACGCAGCCGGTGGAAATTATCGGCCCGGCGCTGCTGTTGCGCTTCGAGTTTCTGAAGCCGAGCCAAGAGGATTGCGGCGACGTACTCGTTCGGCCGGATGTTGAAGCCCAGCGAATGATGGCCCCAACGTTGTCCGCCGCGGCGCGCGCGGCCGACATTATGGAACGAATACGCCCGCTCAAACGTCTGCAAGTCGTTCGTCGTAAACGCGCCGCCTTCACCGGCTGACAGGTTCTTCGAGGATTGAAAACTGAATCCCGCCGCATCGCCGATCGAGCCGACGCGGCCGAGTTCGTGGATTGCGCCGTGCGCCTGCGCGGCGTCTTCGAGCAGCACGAGCGAATGACGTTTCGCGATATCACGCAGCGCCGTCATGTCTGCCGGCTGGCCAAACAGGTGCACGGCCATGATCGCGCGCGTTTTGCCCGGAATAATCGCTTCTTCGACGCGCTTCGGATCGAGCAGGTAAGTTTCCGGATCGACGTCGACAAGGGCGACGCCAAACTGTCGATCGAGCACCGTCGTCGCACTGGCAATGAACGAAAGATTCGGAACGATGATCTCGCCGCCGTACTCCATGCCGTCATGATCGATAGCCGATGCGATCGCGACGCGCAGGGCGTCAGTGCCGTGCGGCAGGAGCAACGAGTAACGCGCGCCGCAGTAGTTCGCCCATTCGTCGGCGAAGCGGTTCGCCATCGGTTGGGGTAGTCCTTCAACGCCGGTCAAAAAGATCTGCAAAAACTTCGGCGCGATCTTCGTGGTCCATTCCACCATCGACGGCGCGGGGTAAATGGGCCAGGGACGAAAACGTGTGTCGCGTACCGGCAGGCCGCCATCTTTCGCAAGCGTTCCCGTAAGCCGGCCCGGCCGTCCCGGTAGTTGGGGCAGGGTGCGAATCGCACCTTTCACCGCCACCTTCGCCGACTTCCGCACAATTTTTTTAATGTTTGCCATAGGTTTTAAATCTTCTAATTCGTCTTTATGCGAGTGGAGACTTGGGCGCGTGCCTTTTCGTCAACCAGAAACAGCGGATCGCGCCGCATCGTGTCCACGACGCGCTCGTGCAACGCGCGCGCGCTCGGAATAAACAACAACTCGCCGAGCCCGAGCCTGCGTCTGACGAGCAGGCCCTGCTCCGCGAGCCAGTCGGCAGTCGTCTCAAACCGTCGTG
>DATANW010000047.1:0-2872 GCA_036266055.1 Pyrinomonadaceae bacterium | reverse complement strand
AAACATCTCGAGCTGGTTTACTGCGAGATGGAACCAGGCAGCGCGCTGTTCTTTCATGCGAACCTGTTACACCGTTCGGACGCGAACCGCAGTCCCAATCCGCGCTGGTCGCTGATCTGTTGTTACAACGCGGCTCGCAATCCGTGCAAAGGCAGACCCAATCATCCTGAATACAGCTATCTTGAAAAGTGGCCCGACGAACGCATAAAAGAGATCGGCAGAAAACAGCTTCAAGCTTGATTTGGAGAGTGCACCATGGACGATCGTAAACCAGAAGATGATGGAACGCTGTCGCGACGCGAGTTGTTAAGAGTTGCCGGTCTCGCGGGTATCGGATTGACCGCGTCGAGTGTTGCCGGCGCGCATTCGTCTGAAGAGGAAGCAGTACAAGCTCGACGTGCGCAGCAGCGGACGATGATCGGGGTCGAGTTTGAACCGCACGACGTGGTGCGTCTCGGAATCATCGGCGTCGGTCTTCGTGGCACGGACGTGCTGCGGGAATTTCTCGCGGTTGATAAGGTCGTAGTTAACGCCGTGTGTGACGTCGTGAAAGAGAAGTGCACGCGCGCGGCGCAAATGATCGAGAAGGCTGGTCAGAAGACGCCAGGCATCTACGCAAACGGCGAACGCGACTTTGAAAAACTCGTGGCTCGTGACGATCTCGACTTCGTTTACATCGCCACTCCCTGGGAATGGCATGTGCCGCAAGTGCTTGCCGCGTTACGAGCAGGAAAGCACGTCGGGACTGAAGTGCCGGCCGCTTACTCGCTCGAAGATTGTTGGAACATTGTTGACGCGTCTGAACGAGCGCGGCGTCATTGTCTGATCATGGAGAACTGTTGTTACGACGACTCGGAAACAATGGTCCTGAACATGGTGCGCGCGGGCGTGTTTGGCGATCTTGTACACGGCGAGTGTGCCTACAACCACGACCTGCGCGAGATCCTGTTTGAGAACAAGGACGAAGGACTGTGGCGCCGCCGGCATCATACGCTACGTGACAGCAATCTTTATCCCACACACGGGCTTGGACCAATGGCGCAATACATGGACATCAACCGCGGCGATCGCTTCGATCACATCGTATCGATGAGCTCGACGCATCTCGGTCTGGAGGCTTACCGGAAGGAACACGTGCCGCCGGGAGATCCGAAGTGGAAAGAGATATATAAAACGGGCGACTACAACACCAGCATCATCAAGACGGCGCGAGGGCGCACGATCATGTTGCAGCACAACGTCAGCACGCCGCGGCCCTACGATCGCATAAACCTGATCCAGGGCACGAAAGGAATTTTTCGCGACTATCCGCCGCGTATTTTTATCGAGGGACAAGCGGGTGGTCACACCTGGACCACGCTCGATAAATATAAACAGCAGTTTGAATCGCCCCTCTGGAAAAAGCAGGGCGAGATGGCGCGGAAGCTTGGTGGGCATGGTGGCATGGATTACCTGATGTGTTACCGGTTGGTCGAGTGCATGCGCGAGGGACTCGAGCCTGACATCGATGTATACGATGCGGCGGCGTGGAGTGTGCCTGGTCCATTGAGTCAGATTTCGGTTGCGAAGGGAAGTATGCCGGTTAAGTTTCCAGACTTCACGAGAGGACTGTGGCAACGCAAGCGGCCGGCACTTATACCAGCTTCAACCGCTGAGCGCATTCGCGCATGAGTTCCGATTCCCATGCAGGTCGCGTCGGGTTCTTTGCGTGTGCTCTAGCGGAAGGGATCCGGCCGGTTAGGTTCAAAAAGATCGCTGCCGAATGTTTATAAGCCGGGACTGGCGGACGAAACGCTACCGAACCCAGGTGTTGCAATGCGTCGGAGAGCGTGTAGTAGGCTGGATCGCCGGTTTCCCAAAGACGGTCGCGCTCGGCAAATTTTTCAGGAGCGAAGGTCGCGAGGCCGAGCAGGTAATCGGAGCCATATTCGATCATATTGATCGCCAGATCGTTTCCGGTATAAATCGTGAACTCCGGGCGCATCTCCTCGCGCAAGGCCAGCCGCTCTAACTCCTTCATTCGATCGAGCGATGAGTGTTTCAAGCCGGTCAGCTCCGGGATGTGCATAAGACCTCGCATCGTCTCGTCGTCGAAGATCTCACCATTGGTCGCAAAAACAGGCGAAAGCTCAAATCCAAGCACTTCATCGTAACCGCGACAAATCTCCTCGTAACACTTGATCTTTTCGCGCGCGGACTGCTGGTGCAGGCGCGCAGTTTGAATGATTATTGGAGTTCCGCCGTGCGCGATTATCTGATCGATCTTTCGGCGATAAAGTGTAACGAGATCACCGTCGAGACGCTCGACGTAGGCACCGGCGACAAACTTTGTATTCGCAGGTAGAGCTTCCCGCGTCCATTCCAAGACGACCTGCTGTTCTTGTTCGGACAAATAATTGATGTAACCCGTGTCCATGTTCACGGCGTTCGTGAGGCCGGCGGAATGCGTACGCAGTAAATGATTTTGAAATGCTTCAACAGCTATAGCTCCTTGATCGTTCAACGGAAGTAACGTCGCGGCGATTCCTTTCACCTTTCGACGCGGGCGTATGCGGCTCAATACCTGTTCAATTTTCACTTGTCTTTATTATCCGTTTTTTTCGTTACTTTGAGCTGCTTCAATTGCACCGCGTTAGTTGAGTTCTTGTAGTGCGGATCTAATGGATAGCAGCCAGAGGGCAGACCGGCGCGCGGGGCAGTTGTGCAGTCGCTGAACGTTCGGCACACAAGTTTGTGTTGCAATGTTCGACCTTGAATGACGTCCAACAATAAAGATGGATACGCGAGGATCATGCGTCCGAGGCCGACGAAGTCGCACCATCCCTCTCGTATCGCAGCCTGTGCGACATAAGGTAAGAAATCCTGAAGGTAG
>DATANW010000046.1:0-7298 GCA_036266055.1 Pyrinomonadaceae bacterium | reverse complement strand
GCACTGTTTTCTTTTCTGATCTTCAGCGTCTTGTTCTTCGCGCGCGATTGGCTCGACGTCGATTAAGATTCGAATGGTGAAAGCCAGGGAAACATTGATTCCAAAACCGGTTGACCCGCCGCCGACACTTAAAGATCCGCCGCCGGCTGCTGCCAGTGTGGTCGGCCTCAGCAAACGCTTTGGCAAGACGAGTGTGCTCGAAAACATCAGTTTCGACGTCGCCGAAGGCGAGGTGCTGGTGTTGCTCGGCGCGTCCGGCAGCGGCAAGACGACGATCCTGCGCATCATAGCGGGCCTCGAGATGCCGTACACCGGAAAAGTGATTCTGCACGGCAAGGACGTAACCGAGTTGCCTGCTCGCGAGCGTGGCGTCGGCGTGATCTTTCAGTCGTACGCGTTGTTTCCGAAAATGACGGTCGAGAAGAACATCGGCTACGGCCTGCGGATCAGAAAACGGAAGCGCAAGGAGATCAAGGAAACGGTGAACGAGTTGCTGAAGCTGGTCCAACTCGAAGAGCATCGCAAGAAATATCCATCGCAACTTTCCGGCGGCCAGCAACAGCGCGTCGCGATTGCGCGGACACTCGCGTACAAACCCGAAGTGCTGTTGTTCGACGAACCTTTCGGCGCGCTCGACACGCAAACGCGCGTTCACCTGCGCCGCGAGATTCGTGCGCTGCTGCGAAAAGTGAACGTGCCGTCGATCTTTATCACCCACGATCAGGAAGAAGCACTCGAGCTTGGCGATCGCGTGGCGGTGTTGTCCCAGGGCCACATCGAACAGCTCGGCACGCCATTCGAGATCTACAACCGTCCGGCGACTGAATACGTCGCGACTTTTCTCGGCGCCGCGAACATACTCGAAGCAACAGTGAAGAACGGCTTCGTCGAAGTTGGAGCGGCGCATCTGCCCGTCGTGTTGGACCAGGAGAAGTTTCGCAATGGCGACTGCGTCAAGATCGTGTTCCGGCCGGAAGACGTCGTGTTGAGCAAGGGTGATTTCGTGCGACCGGGTGCTTCGAAGATCTCCGCGGCGGGCATCGAGGAGATCACTTTCGTCGGTGCTTATGAACGATTGCGCTTGCGCTTGGACCGCGGCCTCGACGAATGTCGGACGGACGACAGTCCTTACTATCTGACTACCGACACGCCGGAAAGCCAGTCGACGAAAGCGATAATAGCGACGCGGCCCAAACCCGAAGCTGCGGCCGCAAGATTACAGATCGGAGATCGCGTCATGGTAGCGATCAGTTCCTTCACTGTCCTGCCTGCGCCCAAATGACGACGCGTATCGCTGGCATCTGTATTGGCATCTGTGTTTGCTTTGCGACGCTGACGCTCAGCGCGGCTGCGCAGTCGCAGTTGGACCATACGGACAATCAAGAGTGGAACGAAGTCCAAGTCTTCATTCCCGTCACGAAACAGATCGACTTCACGCTCGGCGGCACCCTGCGTATCGGGCGCGACTTCCATCGTCCCGTCGATGAGCGAGTTGGCGCCGGGTTCTCGTTCAAGCTGGGAAGGTACGTCACGGTCTCACCAAACTATCAGCACATCGGGATGCAGCCGTTTGCTGGACGGCGGGTTTGGGAGAACCGGCTTTCGGTGCCGGTGCAGCTTCGGTTCGAGCTCGGTGAGTTCAGAGTGACGGATCGGAACCTGTTCGAGCGGCGGTTGCGAAACTCCGGCGTGAACACAAACCGCTATCGCCAGCGGCTGCAGATCGAACATCCTGTTGGACCAGACAGTCTGGCGTTGTCAGTGTATGTGGCGGACGAGGTGTTTTACGACTGGGCAGTCGACCGTTGGGTGCGAAATCGTTTTTACGTAGGCGGGATCAAGGTCTTCAATAAACATTTCACGCAGGACTTCTATTACACACGACAGAACGACGGCGTCAGCATACCGGGCGACCTCAACGTCATCGGCACCACGCTCCGGTTCCGACTTTAACCACAAAAGGCACAAAAAACACAAAAGGCACAAACGAAAACAGGAACTGACCAGGAGAGGGTGAAAACTGTAATCCCCTGCAAGAAACTGTAATCCCCTGCAAGAAACTGGAATCTCCCCTGCAAGAAAACTGGAATCTCCCCTGCAAGAAACTGGAATCTCCCCTGCAAGAAACTGGAATCCCCTGCAAGAAAACTGGAATCTCCCCTGCAAGTTTGCTTTTGTGCCTTTTGTGTCTTTTGTGCCTTTTGTGTCTAATTCAAAGCAGCGACTGCAAGACTGTGGAAGCGACGGCGCACCGCGTTGATATTGGCGAACGGCAATTCGCGCGCGTGTGTGCGATTAGTGAGCAGGATGAACACCCGAGCGTGCGCGGGATCGATCCACAGCGACGTTCCGGTAAATCCGTTATGACCAAAACTATCGCGCGGCAGATCGAGTCCGGCGGTTGATTCGCTTGTCTCCGCGAGTTGCCACGCGAGTGAGCGCGACTCTTCGAGCTCCGGCGTCATATTTATGCGAAACAGCGAGCACGTCTGTGGCGCAAGGAGCTTGCTCGACTCCGGAAGAAACTGCTGGGCCAACACGAACGTGTCGCGCGCGTTCGAGAACAACCCCGCATGGCCCGCCGCGCCGCCGAGAAAGTAAGCATTCCCGTCGTGCACTTCACCCCAGATCAATCGCTGCCGAGAATTCTGATAAACGCTAGCGCCGCTTTGTTCGATCATGTTGCGTTCATACGCATTGCCGGTTTCGCAAGCCGCGATGCCGGTTTGTCGTGCGACTTCGGGATTGAAAAACGTTTGTTTGAGATCGAGCGGTTCGAATATCTCGGCGTGCGCCATGTCCGTAAGCGGATGTCCCGTCATTCGCATCAGCAACATGCCCAGCGCGATGAATCCGAGATCGCTGTAAACGACGCGCGTACCGGGTTTGTATTCGAGATCGAGACTCGCAATGGCCCCAGCCGCGCGTTCCGGCTCGTCTTCAGCCAGCAGATACAACGGTCGCCAGGCGGGCAATCCCGAGGTGTGAGTGAGGAGTTCACGCACCGTAATCATCGATTTGTCGGTGCGATCGAACTCGGGCAGGTAATGAGAAACGGAGCTATCGAGCGTCAACTCGCCGAGCTCGATCCGGCGCGCGCAGAGCAATCCGGTGACCAGCGGCTTTGTTAGCGACGCGAGGTCGTACATCGTGTCGAGCTTGTTCGTAATGCGGTAAGGTTCGACGGCGGAATTCCCGAGCGCGTCGGTGAAGATTACGCGATCGTCTTCGCCGACCAGATAAACGGCAGAAGGAAAGTCGCCCGCCTTGATGTGCTCTTCAAGCAGGTTTGAGATATCGGGGTTTCGCTGCGGCTCATCCGTGGGTTTCATCTGTGGTTAACATTGAGCTGCTCTGAATGTGCCTTGATTCTTTCCAACGTGCGCAGCGCCAAGCTTAACGCATTCCGCCCGTCGGATCCTGAAACTGCGACCGGTGTTCCGTCGCGCACCGAGTCGAGGAACGAAACGATCTCCGCCCGCAACGGTTCGACGTCAACGATCGCCAAACGGTTTGCATGAACAACCGGCCAGGCGCCGGGCGCGCGCGGCGCAGCAAGACTGCTGATTGACGCATGTTTCGTCGTGTAATCGATCGCGACGTAATCGTGCGGCTGGAAAAAACGCATCTTCCGAATCTTCTCCGTGCCGACACGCGAGGCCGTGATATTCGCAACCGCGCCTGACGAGAACTCCAGTCGCGCATTAGCAGCGTCGACTTTCTCCGTCAGGATCGGAATGCCGACGGCGTGAATGTCTGTAACGTCGACGTCTTCACCCACGAGCCACTGCACGATGTCGAGGTCGTGAATCATCAGGTCGAGCACGACGTCAATGTCCAGCGACCGCGCGGTGAACTCGCCGATCCGGTGTATCTCGAAGTAAACAGGATTGCGAACGTGCGGCCGCAGCGCGACCATCGCCGGATTGAAGCGTTCGAGATGTCCGACTTGCAGTACCGCACCGCCGCGCTTCGCTGCGTCGATCATGAGATCAGCTTCGTCGAGCGTGCGGGAGATCGGTTTTTCGACCAGCACGTGAATGCCTTTTTCGAGCAGTCCGCAGGCGATCTCGCAATGAACTTCAGTCGGTGCGGCGAGACTGACGGCGTCGACGTTGCCGACAAGCTCGCGCCAGTCGGTGGTCCAGTCGCTCTGGCGCTCCCTCGCGACCGACTGCGCAGTCTCTTCGTTGATGTCACACACGGCGACAAATTGCGACGAACCTTCCGTGGCCAGCACGCTGTGAATGCGCGCGTGTTGACTGCCCAGACTGCCCGCGCCGATGACTGCTGTACGTAACGACATGAATTTTTGCTACTTTAAACCACAGATTTACACGGATAGATCGAATCGGAGCCGAATATACTTGCAACCTTCCGCGCTTGCCAAGCGAGTCTACCTCGTCATTTTTATCATCATCATCGCCTTTTATCTTTTTGGACTTGGGCACTTGCCATTGCTTGGTCCGGACGAGCCGCGGTATGCGCAAGTTGCGCGCGAAATGCTGGTGCGTGGCGATCTCATCACGCCGACGCTCGGCGGTCACACGTGGTTTGAAAAGCCGGCGTTGCTTTACTGGATGATCATCGCGGCTGCGAAA
This sequence comes from Pyrinomonadaceae bacterium, assembly GCA_036266055.1. GTDB lineage: Bacteria > Acidobacteriota > Blastocatellia > Pyrinomonadales > Pyrinomonadaceae > PSRF01. Next base: position 2,697 of record DATANW010000046.1, on the reverse strand, counting down.
GTGTTTGGCATGAACGAGTGGTCGGCGCGGCTGGGACCGGCGCTATGCGGGTTGCTAACCATCGTGGCAGTCTGGTTTGTTGGTCGCGAGGGTGAACGCTCGCATGGTGTTGCCGGGTTTGGCTTATGGTCCGTGTTGGTTACCGCGAGTTGTTTGGGTTTGATCGTGTTTTCGCGCGCGGCAAGTTTCGACGTCGTGATCACGATGACGGTCACGTGGTCGCTTGCGTTTTTTCTGCTGCACGAGTTGTCTCCGGACCCGCGGCGCAAGAAGTGGTTGTTGCTTGGATTCTACGCCTTCGTGGGGATGTCGCTGTTGGCGAAGGGGCTTGTGGGCGTCGTCGTTCCGTTCGGCGTTCTCGGCTTTTACTACCTGATGCGGCGACGGTGGCCGGAGCGGCATGTTTTCGTCAGTCTCGTTTGGGGACTACCGCTGGCACTGGCCCTGGCGGCGACGTGGTATGGACCAGTGATAGCCAAACATGGGTGGAGGTTCATCAACGAATTCTTCGTGCAGCACCATTTCGCACGGTACGTGTCGAACAAGTATAAGCATCCGCAACCGATCTGGTTTTTCCCGGTAATCATTCTTCTGCTCGCATTGCCGTGGACTCCTTTTCTAATCGCGGCGCTGGTAAAGGCCAGGAGCTGGATGTGGCGAGGCAACGATAGCGTCAGCGTCATTCGGGTATTTGCGCTCGCGTGGCTGTTGCTGCCGATTGTGTTCTTCTCGTTTTCCGGATCGAAACTGCCGGGTTACATACTGCCCTCGCTGCCGGCGGCGGCGTTGTTGGTGGCGGAATGGATCGCGTCGCGTAAGGGGAGGCCGATTCCTTACGTCGCGATCTTCGCCGCGACGCTGCTGACGGTGCTGATCGCGTTGCAGTGGGTGGCGCCGAAGTTTGCGGCCCGCGAATCCGTTCGCGATCTGTTGCGTCTCGCAGACGCTCGCGGATACGCAGACGTTCCCGTACTTGCACTACGCAGCGACGATCGATCCGCGCAGTTCTACGCCCACGATCGCGTGGTCTATAACGACGAGGGCGAGGTCATTCCGTTTGACGAAGTGACGGTTGATAAAGCGCGCACGATGGGTGGGAAATTGTTGGTGCTGATTCCCGTCGAATATGTTGACCACTTCCGAAACGCACGTGGAATCGAAGTGCTAGGCGACAACGGCAAGACCGCCATCCTTGGCTGGCAACCATGAATCACAAAAGGCACAAGAGCAGATGCAAAAAGGGACAAGAACGGATACAAAAAGGCAGCGACAACCAGTTTCTCAACTGACTCTGTTCCTTTTGTGCCTCTTGTGCTTTTTGTGCCTTTTGTGATTAACGCAGATTGCGATCGAAATACTCGATCACGACGCGATCGTACGCCTCGCCTTGTTCACCAGTCGCGGAGGGCAGACTGAAACCACTCAACGGGAGATCGATGCGCGCTTCGACATTCGCCGGATTCGCGAAACAGCTTTGCAATCTCGCTGTCGCGTCGCGCAGTTTCCCGGCTTCCGCGCCGGACAACAACAACACGCGCGGATCGCGAACCGACTTCGCCAGGTCACATCCGGGCACACTGTCGTAACGACCAAGCATGTAGATCTTCATCGCCGTGCGCGACAGCGAGTACACAAAGCTGTTGTCGATCGCGACACAATGCGAGACCGCGTCGTTCAGTAGTTCGTCGGGTGAGTTGACGATCGAATCGAGCACCAGCACCTTGATGCGATTGTCCTGCGACGCTGCTTTCAACGCGCTGTACGCGCCAAGCTCCACACCGTAAACGCCAAGACTCTCGCCCACCAGCTTCTTCTGATTCTCAGATTTCAGCGTTTGCAGAAACTCGAACGCCGCAATCACATCGTCGCCTTCGCGCGAGCCGAACGAGGTCCAACCGATCAGCGGGTTCTCGCCGTGGCCGCGCAGCTCGGGCCACAGGATCGTGAAGTTGGTCGTCTCGTTGATCTTGACGCCGAGATTGAACAACCACGAGCGATCGCCGCCGTAACGATGCAGCAGCACGACGGCCGGCGCACCTTCCGCGCCCTTCAGCAGCCACCCTCGCGCCGGGCGTCCATCCCGGTTGGTCCATGTTTCGTCCGTGACTTTGAGCGCGCGCCCGCTGATGCGTGCGAACGATTCCGGCGTAACGACATACGGCCGGCGCTGCGGGCGCGTAACGCAGTAGACGATAAATGAGAGTGAGGCTACGACTGCCAGCCCGATCACTAAAACTATTGGCAGTAAAGACTTGATTAGCCTCTTACCAAATCTTCGTCGAGGTGGCATGAGAGTAATTAATTAACAAATCCGTGTTCTGTTATTTCGCATTCCCAGGACCACGGATGACTGCATAATAGTCTTCCGGCGTGTTGATGTTAACAAAAAACCTTTCCGCTTGAGCGAGATTCGCGATTTCGACAAAGTCGACCCAGCGTGTCCTGACGATCTCGAGGAGGTCCAACGGGCGTCGCCGGCCCGCTTCGATCAACTCGGTGGCCCGCGCCGCGCACGGATTCGCGCGATAGAGAGCGGCGAGTGGTTGCGGGCGCCCGTCTGGTTGAATCGGCACGACAGCGTCATGATCTGCACGCAAGGCGGCGAGGCTCCGAAAGAGTTCGGAGGTGACGAACGGCAGATCGCAAGCGACGACGATGGCCCATTCACGCTCGCACGCGGTGAGCGCGGCGTGCAGT
>DATANW010000045.1:0-4908 GCA_036266055.1 Pyrinomonadaceae bacterium | reverse complement strand
ACAACCGGGTGCGCAAGTCGTCAACGTCGACGACTGCAAGTTTCAAGGCCCGGCCGTGGCCGTTGCGACCGCTCACACGTCTGGCCGCTCTCTCTTGTGCGCGTTGAGGGTGAACGGCGTAGATGTTGTAGAGACCAGTGTTTTTCAACATCAGGTCTTCCTCAACTTCAACTGCAAATCCCTGCGAGAGCAACAGCCGCCGGATCTCTGCGATTCGTTCTCCCTCATCGTGCACTTCCACCACCAGTTGCACGATGCGAGCCCAGTCTGCGTCTTCGATTCCCTTCAGCACGTCGAGTTCACTCTTCTCGACGTCGATCTTCAACAGATCGATCCGCTCGACGCCCTCCGAGCTGATGACGTCCGAGAGTGTTCGCACTGACACGCTCACCTCGCGCGTTTCGAACCGTCCTTCCATCAGTTCGTCTTCGTACGCCACCATGCCTTCATGCTGCTGGCGCAGAAACGCGCGGCTTACGCGCTCGTCCTCCGCGGCGTTTGCATACGCGCCGGACATCGTTGAAGTGCGAGGGTAGTAAGTGAACTGCGCGGTGCCGTTGTAACTCGACAGCGCACAGACGAAGGTCTGTCCCTTTATTCCGTGCAGTTCCACATTGCGACGCAATACATCGTGCGTTTCCGGAATCGGTTCAAAGGCATAGACGCGCGACGGAGCGCAGCGGCTGTTCACGAACACTGTAAACATCCCGATGTTGGCGCCGACGTCGAAGACGCAATCGCCATCCTGCACGGTCACCCCGTGACGCAGGTAACTTTGCTGCTCGAAGATCTCCTGGTATAGCACTTCCGTCTCGTTGCGGTTCAACTGATAAATGCTGATGCCGTTTGGTAGCGTCTCCAGGTCGGCGCGGTCCGGATCATGGTTACTAGCGCCGTTTCCGTTGCGGTCGGCGACGACATAAGCGACCAGTCGTTCAGTGCCGATGCCCACCGCGACTGCTTCTCGCACTCCGGCCAGAGAACGCAGCGCAGCTTCCACTTCGCCCAACTCCACGCGATAACCGCGCACCTTCACCTGCCCGTCAGCTCGGCCTACGTATGCGACGCGACCGTCGCCCAATCTTCGTGCCACATCTCCAGTGCGGTACATCCGTGCTCCCGGTCGCTGCGCGTGCGGGTCAGGCACAAACCGCTCGGCAGTCAAACCGGCGCGGTTCAGATAGCCGCGCGCGAGGCCCACTCCGGACAAGTAAAGCTCTCCTGCCTCCCCTGCCGCACAGAACTTCAAACCCTCATCCAACACGTACAGCGCCATGTTTGCGACTGGTTGTCCGATCACGACCTGCATGCCAACATAATCACCACCGCCGTAATCAGTGTCTCCGTTGTCGTTCACCGCTGCGCCGCACAACCAGTAACTCGCATCGATGGCCGCTTCGGTTGGTCCATACAGGTTCACTAACTCCGCTCCCGGGAGCGCCGCGCGCAATCGCTCCGCCAACTCTCGTCCCAACGCTTCGCCGCCGCTGTAGACGCGACGCAAACTGCTACACCCATCCAGGGCCACGCCCTCCGCGGCCAACTCGCGCCACATCGACGGCACCATCTGCAAGATCGTGATCCCCCGCCGTTGCACTTCGCGCACGAGGTACTCCGGGTCGCGCTGTCCGCCCGGTTGCGCCAGCACCACTCGGGCGCCTGCCAACAGTGGACAGAACAGTTCCCAGATCGAGGCATCAAACGACAGCGAGGTCTTCAGTAACACTCGATCGTCCTGGTCCAACGGGAAGTGGTGCTGCATCCACAGCAGCCGGTTGCGGATCGCCTCGTGCGAGATCATCACACCTTTCGGCGTCCCCGTCGAACCGGACGTGTAGATTACGTAGGCCAGATTTTGCGGTGTGACTACAGGCGACGCGTGTTGTTCGTTTGGAATTATCGAACCTTCACTCAGTTCCTCCGGCAACTCGTCGACGGCAATGACCTCAACGCCCTCTTCAACGGCCCAGCCGATTTGGTCGAGCACACGTCGCTGCGTCAGCAGTATCTTTGCGCCGGAGTCAGCCAGCATGAAGCGGAGTCGCTCGGTTGGATATTCCGCGTCCAAGGGAACGTAGGCCGCACCCGATTTGAGCACTCCCAACAACGAAACCACCGCCTCGACCGAACGCTCCATTAACAACGCGATTCTTGACTCCGTTGCAATCGACGAATCCCTACTGGCGATGCAGCCGGTTGAGCTAATAACGCCCGCGCCGCGACTTCTGAGTAAGTGCGCTATTCGCTCGGCGCGCTCGTTGAGTTCCGCGTAACTCAGCGCCGTCTCGCCGCACTGGAGCGCCACATTCTCCGGCGTGCGTCGCGCTTGTTCTTCGACGAGTTCGTGCAACAAAGCCGGCCAGCGTGTGAAGTCCTGTGCCGTCCGGTTGTGTCGCGCCGTCTCTCTTTGTTCGTTCGTGGAAGCTGCGCTCAACTCTCGCAGGCATGCCGACGGCCGCACGCATGCACTTCGCAACACGACTTCGTACTCGTCCGCAACTCTGCGCGCGTCGCATTCTCGGATTACAGAGGAGTCGTATTCGATCTCGTACTCGAACCGAGATGCGCCGAGCCTTGCGCGCAGTAAAAGCTGGAAGGGCTCGCGTCGTCCTTTGGATCTGATTGCGAAGTGGGTTTCGATAACACCTGTGTCGTCCGCGAAGTCGAAACCGTAACTGTGAGGATCGGAGTCAACATTGACAGCATCGCACCTGAAGAACTCCTGTCTTCTTTCAGCCTCCTGCCGCCGGCGACGCACCTCGTTCACTAACTCTTCCCACGACTGTCCGGCAGTCATCTCGCAGGCGATCGGCAGACAGCGCGCATAAGCGCCAACCGCGCCGCGCAATTCCTCTGCAGCGCGCCCGCCGAAGAACACCTGGAGAGTTAAACCCGCAGGCCGGTCGCTTAACCTCCACAGCAGCACGCGCCAGCCAGCCTCGAGCAGATCGCGCGGTTCCACATCGCAGACCCGCGCTGCTTCTTCGATCTGTGTGCTCAGATCCGGCGGCATCACGCGGACGATCCATGCCGGCTGCCACGCAGACTTTGCAGGCGAAGTCACAATGTCAGACGATGAAGTAACGAAACCAAGCGTCGGCGGCTCATCCTTGCTCTCCAACACACGTTGCCAAAACTCGCGTGCCTCACGCGTCTCGTCCGACTCGAGCAATTCGTGCTGCCATTCCGCATAGTCAGCGTACTGAAGCGGCTCGCCCTCTTCTTGCGGTGCAACAGTCTCGATCTCGCTCGCATAAGACCGCAACCACGACTGCATTGCTTCTTCAAGCCCGCCGCGATCCACCGCAATCCCAGGCGCGATCAAGCACAGTAGCGACCGGCCATTCTCACACTGAATAACTGCCGCTCGAATCAACGGCGACTGCGCGAGATCCAACTCGCGCGTGCGTTCGCGCGACTCCCACGCGAACAACAGACGTGCGGTAACGTCTTCTTTATCGCGGTCGGGCGCACTCGGTCCTAAGACTTCGTCGCACGTTGTGAACTCGATCAGTCGCGCCGCTAACGGATCGTCTAGTAACGATGGATCCAACACGCACTGCACAGGCGAGTTCATCGCAGGCAGCAGCCGGAACGAAGTACGCAACGATTCATGACGCCTCAGCACGTCGAGCAGCGTTCGTCGCAGCACCGCCTCCGAAACCTGGCCCGCCGGCGCCGAGGCTTTACCAACCGGCAGCCACGCTGCACACGACGAGCGGAACGGTGACTCACCGTAAACCGAGTACAGTGCCCACAGCCGCTCCTGCTGCGCCGACACACGATAACCCTCAATCCTTTGTTCGTTCATGACTGATACTGAATTGTTTTATGTGAGCCGCGGAGACGAATTCACGCAGTAGTTTCCATCGACGACTCGCCAACGACCTTGCGTTTGATCCGGCGAAGCGTTCCAAAACTCAACTCTTCCAGCGTCTTCTCGCGCATGATTCGCTGTTGCTCATCGGCTTCGGCAAGAACTTTGCTCAACTGGTCCAACCTGACGTCCGGCTGCGCCACCACCCGGCACAGCAGTAACTCGTACAGACTGAGCATGTGGCGAACGGTCGCGGGCGCAAAGACATCGGCGTTGTATTGCATGTTTGTCGACAGACGAGGCCCGGTATCACTCACACCGAGCACGAGATCAAACTGCGCGATACCGGTCGTGATGTCGACGGGGCTGAGTGTCAGGCCGGGAAGCTCAAGCAACGCCATCGGACCCATATCGAGAAAAAAGCAGACTTGGACCAGCGGCGAGTATCCGGCCTGCCGTTCCGGGTTCACCGCTTCGACCAATTTCACAAACGGCAGATCCTGGTGGTTGTACCCGCCCAGCACCACGTCCCGCACTTGTTTCAACAATTCGCGGAACGTCGGGTTGTCGCCGATCTTCGTGCGCAACACGAGCGTGTTGACGAAGAACCCGATCAACCCTTCGGTCTCCAAGCGTCCGCGTCCCGCTACCGGCGTTCCCACGACGACGTCACCGGCACCGCCGGCTCCACCACCGTACCGCCACAGCAGCGCCTTGAACGCCGCCAGCATCGTCACGAACAACGTCACTCCTTCGCTTCGTGACAACTGTCGTAGTCTCGCGCTCACGGCCTCGCCCACCTCGCGGCCCTCATTCGCGCCCCGGTAGATCTGCGTCACCGGTCGTGTGTAGTCAGCCGGCAACTCAATCGCCGCCGGTGCTCCCTCCAACTGCCTGCGCCAGTACGCCAACTGCCGTTCCAACACTTCCCCACTCAGCCACTCACGCTGCCACACCGCGTAGTCGGCATACTGAATCGGCAGCTCCGGCAGCGGTGACTCTTTCCCGCCCACGTAAGCTTCGTAGAGCGCCGCCAACTCTCTAACGAACACTCCCATCGACCACCCGTCCGAAACGATGTGGTGCATCGT
>DATANW010000044.1:0-5194 GCA_036266055.1 Pyrinomonadaceae bacterium | reverse complement strand
CCTTATGGAGCATTTTTGCCTCACTTGCATTGATCTTTCCGTTTATCTTTGAAACCAGAACTCGAGCTCAGTCGCTCACAAACCTGGAAGTGGTGACGCTCGACTCCACCTCCGACGTTCAACGCGGTCGAAAAGTCTCCGACGACCTTCTGAAAAAGGTTGCTGAAGGTAAGGGCGCCGAGTTCGTTCGCGTCGTCATTCAGCCTGCGAATCAAGCGGACCTGACGATCGACTCCGCCATCGAGACAACGGGCGCCAGCGATATCCGCAAGCTGAAGAACTTTAAAGTGCGCATCGCGACGTTGCCGGTCCAGGCAGCGGTCGCGCTTGCGTCGCGATCAGACGTTTCGTACGTCTCGCTCAATCGCGCCGTGCAACCGATGGGCCACGTCACGCGCACCACCGGCACCGACCAGATTCGCAGCAGCAACAGCAACAGCGGAAACAACAACAGCTCGCTCGACGGTTCCGGCATCGGCATCGCCATACTCGATTCGGGTATCGACATCGATCACAGCTCGTTCCTGAATCGCTCGAATGGCGTGCGCGTCGTTTATAGCGAAGACTTCACCAACGAAGGACGCACCGACGATCCGTACGGACACGGAACTCACGTCGCGTCGCTCGCCGCCGGCAACGGCCGCATCTCGAGCGGCGAATACGCAGGCATCGCACCGAATGCAAACCTGATCAACCTGCGCGTGTTGAATTCGCAGGGTACGGGCACGACCGGATACGTGTTGCGCGCGCTCGACTGGGTCGCGACGAATCGAACTGCTTACAACATCCGCGTGGTGAACATGAGTCTCGGCATGCCGGCGATCGACTCTTATCGCAACGATCCGGTCTGTCGCGCTGTGCGGCGTCTCGTCGATGCGGGCATCGTGGTGTTCGCGGCTGCGGGAAATAATGGTAAAGACGACGATGGAGACAAGGTCTACGGTCGCATTCACTCGCCGGGTAACGAACCGTCGGCGATCACTGTCGGGGCGACGAATACATTCGGCACCGATGAACGAAACGACGACGGCGTCGCGTCGTACAGCTCTCGCGGACCAACGCGAAGCTTTGTCACCGACGAAGACGGGACTAAACATTTCGACAATCTCATCAAGCCTGACCTGGTCGCGCCCGGCAACAAGCTCATCGACGCCGAGGCTGACAACAACTATCTCGTAACGCAAACGCCTTCGTTGGATGCGGGCGTGAGCGGCGCTGACAATCGGAAGATGATGTATCTCAGCGGGAGCTCGATGGCCACGCCAGTTGCTGCCGGCGCCGCCGCGTTGATGCTTCAGGCAAATCCAAACCTCACGCCAAACCTCGTCAAAGCGCTGTTGATGTACTCCGCCCAACCTCTCGCCGGCTTCAACATGTTCGAACAGGGCGCTGGACAATTGAACGTGGCGGGCGCGGTGCAATTGGCGCGGTTAGTACGGACTGATCTCAGTGCCACCACCAGTGTCGGATCGCCTTTGCTTACAGGCGATGCACCAGAACAGCAGACGTCGATTGGAACGCACACGTTTACGTGGTCGCGTGGCATCGTTCTCAATCAAACGTATGCAACCGGAGTTGATCTAATCACCAGGTATCAACTCAGTTATTCGCTTGGAAGTCTGCTCGGCAGCGGCGTCATCACCGGCGACGGCGTGCTCATTCCGGATCCGTCGATCTTTTCAGACGGTGTGATCACGGGCGACTCGATCCTTACGAGCTATGGGGTTATCACGGGCGACGGTGTTTCGTTCCTCGCGATCAATCTGTTGTTCCAGAATTTGCTGGCGGACGGTGTGATCACCGGCGATGGAGTAATAACAGGAGACGGAGTGATCACGGGCGATGGTGTGATCACGGGTGACCTCGTAACGACTGCGCAGTCAGCGATGCTCAACGGCGATAGTGGTACTATGATGGCCTCGGCATCGGACGATGGGAGTGACAGCGTAGATTATTGACCTGCATTTTAGGCGGCACAACAACTTAATACTGGCCTTGATAGTGGCTCGTTTTAAAGAAAACATGTTTTCCCGCAAAGGCGCGAAGGCGCAAAGTCGACAAAGATTTCCTTTGGGTTTTCTTGGCGTCTTTGCGCCTTTGCGGGAGATCCTTTAACTCAAACTGACCACTACGACTGGCGTTGGGCCAGCTTGTCTTACCAACACCGCATTATCTCGCAATGCGATTTGACGGCTTGCTGTTCGGGAAGCCGATCCATTCGAAGGGGAAGTATGAGTGCGGCAGAAGTAAATGTTAATCGACATCACTTCGGACAAGTCTACATGTGGTCGCTCGTCATCGCGGGCGCTGTAATCGTGTTAGGTGCGATTTACGCATTTCCATTCCGCGAGCTGGACACAAGATTTGTTTTCCTCTGTTTGATGGTGATGGCGAGTTCACTTATCGCCATTCCGATTCCGCGCGTCAGCGGGCGCATTACAGTCGCAGACACTTTCGTTTTCCTGACGCTGCTGATGTACGGCGGCTCGGCAGCGATTCTGGTGTCGGCGCTCGAGGGCGTTGCGGCGACGTTGATCATCAGCAAGCGTCCGCGGACGATCCTTTTCAACTCGGCGATTCTCGCCACGTCGACGTTTTTTACCGTGGCGATACTGAACTGGACCGTTGGTTCGCCAATCACTATCACCGACAACGGTTTCTCGGAAAAGTTTTTCGGTGCGGTCTGCCTGATGGCGCTGGTTCAGTACGCAGCTAACACGAGCCTGATCGCGGTCGAGAAGGCTTACAAGATCAAGGAATCGACGTGGAACACGTGGCGGACTTATTACCTGTGGACCTCCGTCACGTACTTCGCCGGCGCGTCAGCGGCGGGGATCATCGCGATCCTGATCCGGGCCTACGGTTTCTACGCGGTCGTTGCGACGGCGCCGATCATCCTGATTATCTGCTTCACGTATCAAACGTACCTCAAGAACATCGAGGCGTCGGTCGCCCAGACGGAAGCCGCGCGACTGCACGTCGAAGAACTTTCGCGTTACATCGGCGAGCTGCAGCGCTCGGAAGAAGCACGCGGTCAGTTACTAGTGCGTGCCGAACGTGCGCGTGCCGAAGCCGAAGCGGCGAATCGAATCAAAGACGAGTTTCTCGCGACGCTCTCACACGAACTGCGCACGCCGCTGACGTCACTGCTCGGTTGGTCAAGTGTGCTTCGTGAAGCGAAGCGCGACCAAAAAGTATTGAACCAGGGACTCGACGCCATCGATCGCAACGCGCGCGTGCAGGCGCAACTCATCGACGATCTACTCGACGTGTCGCGCATTGTTTCCGGCAAGTTGAACCTCGACGTGCGACCGCTGGATATCTCGTCGGTGACGCGCGCCGCAATCAACGTTGTGCGTCCGGCTGCCGACGCGAAGAGCATCACGTTGGATTACCGGGCGGAGCCGGGTTTGGGCGCGATTTCCGCCGACTCCGCGCGTTTGCATCAGATCATTTGGAACCTGTTGTCGAACGCCGTTAAGTTCACTCCGCAAGGTGGAAAGATCACGATTCGGATCGAGCAGGAAAAGTCGCACGCGAAAGTGACGGTGCAGGACACCGGGCAGGGAATCGATGCAGAGTTTCTGCCGCGCGTGTTCGATCGTTTTCGTCAGGCAGACAGTTCGACGACGCGAAGTTTTGGCGGGTTGGGACTCGGCCTGGCGATCGTGCGACATCTCGTCGAGCTTCATGGTGGAACCGTGTCGGCGGAAAGCGAAGGCGTGGGGAAAGGCGCGACATTTTCCGCGACGTTTCCGCTGCTGACTGAACGAGCGGAGCCGGTGGCGCACGATTTGAGCGTCGCCGAAGTTCGATCGCTCGATGGCCTGCGAGTGCTGCTTGTCGACGACGAACCCGAAGCACGCGAGATCATCAGCACGGTGATCGGCCGCACGGGCGCGGAAGTGAAAGCGTGCATATCCGCCAGCGAGGCGTTGGCGAAAGTGACCGAGTGGCGGCCGGATGTGATCTTGAGCGACATCGCGATGCCGGAAGAAGACGGTTACAGTTTTATCGGCAAAGTGCGATCGTTACCGCGAGAAAAAGGCGGCGAAACACCCGCGGCGGCGTTGAGCGCGTACGCGCGTGAAGAGGATCGAAAACGGGCGTTGGCGGCGGGTTACCAGATGCACATCGCGAAGCCGATTGGCGCCAGTCAACTCGTCACGATGGTCGCGAAACTAGCGGGCCGCGACACCTGAATCTGCGAAATTGAAAGGCCCTATTTCTTCCAAACACCGAATTAGGTAAAGTAGCGCCATGAAGAAGGCGCCGGTAGGAATCGGTATCGTCGGGACGGGATTTGCGCGCACCACTCAAATCCCGGGTTTCCGCGATTGCATGGGTGCGAAAGTCGTCGCCATTGCAAGTCGTCAGCGCGAACGCGCCGAAGCAGTCGCCAGAGAATTCGGCATCGATCACGTCGCGCACGATTGGCAGGAACTGGTGCAACACAACGACGTCGATCTCGTCAGCATCGTCACTCCTCCTTCAACCCACATGGAGATCGCGCTCGCGGCGCTCGGACAGCGCAAGGCTGTGCTGTGCGAGAAACCGATGGCTCTGAACGCCGAACAGTCCGCGCGCATGATGGATGCGGCAAAATCGAGCGGCACGCTTGCCTTAATCGATCATGAGCTGCGATTTCTAAACAGTCGTCGGACGATGCGCGGCATGTTGCAGACCGGCGCGATCGGCACGGTGCGTCATTGCAACTACGTCTTTCGTTCCGATTATCGCGCGCTTGCAGATCGAGCGTGGGACTGGTGGTCGGATGCGGCCATGGGCGGCGGCACGCTGGGCGCGATCGGATCGCACGTGATCGACTCGTTTCGTTGGATGCTCGACACGGAGATCAGCAAGACGCTCGGCATGCTCTCGACGCACATCAAGCGACGCAACGACAGATCGAGTGGCGAGCCTCGCGCGGTAACCACCGATGATGAAGCAAAGCTGCTGTTTGGTTTTGCCGATGGTCCATTGACGGAGGGCGCGACTGGTTCGGCTTCGCTTTCAGTCATCGAGTCGGGCAAGTATGAAAACCGTCTCGAGATCTACGGCACCAAGGGCGCGTTGATGGTCGAAGAAACCGGCGAACTGTGGCGCTCGCCGACTGGATCGGGTGTGTGGCGGCCGGTGCAGGTCGATCAGGACCACATGGCCGCCGGGATGCGCGAGAGCAGTTGGTCGCGCG
>DATANW010000043.1:0-22943 GCA_036266055.1 Pyrinomonadaceae bacterium | reverse complement strand
GTCCTTTCTTTCTCGAAGGCATCGAGATCTTTCAGACTCCGATCACAGCCGTACACACGCGTTCGATCGTCGATCCTGACGTCGCCGTGAAGACGACGGGCAAGATGGGACGCAACACGTTCGGAATAATGGTCGCCAGTGACAATGGACCAGGAAATCTGAGCGCCGACGATCGCGGTTCTCTAGCGTCCTGTATCGAGCGCCGTGCGCTGCTCAAGCCCACTGAAGTCTGCAACGCGGAACGGTTCGTCGACAAGAATGCTTACATCGGCGTACTGCGTTTGAAGCGTGACGTCGGCCGGGAAAACTCGCTGGGAATGATCGCCACCAGCTACAACTTCATCGACAAGCACAATCAGGTGCTGGGCTTCGACGGCCGCTTCCGGCTCGACAAGCAGACCACGACGAACTTTCAGGTGCTCGGCACCACTTCACGAAACTTCTTTTTCGATCCCGACGACGGCATCAACCGGTATCGCACCGGCAACGGCTTCGGTTACACGGGAAATTACAACGTCTCCGGCCGCAACTGGGGCTGGGAGATCTACGGCGAGGGATTCACGCAGGACTACCGCGCTGACGTTGGTTTTGTTCAACGCACGAATTCAAACTTCAGCTCCGCCAGTGTTCGCCATAACTCCGATCCGAACCCTAAGAAAAAGATCATCTCGACTCACGTCCATTCATTCGCCCATGTCGATTACGACTGGCAGGGCCGGATGTATATCTGGGAAATCGAGAACCTGATCGAATTGCAGTTGCCGCGCAATAGTTGGGTTGGCGCGTGGTGGGAGCCGGGTTACGAGCGGTTGTTCGATCACGAGTTCGGCGCCACGCGTGAAGCGAGACCGTGCGATCCGAGTGGTCAGGATCTGCTGCTGCCTAAAGATCAACGGCGGCCACCATGCACGTTCTATGGTCCCAGTAACGAACGCGCTTCAAGCAAGCAGCACCTCTCGGTCTATGGAGGTTCAAACCCCAACAAGCAGATTCAGATCAACGGACAGGTTACGCATCGGTGGGGCCACATGGATCTCGATTTTGGCAGCGGCAGTAACAAATATCCGCGCGCGAGTCCGTTTGCGCTGGAGTTAGCGGCGAAGAAGGCCGCGGCTGAAGCCGCCGGAAAATGCGATCCGTCCGATCCGGACCGTCCCGCAGTTTGCACGGCGGTGGCGCCACTCGATCCGGGACGCGGCAACCTGCTTCAGTTCAACGCGAACCTCTCCTATCAACCGACAAACGAGTTGCGCGCGCAGTTCAGCATCAACCATCAGGAGCTGAAGCGCTACGACACCGATCGGTACGCGTTCAAGATCAACATCCTGACCCTGCGCGGCACTTATCAGTTCACGAACGCGACGTTCGCGCGCTTGATCCTCGACTACAACACGCTCAACTCCAGATTGCGATCACAGGCGTTGTTTGGTTGGACGCCGAGTCCGGGTACGGCCTTTTACGCCGGTTACAACGACGACCTGAACTACGACAGTCTTCATCCATTCAAGCCGGAAGTCGTGCCGGGCTTTCGCCGCAACTCGAGGACCATTTTCATCAAAGCGTCGTACCTGATCCGCCGCGGGTTTTGAACTTCCACACGAGAAATGTAAAGGAATGTAAAGTTCAGTTGACGGACTCCAAGTTGGCCCGCCTGCGTGCTAAACTGCCACAGATGCCCGATAGGAAGATTTACTTCATAGGCGTGCCGCTCTTACTGGCGGCACTCTTTTTCATCTCTTGCAAGAGCGACTACCAGGCGCAACAGCGCGCCGGACAGAATCGTCCCGGTGCGCCCGCCGGCGCGCGGCAAGTGAAGACTGCCGCCGTCGCCGAAACGCCATTTGGCGAAACAGTGACTGCCACGGGCACGCTCGCCGCCTACGATCAAACCACCGTCAGCGTGAAAGTTCCCGGTCGCGTGCGCGTGCTTTCAGTCGATCTCGGATCGGTTGTCGCACGTGGACAGACGATTGCCACCGTTGATTCCGAAGATTACCGGCTGCGCGTTCAGCAAGCTGAAGCTTCGCTCGCGCAGGCACGCGCGCGTTTAGGGTTGCCGCCGGAAGGCAATGACGACCGTGTCGATCCGGAACAAACAGCGACCGTACGACAAGCTCGAGCGGTGCTCGACGAAACACGATTCAATCGCGATCGCGCGGCGCGGCTCGTTGAGCAGGGCATCATCGCGAAAGCCGAATTCGATTCCGCTGTTTCAGTATTCAAAGTCGCCGAAGGTCGATACCAGGATGCCTACGAAGAAATTCGCAACCGGCAGGGCCTGTTGGCCCAACGACGATCGGAAGTCGCGCTTGCGCGGCAGCAATTGAAAGACACCAACGTCGTCGCACCGATCGACGGCATCGTGCAGGAGAAACGGACCAGTGTCGGCGAATATCTTGCGGCCGGCGCACCGGTTGTCAACGTCGTTCGCATGGACCCGTTGCGCTTGCGAGCGCAAGTGCCTGAACGCGAATCCCGAGCGATCCATTCCGGTCAGGACGTGCGCGTCACAGTCGAAGGCGATTCGAATGTTTACACCGGCAAGATCATGCGCTTGAGTCCCGTGATCGCAGAACAGAACCGCATGCTGATGGTTGAAGCCGACGTGCGAAATGATGGAAGACTCCGGCCCGGTTCATTTGCCCACGCCGAAATCGTCACGAACAATGCCAAGATGGCTGTCACAGTTCCGAACAATGCGATCGTTACGTTCGCTGGAATCGAGAAGGTGATTGTCGTACAGAACGGCAAAGCACTCGAAAAACCAATCACTACGGGACGCAGGAATGCGGAATTTACGGAGATCGTGGCCGGGATCAACGTGGGCGAGAAAGTGATCGTGGATCCGGGCAACCTGCAATCCGGCCAGGCTGTCGAAGTAATCGATTAGTGTGTATTAGGTGTTTGGCCTTAGGTCTTGGGTTTTTGTTCTTTGTGCTTAGTTCTTTGTGCTTTGTCCTTCGCGGATGAAGCTCAATACCAAAGACCAAAGACCCAAGACCAAAGTCCTAAAAACCAAGCACAAAGTACAAAGCACCAAGCACAAACGTAAATGCAGAAATTAGCCGAAATATGTATTCGCCGACCTGTCTTCGCGACGATGATCGTGTTGTCGCTGGTGGTGGTGGGCGCGGCAGGTTTCTTCAAACTCGGCGTCGATCGTTTTCCGGCAGTCGATCTGCCGACAGTTACAGTTCGGGTTGGACTTCCGGGTGGCGCGCCTGAGGAAGTCGAATCGTTAATCACTCAGCAAGTCGAAGAGGTCATCAACACGGTCGACGGTATCAGCGAACTGCGCTCGGTTTCGGGCCAGGGCACGTCGCTGGTAATCGCGACTTTCAATCTCGATCGTAATTTAGAATCGGCCGCGCAGGACGTACGCGATCGCGTGAACACTCTCGGCCGTAATCTACCTGAAGACGCGACGCCGCCCGTCGTTCAGAAGTTCGACAACGATAGTACGCCGGTCCTGACAATCGCGTTGACTGCGGATCGATCGCTGCGAGAACTGACCGAGCTCGCCGACAAAACCGTGCGGCCGCAACTCGAGCGCATCGCCGGTGTCGGCGAAGTGCGTGTGGTCGGTGGTCTCGATCGCGCAATCAACGTCTGGATCGACGCCGACCGGCTCGCGGCTTATCAGATCCCGATTTCACAGATCCGGCAGGCGCTCGAACGTCAGAACACTGACGTGCCCGGCGGAAACGTCACCACCGGAAAAGAAGAGTTAACTCTTCGCACGCTCGGCAGGTTTACCGATCCACGACAGTTCGACGATCTCGTCATCGCTAACGTCAACGGCGCGCCGGTCAGACTGCGCGACGTCGGTCGCGTTGAAGACGGCACGAAAGAGCAGCGCTCGTTTTCTCGACTCAACGGCGTTCCCACAGTGACGCTCGACATTCGACGCCAGTCAGGCGCGAACACTGTCGAAGTCATCAAGGGTTTGAAATCAGCGTTGCCGCGCGTCAATTCGCAACTTCCCAACGACGTCAAAGTCGAAATCATCCGCGATCAGTCGCGCTACATCGAAGCCGCGCTGCACGAGATCCAGATACACCTCGTGCTCGGAAGTATTCTCGCGAGCCTCGTCGTGCTCGTGTTCATGCGTTCATGGCGGTCGACGTTGATCGCAGCGGTCGCGATCCCGTGCTCCGTCATTTCGACGTTCGGCATGATGAAAGCGCTCAACTTCACGCTCAATAGCGTGACGATGTTGGCGCTCGTGCTGATGGTCGGCGTGGTTATTGACGACGCTATCGTCGTCCTCGAGAACATCTTCCGCTTCATTGAAGAGAAGAGAATCGAAGCGAAAGAAGCGGCGCGCGAAGCGACGAAAGACATCGGTTTGGCTGTCCTGGCGACGACGCTATCTCTCGTCGTGATCTTCCTGCCGGTGTCGTTCATGTCGTCCATCTCCGGACGGTTCCTTTATCAGTTTGGCATCACTGCCGCCGTCGCGATCCTGGTCAGCTTGCTGGTCTCGTTCACGCTGACGCCGATGATGAGCTCGCGGCTGATTCGCGTGAGCGACGCGAAGGGCGGACATGAGTCACCGGCTTCACGTCGTGGTTTCTATCGCTGGATCGACGGCGCGTATACGTGGATGCTGTCGTTCGCGATGCGACATCGTTTGGCCGTCGCTTTGGTTTCGCTCGCGGTGGTCCTCTCGAGCGTGCCGCTTTATCGCGCGGTCAAGCAAGAGTTCATTCCGACGAACGTCGACGAGGCGGAGTTTGAAATCGGCGTTAACGGTCCCGAAGGCACGAACCTCGCCGTCATGAATGAAACGATGACGGCGATCGAGAAAGACATTCTCGACACGCCCGGTGTCACGATGATCTTGTCGTCCGCGGGTGGCGGATTCCTCGGCGGTGTGAACCAGGGCGATGCTTACATTCGCATCGAGCCGCATGAGAAGCGCACATTTTCGTTGACCAAGCTGTGGAACGAAACCAAAAAGGGAAATCCGTTCAACGCCTTCCGCGGCAACTACACGCAACAGGACGTGATGCAGGAAGTGCGCCGGCGATTGCGGAAGTACGCGCCGATGCGCACCAGCGTGCGTAACGGACGCTCGTTCAACTTCGGCACCGGTGGTCGCACGGACATCGACTTCGTATTTCGTGGTCCTGACATCGTGGCCCTTGCCGGCTACGCGGATGATCTGGTGGAACGATCTGAAAAGCTGGGCGGCATCGTCGATGCCGACACGACTTTGAAGCTCAACAAGCCGGAGTTGCGCGTTCGCATCGATCGCGAGCGGGCGGCGGATCTCGGCGTCGATACTTCCGACATTGCGACGAGCCTGCGACTGATGGTCGGCGGTGAAGACGAAGCGTCGCGATTCAGAGATGAGCAGGTCAACGAAGACTACGATGTGCAGTTGCGTTTGACCGAAGCAGATCGACGCGACGCGGATACGATTAGTCGACTTTGGGTTCCGTCTTCGCGAGGTGGACCGGGAGGCACTGCCGGACTCGTTCGTCTCGACAACCTCGTGAAGATCACGCGCGACACGAGCCCGTCGCGAATCGATCGATTGGATCGCGAGCGCCAGGTGTCAGTGCGTGCGTCAGTTGCACCGGGTTACGCGCTTGCAGATCGCATTGAGGCGTTGCGTGGCGCTGTGCGCGAGATGAACCTGCCCATCGCTTATACGACGACGGTTTCCGGTCGCGCGCGCGAGCTCGAAAAGACGTTCACGGAGTTTATCTGGGCGTTCATCCTGTCCGTGATCTTCATGTACATGATTCTCGCCTCGCAATTCGAGAGCACGGTGCACCCGTTGACGATCCTCTTGAGCTTGCCGCTGTCGGTGCCGTTTGCGCTGCTGTCGCTTTGGGGAACCGGAGACACGCTCAATCTTTATTCGGCGCTCGGTGTGCTCGTCTTGTTTGGCGTCGTGAAGAAGAACGCAATCTTGCAGATCGATCACATGAACAATCTGCGCGCGAAGGGGATGGAACGTTACGAAGCGATCATGCAGGGCAATCGGGATCGTTTGCGTCCGATTCTGATGACGACACTCGCGCTGGTCGCCGGCATGTTGCCGCTGGCGCTGGGTACTGGTCCCGGAGCCGAAGAGCGACGCTCGATCGCGATCGTCGTGATCGGCGGTCAAACGTTGTCGTTGTTGCTTACTTTGATTGCGACGCCAGTGGTCTATTCACTGCTCGACGATCTGAAGCAGACGTCGCGTTGGCGGCGGTTTGCCGAGTCGATCCGGACTGTTTCGCAGAGCATCGTCGAAAAGTTTAAGAAGCCGCGTCGCGAACCCGAGGTCGATGAAGTCCCGGCGGAACGCAGCACGTCAGGCGATTAAGGTTGTTTCAGGATCTGCTGCCACCCGGAGTTATCCGCTTTCATCCGTGTTACCAATTCATCCCGCAAGCTTCGCAACTTGTCGCTCAATTTAGGTGCGTAGTTATTCAGATCGCCAAACCGTCTCCGCTGCTCCTCGACAAATATTTTCTGCTTTTCGATTGACGGAATTGCCGAGTGCTGTCCGTTTTCCCAGAACGCCACCAGCAAACGTTCGACTCTCGTAGCTTCTGGGATCTTCACCTCTTCATCGTCGAGCCCAATCACGTCGCCAACATAGTTTCCGCGCGCGTCGCTGCCGCGAAACAACTGCAACTTGCCCGGCAGCGTGATCTTGTCTTCCGAGTTTGACGCCTTGAGCGTCGGGCGGTCCTTCATCAAACACTGCTTGAAGATCACCCCCGCCACTGCAGGCACTTCACTCGACAGCTTGGTCCCGATCCCAAATCCTGCGACTTCCGGAAACGCCGCGACGATGCGTTTCACTTTTTCAACGTCGAGATCACCCGTGAGGTTCGGCCGCAGACCGCGCAGACCGTTCGCTTCAAAGAACCGCAAACACCACTGGCCCAATTCGGCGAGGTCCCCTGAGTCGACCCGAAAGCCTTTGAAAGCGCGACGCCGCGAGTCGTTCGAAGTCGCGGCCATGGCGGCATGTACCGCGCCCATGTAGACGTCGATCGTGTCGAGCAGCAACGTCGTGCCGTTCGGGTTCGCGTCGAGCCAGCGTTCGAAGGCGACCTGTTCGAAGTGTTTCGGTTTGCCCGTGCGCGGCTCGATCTCCGGCTGGTCCAGGTACTCGATGTAAGCCTGTTGCCAGTAATGCGCTTCGGTGCCGACGGCGGGAATGTCGAGACGATGAGCGGCTTCCATGTTTGAAGTGTCGTTGAAGCCGCCGATGAAAGCGTAAACCGCAATGTCGACGGCGCGCTCGATGTCGCCGTTGCGTCGCAGTGAAAAATCCGAGAGCCAGCGATGGTCGCCGGCCGCCATGCGAAACTGCATGGCGGTGCTCGCCGTCGTCATCGGCAGATCGAAAGCGTGCTCAAACTTGATCTCCTGCGCTTGCGTCAGTCCGAACGCGCCGCGAATGTCTGCGAAAGGTTCCTGCGCGAAGACGATCGTGCCGGGCCGAACGGCGCGAATCGCGCCGACGAATTGAATGTCTTCGATTGCTTTGGCGAAGTTGTGCAGGCCGCCGCGATCCTGCTCGAGGAAGCGAAGACGCGGACGATCGATCTGGCTGTCGACGAGGAGACGAACCAGGCGTTCGTGACCGAGGCACGGTGCGAAGGGCAGCTTTCGTTGGGTTACGTAGAACGTCGCTTCGGCGTCGCTGAGCCGTCCGTCGTGCAGCCTGGTGACGTCCTTGAACGACGCGTCACCCATCGCGGCGTGGTATCGATCGATGTTGAGGGTGCCCATATCAGGAGGGAAGATCCGGGTTATCCGTATTTACAATCTCAGCGCCAGCCTCGCGCATCTGCTGGATTGCGCGTTCGCCGTCACCGGGCTGCAGATCCACCGCCCGCATCGCATTCTCCACGGCCTTTACTTTGAACCCTTCCTTGATTCCCGCCAGTACAGTCTCTTTCACACAATAATCAGTCGCGAGTCCGCCGACGACGAGTTCTTTAACCCCTTGATCTCGGAGTTGCGCGGCGAGATCTGTTTCGTCGAAAGCTGAATAGCAATCAGTGTCGCCAAGGCCTTTCGAGATCACACGAATACGCGGATCATCTTTCAATTGCGGATGAAACTCGGCGCCTTGCGTGTTCTGCACGCAGTGAACGGGCCACGTTCCACCGTAAGCCTGGAAATGTTTCGTCTGTGGCGGGTGCCAGTCGCGGCTCTTGTAAACAGGATCGCCGCGCTCCAGAAACTCGTCGATCAACTCGTTCAACGGCGCGACAACTTCGTCGCCGTGGGCCACAGCCAACGTCCCTCCGGGACAAAAATCGTTTTGCACATCGACAACGATCAACGCCTGTTTCGATTGTGTTGACATCGTGAATTTGGACCCCTTGTTTACGGAGACGATGTTACACTGCTTACCCCCACTCTAAAAGCTAAGGTCGGCATCATGAAGCGCATGGAATTCCATCTCGGACCACTCGCGGATCGATTGAATAATGCGATCCGCGAGGCTGAACAAGCAGGCGTCGCCAAACGCATCTGGCGGAAAGACGCGTCACTCTGGAAAACTGACGACGCCAGTCACAAGCAGATTCGAAACTCGCTCGGCTGGCTGACTGTGCCGGACGAGATGATCGGCGTCGCGGGCGAGTTGGTCGAGTTCGCGGAGATGATTCGCGGGCGCGGGTTTCGTCAGGTGATGGTGTGCGGCATGGGCGGTTCGTCGCTGTGTCCCGAAGTGCTCGGACGCACGTTCGCCCAAGATCCAGATAGTCAGGCCGGGCTGTACCCCGAACTGCTGGTGCTCGATTCCACCGACCCCGACGTCATCGCACGCTTTCGCGATCAGATCGACATCGAACACACCCTCTTCGTCATCGCTTCAAAGTCGGGAACGACAACGGAGCCGACCGTCTTTTACAAATTCTGGTACGACGAAGTCAGCAAACGACGCGCAAATCCCGGCGAAAACTTCATCGCCATCACCGATCCCGGTTCACCCCTCGTCGATACCGCGGCTGAACTCGGCTTTCAACGAACGTTCCTCAACCAATCTGACATCGGTGGACGTTACTCGGCGCTTTCGTACTTCGGCATCGTGCCGGCGGCGCTGATGGGAATCGACATTCGCAAGTTGCTCGAACGCGCAAAAGAAGCCGAACAATCGTGCTCGCCAGTAATGCCCGCGGAGTCGAACATTGCGCTCAAACTCGGAACGATCCTCGGCGAGTGCGCAAACGCCGGCCGCGACAAGCTGACGCTGATCATCGACCCGCAGATTGAAACGCTCGGATTGTGGATCGAGCAACTGATCGCGGAGAGCACCGGGAAGGAAGGCAAGGGAATACTTCCCGTCGTCGGCGAACCACTCGGCGACCCTTCAGTCTACGACGACGATCGCGTGTTCGTAGCGATCTCCATTGGCGTGATTCCGCAGGACACAAACGCCACACTGGGCGCTCTTGCCGCAGCCGGACATCCGATCGTCAATCGCCAACTGAATGACATTTACGATCTCGGCTCTGAGTTTTTCATTTGGGAGTTTGCGACCGCCTGCGCCGGTTGGCGACTCGGCATTAATCCGTTCGATCAACCAAACGTGCAGGAAGCAAAAGACGCAACGCGCGAGTTGTTGAGCGAGTTTTCAAACTCGGGCAAACTGAGCGACGATCAAAAACTCGCCGACGACGAAGCGATAAGCGCACAGCTCGAGTCGATCAAACGCGGCGACTACATCGCGTTTCTCAACTACATCGAAGAGCTGCCGGAAGTCGACCGCAAGTTTCAGCAGATCAGAACTGCCGTCCGCAATCGCACAAAGTGCGCGACGACGATCGGCTATGGACCACGTTTTCTTCATTCCACCGGACAGCTTCACAAGGGTGGCCCAAACAGCGGCGTGTTCTTCCAGTTCGAAGCCAAAGACAAGACCGATTTTCCCGTTCCGGGTGAGCCTTACAGTTTCGAGATTCTGAAGCAGGCCCAGGCGCTCGGCGACTTTCGTGCACTCGTAAGTCGGGGCCGCCGCGTGGTCCGTATTGATCTTGGCGACAACCTGATCGCGTCGTTGGAGCGTCTTAACGAAGTCATCTTGAATGCGTTGAAGTAGTACGATTCATGCCGCCTCCGCACAGTAGTCGTACGACTCTGGAAACATCGCCGTAATAATTCTTTGCTACATACATAAGGACATCCCCCACGTGCATCCACTCGTTGGTTAAGGCATACGACTTGCCGCTCGGAAGTCTCTTACACGCTTCCCTGGACCCCTGCCGATTTGGAGGAGGAGTCGATCGCCATGAAGTTCATTGAGAAATTCTTTAGAAGCGGACTCGCCATAGACCTGGGTACCGTAAACACGCTCATCTATCATCCGAATCGGGGCTTGCTGGTCAATCAGCCGTCCGTCGTTGCGATAGATCGCTACGACGGAGAAGTGGTCTCGGTGGGGCACAAAGCCGCACGCTTGCTTGGCCGCGAACCACGCGGCATCGAAGTCCATCGACCAATTCGCTGCGGCACGATCTTCAATTTCGAAGTTACACAAAAAATGCTGCGCTCTTTCGTCGGCAGCGTTACCGACGGTTACCGGCGGGGGCACTACGTCGTCGGCATACCTGGTTCGGCTACAGCCGTCGAACAGCGTTCGGTCCGCGATGCGGCGCGTGATGCCGGCGGCAGTCGTATCGATCTCGTCGACGAAGGGCTGGCGGCAGGACTTGGCGCTGGTCTTAGTTTTGACGACGAGCGCGCGCATCTTGTCGTCGACATCGGCGGCGGCACGACGAACATCGCCATCATCGCATCAGGCGGCGTTGTTTCATCCGTGAGCTTGCAGGCCGCGGGGAACGCCATGGACGAGAGTATTCGCGACTATGTTCGTTCGAACTACTGTTTGCAGATCGGTGAGTACACGGCGGAAGCATTGAAGAAAGAGCTGGGCGCGTTGAGCGATGACGAGATTCGCCATGACGATCGGCAGGTGCAAATCGTCGGTAAACACCTGAGCGATGGATCTGGTTGTGCCGTGAACATTACGGCTGAAGAGGTGCGTGAAGCTTTGGAGCCGGTGATTGTGGAAATAGTCGCAGGCATCAAGCGAGTCCTTGAAGACGCGCAGCCCGAAGCTGTCGCCGACATCTTCTACTCGGGGATGATTCTCACGGGCGGCGGCTCGTTGTTGAAGGGAATCAAGGACCGATTGCAAAATGAGTTGCACCTGCGCGCGACGATGCCGGACGATCCGATCACGACGGTGGTGATGGGCGCCGGACTGTTGTTGTCCGAGCCCGATCACCTGCATCGTTGTGCGATTCGTCAAAACCTTCCTGTCTGGCAGGAAGCGGAAGAACTTGTCGTTAGCTGGTAATTACAAAGAATTGTCTTTCGCTATGGTGTAATGACGACGCCACCCTCCTCAGGGATCAATTGCGGGATCGGTAGACCATCGTTGCAATTGATGCCGGGGTTTCTCACAAACAGCGGCGTAATCCGATCGGCGGAGAAAGGAATGGGGGAAAGTGCTCCGTCGATTGCCCCGAAGACGACATTCGAGTTCTTTGGGTAGTCAGGATCGGTTGTATCCACCACCTTACCGGACATAACTACTTCAGCCCCCGAAAGCTTTACGCAATTAAGCTTAACGGAGACCGACGTTTGGGCTGACAGGTTGTCGAATTGGGCGGTGCCTTTACCGCTCGACGTACCACTGTTTACTGTCGCGCTGAAAGAGAAGGCGTATTCCTCTCCCGAAAAAAGAAACGAACCTGAACCAGTAGCTGAAGAGGCAAAAGCCGCGGCATTTGCCGATGACTGTTGCATGTTTAAGGCGAGGGGGATAAGTAGAAGCATACCGAGGATCGTGAAGACGGTCTTGGTACTCATAGATTCTCCCACGTAAAGATCGAGGCCGTGCGAGGTCGTGCTACGCCCCGACTTACATCTCGGAATTTCGCTGGACTGACAGCGTCAGTATCAGGAGCCAGCGTGTGAGTGGCTTGACGCACGCGCACACTATGCGAAAGCGGCGCTTGCGTCAAGAAAATGCGGGCAAAACAACCGTCGATTCAACATCTGACGTAGCCGAGTAACCAGAAGACAAGGATGAAGATCAGGATGGTGGAGATACAACCGCCGCCAAATTTCCAAGCCGCCGCGCCTGCCAGTATTCCTCTAAGTGGACCTTGCATTTAAACCCCCGTAAATTTTTTAGTCGCTCGATATCCGAACAGCAAAACTTGTCGCGGCGTAGTTCGGCAAGCTCAATGCCATTCCGCCTATTAGCGTTTCAGAAATCGCACCAGCGCGCGTTCGGCTTTGTGCAGTCCGTAACCGCGAAAGGAAACCAACTCATCCAGACTTGTCGCAGAGCGATCGATGATTCGGCCCTTTTCAAACGAATGAATAATCTCGGGACAGACGTACGAACTGCGACAGACCGCCGGTGTGTTACCGAGCACTTCTGCGGTCTCTTTGATCGCGGCAACAACCTTCTTCTTGATACCCGTTACATTTGTGGGCATAGGTAGGTCGTTACCGTCGCGCGCGAGTGCGCAGGCGCAAACCAGGGTTCCGGCCCACGTGCGAAAGTCTTTCGCACTGAAACTGTCGCCCATCACTTCCTTGATGTACTCGTTAACGTGCCGGCGCGTCACCGGCACAACCTGACCGTCTCCATTTTCGAACTTGAAAACATTAAACCCGGGAAGCTTCAGCGTCGCCCGAATCACCTTCGCCACTTGCCGGTCGCGCAGTTGTCGTTGCTGGCGCACGCCTGACTTGCCGGGGAAATCAAACTCGATCAGATCGCCTTTCACGGTCACGTGTTTGCGACGCAACGTCGCGATGCCGTAACTGCCGTTTTCACTGGCGTAGACCTCGCTTCCCGGCCGCATGTAGCAGGTCGAAAGCACGCGCAGCACTGCCGCGAGCACTCGTTCGCGACCGAGTCCCGATTGACGCAAGTGGCGCCTGATCGTCGCGCGCATCTTCGGCAGCGCCAGGGCAAACTTGGTGATCCGTTGAAACTTCCGCAGTTCCTGAAGTCGCGTGTGACTTTCGTGATAGAGGTACTGCCACCGTCCTGCCGCATCACGACCAACTGCCTGCACTCTTCCTTTCGCTGCCGGATTGATCGCCACGTCGACCCAGGCCGGAGGAATTTTGAGTTTCTCGATTCGTTCGAGGTCTGCTTTCGTCAACCGGCCGTTTTGCGACTCGTAGCGAAACCCGCGTTTCGGGCTGCCGAGTCGTCGTATGCCGATAGTTTGCAGACGTTCGAGTTTCGTCATGCTGGGTTCCCTTCCAAGAAAGCACGGAACGAGATTTGTTTACGCATTTGGTTGTGTGTGGATCCTGGTAGGTAAGGAACAGTCGGGAAGATGATGTTGAGTAACAAAAGCAACCCTGTAAACAGCGGTATGAATCATGCGCGTCCCAATCGTCAGGTCGTGTGCTCGTGGTGCGGCGCAATCATTAGATCCAACGCCGAAGAAAGCGAAGAGCAGATGTGTTTGATTTGTCATGCGCGAATGCTCAACGACTATTTTCAGAAGGTGAAAAGAGTGAGCGACGAGAGGCGTTCCTCCCGCCGCTTCTGAATAATTCCCGCCACTTCCGAATCATTCCCCTTGCAACTTCCACGGTTTACCGCATCGTGTCTCCACGATCACCCTGCCCTGGCGCTACCTTCGTCTTCGCCTGCCGTTTGCGATCGGTCGACAGCGAACGACCGACGTCGACGACGTCTTTGAATCGGCCTTTCTCGTCGCGCCGCACGAAACGTTTGTCCTTGCCGGTATCAATTAATTCCCGATGACTCTTCGTCGCCTTCTTAGGCATTGTCGATCCTCCTCGAGTGTAGGTTTCCTGTACAGCCAACCGTCGTGGTTGTTTAGTTCCGGAGCATCCGGAACGCTGAATCGGACACGTTTCTCGTGAGGCGCAAGCCTGATGCCATCGCTAATTGCTGGTCACCAGAGTGTTTTGTCCGTGAGACCTGTTTGTGGGACGCAATTTGCTCTATATCGGCACGACTACTAAGGAGGGGTCGAATAATGCCAAGAGGAGACAAGTCAAGTTACACGGACAAACAGAAACGGAAAGCTGAGCACATCGAGGAAGGCTACGAAGACCGAGGCGTCTCCAAGAAGGAAGCACAAGCGCGTGCCTGGGCGACCGTGAACAAGGAGTCGGGCGGCGGGAAGAAGAGCGGCAGCGGCCGCGGTAAGAAGGAAAACCACAGCGCATCGCGCAAGGGTGGGAAAAAGGGCGGAAGCAAGAAACGGTAGTTGAAGAATCCACCCACTGACGTGGGCGGGATTCAAGTGAAAACCGATCGAGGGGCAGTAATGGGAGAAGTTGGAAAACTCGAACAACCCAAGTCGCCGATGCCACCGCAGCATCAACCCAAACCGGGCGTTGAGGCGGAGCTTGACCCGCGGCCGAATTACTTGGCGCCACTTTATAAAGGCGCCGACAAGCTGAAAGACAAAGTGGCCTTAATAACCGGCGCCGATTCAGGCATCGGACGAGCTGTGGCGGTACTGTTTGCGCGCGAAGGCGCTGACGTCGCTTTCACATTTCTGAAAGAAGAGCAGCGCGACGCGGATGAGACTAAGCGCGCCGTCGAAGCTGAAGGACAGCGAGCGATATCGATCGAAGGTGATCTGACGGATCCGAAGTTTTGCAGGCAAGCGGTTGAGCGTACCGTCGATGAGTTCGGCAAACTCGACATCCTCGTCAATAACGCCGCATTTCAACAACATCAGAAAAGTATCGACGACGTTACGGAAGAACAGTGGGACCGCACGTTCAAGACAAACATTTACGGCTATTTCCATATGACGAAAGCGGCGCTGCCGCACATGGAAGAGGGTAGTGCGATCGTCAACACCGGATCGATCACTGGTCTCGAAGGCAGCAAAGAGTTGCTCGACTACTCGGCGACCAAAGGGGCGATTCACGCGTTTACGAAATCTCTGGCCCAGAACCTGGTCGAACGCGGTATTCGCGTGAACTGCGTCGCGCCTGGTCCAGTCTGGACGCCGCTGAATCCTTCGGACAAGAAAGCGGAAGACGTGGCGAAGTTTGGCGCGGACACGCCGATGAAGCGTCCGGCTCAGCCGGAGGAGATCGCGCCGGCGTTTGTTTATTTCGCGTCGGAGGTCGATTCGAGTTACGTGACGGGAGAAGTTTTGACTTTGCTTGGAGGAGAAACAACCGCGGGATAGCCGGCGGGTTTTAGACCTCGTTATTAAATCAACCTGGAGGAAAAGAGATGGCAGACAATGGTAGTGGAAGCACCGGAGTGGTGGCAGTTCTCGTTATTTTCGTGATCATCGTCGTCGCAGCGTTGTTCGTGTTTGGCGGACGATTGTTTGGTGGTGGAACTAAGAAAGTGGACGTCAACATATCAGCTCCCGCAGCCCCCTCGAAGTAGCTACGACAAAAATCTGAGTGGGATGGAGCCGGTGCCTGGCTCCATCCGTATCTCTTACTCGGATCGCATGAAAGACGATTCGCAAGCGAATAACTCTATCTGGCTGGCGACGGCGGAGACACCTTCACAGCCGCCATTGCAGGAAAACATACGCACCGACGTGTGCATCATCGGCGCGGGCATCGCCGGTCTGACGACTGCCTACTTGCTGGCGAAGGAAGGCCGATCCGTAGTCGTACTCGACGACGGTCCGATCGGCGGCGGCATGACCGGTCGCACCACCGCCCACCTGACAAACGCTTTTGACGATCGCTACGTCGAAGTCGAAAAACTGCACGGCGAGGAAGGCGCTCGACTCACCGCGCTGAGTCACACCAGCGCGATCGACCGAGTCGAGCGAATTGTTCACGACGAGCGGATCGACTGTCAGTTTGAACGTGTCGATGGTTTTTTGTTCGCACCGCCGCCGGATAACGAAAAGCTACTCGATGAAGAGCTCGCGGCGACACATCGGACGGGATTACTCGAGGTGGAGAAAGTCGCTCGCGCGCCGATTGATTCGTTCGAGACCGGTCCCGCGTTGAGGTATCCGCGGCAAGCACAGTTTCATCCGCTGGCGTATCTCAGCGGACTGGCGCGAGCGATCCGTCGCGATGAGGGCCGTTTGTTCAATCAAACGCACGCGACCACAATGGAAGGCGGCGACAACGCCCACGTCGAGACAAGTCATGGCCCCGTCGTTTCTTGCGACGTCATCGTCGTGGCGACTAACACGCCCGTGAACGACCGCGTCGCGATTCACACCAAACAAGCGCCTTACGTGACTTACGTCGTCGGCGCAGCAGTTCCGAAAGGATCAGTCACACGCGCGTTGTACTGGGACACGCTCGATCCGTATCACTACATTCGACTCCAAAGCCTGGACGACCACGATGTTTTGATCGTCGGCGGTGAAGATCACAAAACAGGACAGGCGAACGACTGTGCCGAACGCTACGCGCGGCTCGAACAGTGGACGCGCGAACGTTTTCCTCAGGCCCGTGACGTAGAGTTTCGCTGGTCGGGACAGGTCATGGAGCCGGCCGACTATCTCGCGTTCATCGGCCGCAATCCGCTCGATTCCGACAACGTTTTCATTGCCACCGGCGATTCCGGTCAGGGGATGACGCACGGCACCATCGCCGGCATACTGCTCACCGACCTGATTCAGGAACGCAAGAATCGCTGGGAAGATCTGTACAGTCCCTCGCGGGTGACGTTGAGGGCGCTAAAGGATTATGCGGGCGAGAATATCAACGTCGCCGGACAGTTTGCCGATTACGTCACGGCCGGCGACATCGGATCAGTCAACGAGCTGAAACCCGGACAGGGCGCAATCATGCGCGAAGGACTGTCCAAGATCGCCGTTTATCGCGACGACACCGGTACGGTTCACAGACGTTCAGCCGTCTGCCCACACCTTGGCTGCGTTGTTTCGTGGAACACGTGCGAAAGGACCTGGGACTGTCCTTGTCACGGTTCGAAATATACTGCGGAAGGCCGGGTCTATAGCGGCCCGGCCAACACAGATCTTTCTGATTTAGATTAACTGGTAGGGCTTAAACTGCTCTGCGGCCGGTGACCAGGTTGATAATCAGCACGACCACCGCTACAACCAAAAGCAGGTGAATCAGGCCGCCGCCGACGTGCCCAAGCAAACCGATAAGCCACAAGACCAGTAGGATCACTATAATCGTCCACAGCATGAGCGAATCTCCTTCTTTGTTTACTGCTTCGAGAGGAGCAACGTTCATGCCAGCGCGAAACGCGCCAAATCACCCACAGTCGCCGATTGACCGTGCATCACAACAATCCGATTTCGAGAGTTGGAGGTGGCGAATGTTTTAATTCGAGGCACCTCGCAAAAACTAACTGCGAAATGCTTGTACAGATCGCCGCAACTGTTTATCATCGTCGGCGAAATTCGATCCCATCTTACCGGGCGGCCGCGCCAGCCAAAAAACAAAATGAGTCGTGAAGTCGAACAACCCTCTCTCGAGCCGGTGCCCGAGGGAAAATACGTCTACTGCATCATCGAGACCGATGAACCGCGTTCGTTCGGCCCGATGGGCATCGGCGGACGGGGCGATGACGTTTACACCGTGCGGCACCGCGGACTCGCGGCCGTCATCTCAAACACGCCGCTGGTCGTTTACGACCCCACTCGTGAGAACGTGTTCGCGCACGAACAGGTGAACGAAACGGTCATGCGCGAATTCACCGTGTTGCCGATGGCCTTTGGCGCGCTGTTCAAGACGGAAGACGACATCGTCGAACTGATTCGCGGCACTTACGACGCACTGCGCGACGTGCTGGCGAAGATGGAAGGCAAGGTGGAATTCGGACTAAAAGTGAACTGGGACCGCGACAAGGTCACCGCCGAGCTGGAAGAGAAAGACGACGAGATCCGCCACCTCAAAGAACAGATCACCTCGCGTACGACCGGTTCGACCTACTTCGCACGTATGCAACTCGGCCGGCTGATCGAAACGGCCCTGACGGATCAGGCGGATTCGTACATTCGTGAGATCTATTCGCACCTGCGCGACGTCGCCGTCGCCTCGCGTGCCAACAAGCCGATCGGCGATCGGATGATCATGAACGCGGCGTTTCTGATCGAACGCGATCGAGAAACCGAGTTCGATCAAAAGGTCAAAGAGATCGCCTCGAAATACGAAGGTAAACTCTCGTTCAAGTACAGTGGTCCGTGGCCCCCGTACAACTTCGTCCACATCCGACTCAAGCTGGAGCGCGGCGAAGGCACCACCGAAGCAGTAGCGAGCTGAAGCGATGTTTCTGATTGACGATCTACTTCTCGCGCCGGTCAACGGTTTCAAGTTCATCCTGGGCCAGATTCAAAAGATGGCCGACCAGGAGTTGAACGACGACACCGTGATCAAGGAGCAGTTGCTCGAGCTGCAAATGCGCAAGGAGCTCGACGAGATCTCCGACGAGGAGTTTCAGGAGCGTGAGGCGGAGCTGTTTGCCCGCCTGCGCGCGATCAAGATGCGGCAGCTCGATCTGATGCACGAGGTGGTCCATACGAAAGACTCGTCCAGTTTCGTTATCGAGGTTGGCGGTGACGAGCACGATCGAGGGTGAAGGCACGTTACCTTTTTTTCGGCGGCAAAGGCGGGGTCGGAAAGACTACTGCTGCCTCAGCAACCGCCGTTTTCCTCCTTCACAAATCCAAACGCAACGATTCGATTCTTCTCTTCTCAACCGATCCTGCGCATTCGTTATCTGACAGTCTCGACGTTCGAGTAGGGAACCGCCTCGTCGAAGTAAAAGTGTTCCGCGGCGCTCGTTTGTTCGCGTACGAGATGGACGCGAGTCTCGCGCTTGAACGCTTTCGCGCAGCGCACGGCGACGTGTTGGCAGAGATCGCGGAGCGCGGGACGTTGCTCGACGAGGAAGACATCAACCAGTTGCTGAACCTCTCGTTGCCGGGTTTGGACGAGGTGATGTCGTTGTTTGAGTTGAGTGAGGTCGATCGCGCCGGGAAGTACACGCGCATCGTCGTCGACACGGCGCCGTCGGGACATACGTCGCGGTTGTTGCGTTTGCCGGAAGTGTTTGAACGGATCGTGCGGACGCTCGATCTGATGGGCGAGAAGCATCGCTACATGATCGAGCAGTTTGCGCGGCGTAAGGCGCCGCTGGATAAGGTTGAGTTGTTTCTACGGGATTTGAACGAGCGCATTGCGTCTGTGCGCAAGTTGCTGTACGACGCGGAGCAGACGAGTTTTTCGTTGGTGACGATTCCGGAGTCGATGAGTGTTCGCGAGACGCAGCGGTATCTCGCGTTGTTGAACGAACAGGGTGTGCCGGTGCGCGATGTGATTGTGAACCGCGTCGAGCAGGAGCATGACGCCTGTGACTACTGTCATGCGCGAGTGCTGGGCCAGAAGAAATGGCTGAAGGAGATCGCGCGTTTGTTTCGCGGGATGGAGCTTCACTACGTGCCGTTGCGCAAGGGAGAGGTTCGTGGGCTCGAGGCGTTGAAGGAAGTGGGGGATGTTTTATGGAAGACAGATTCCCGCTGATTTCGAATGACCGCTTTCCACTGATCTGGAAACAGATTGTGATTTTTGGCGGGAAGGGTGGCGTTGGGAAGACGACCGCCGCGGCAGCTTTTGCGCTGAGCCTTGCGGGCGCTGAGCGGAACAAGAAGTTACTGATCTTTTCGACGGATCCCGCGCATTCGTTGTCTGACAGTTTTGGTGAAGAGATTGGCCCGCTTAAAAAAGGCGTCGCCGGGAATAAGAACCTCGATGCGATGGAGATCGATCCCGGCGAATGGTTTGAAGACTTGAAGCAGCGTTATCGATCGTGGACTGACGAGCTGTTTGATTCGTTAACCGGCGCTTCGCGAATGGAGATCAAGTTTGATCGGGAAGCGATGCGCGAGCTGGTGGAGCTGACGCCGCCCGGCATCGACGAAATAGCTGCCCTGGGTACGATCAGCGACTTGCTCGACGAGAATCGTTACGACTCGATCATTCTCGACACCGCGCCCACAGGGCATTTGATTCGGTTTTTGGAGTTGCCGCAGGTCGCGCTTTCGTGGATCCGGACGTTTATGAAGCTGCTGCTAAAGTATCAGAACGTCGTGAAGGCGACGCAGGTGGCGGAAGAGTTAGTGGCGTTGTCGAAGAGTATCAAAGCCGTTCTTGCTTTGCTGACCAACGCGGAGCAGTGCGAGTTTGTCGGCGTTGCGATACCGGAGAGAATGAGTTTGGAAGAGACGGTGGACCTTGCTAAGGCGCTGGAAAAGCTCCAAGTGCCGATGGAGAAGCTACTGATTAACGGGTTGATTCCCGAAACGGCGGCTGCAAAGTGCGAGTTCTGCAAATCGCGGCGCGGGATGCAGGATGACGTCATTCGTGAATTCCGCCGGCGCTTCAAAGGTCGATCGGTCGAGTTGTTCACCGCGGAACAACTACGGCACGAGATCGTCGGCGTCGACGCGTTGCTGGGCCATTTTAAGACGTGGGATCGAGTACAATCGCGCACGAAATCACGATGAGCGAATTGGCTTTCTATGTTTACTGTATCGCCGAGCGCGCAACAGCGGCGGAGCTTTCCCCGGAATCGCTGCCGGCGGCGATCGAAGACGATTCAAAACTCGAATGGATCGTGACTGAAGAACTTGCGGCGCTGTCGAGTAACGTTCCGTTGTCGAGTTACAGCGAAGAAAGACTAGCCGAGCATCTGTCGGACGCGAGTTGGACGGCGGCGCGCGCCATGCGTCACGAAACGATCGCGGAGTACGTCGCTAAGCGGGCCGGGATTGTGCCGCTGCGTTTCGGCACCATCTTTCTCGAACGCGACGGAATCGAACGGATGTTGTCGGAAAAGGGAAGAGAGCTGCGCGAGATCCTCGAACGCCTGCGCGGGCGTGAAGAGTGGGGCGTGAATGTTTTCTGCGATCAAAGCGTATTGATGTCCGGCATCACCTCAGTCAGTCCTGTATTGCGGGAGCTGACGGAGCGGGCGGCGCAGGCGTCACCCGGTCAGTCGTACTTGATGCAAAAGAAGATCGACACCTTGAAAGTAGACGAAGCGCGTGCCGCCCTGAACCGAATCATCGAAGAGATTGAGAAATCGCTGACCGATCAAAGCGATGCTGCGAAACGGCTGCGCGTGCTAAAAGTAGAAGCGACGGAACACGGCGAACTGAAAGCAAAATTTGCGTTCCTGATTGAGAAATCCGCGTTTGAAAATTTTCGAGATGCGGCTGAACGGTTAGCACAGGAACATCAGACCGCGGGCGTCCGTCTGGAACTAACCGGGCCGTGGCCCGCTTACAACTTTGCCCAGATTTCATAAATGAGTTCTCCATTCGACCAGGTTTTAATTCACAGCGACGTCGAACAATTGGAACAGGCGGATCTGTCACTGCTCGAAACACTCGACCACGTGCTCAACCGTGGCCTCGTGATCGCGGGCGAGATCACGATCGCCGTCGCCGACGTCGATTTGGTCTTTCTCGGCCTGAACGTCCTGCTCAGCTCGGTCGAAACCGCGAACGAAGTCTTACGCAAACGGGAATGAAGTTTTATGTCTACTGCCTTGCCGAAAAGATCGATGCGCCGCCGTCGGTTCGCGGCATTTCCGGCGCGCGAGTCGACGTGATCACGGTAGAAGACTGGCCGTTGCTTGTAAGTGAATTCGAGGGCGACGCCGCGCCGACGGTTACACGCGAGAATGTACTGGCACATGACGCAGTCGTCCGCAGTATGCTCAGCGAAACGACGCCGCTCCCATTTCGGTTCGGGACCGTACAGACCCAGAGCCAGCTCGTCAGTTACATGAGAACCCACCGCGCGGCACTCGCAGCGAAACTCGCGCAAATACGTGGTTGCGTCGAGATGAACGTCAAGATCATTTCGCCTGCGGATACGACCGGTCTCATTACGACTTCGGAACCGGACGAACAGGGTCCGGGGGCCAGATTCTTGAAGGAAAAGCAACGCGAGCTTCTCGGGAGCGAACAGCGCGCGAAGGAAGCCCGCGAAGTCGCTACCTGGCTCGAAGCACAAGTCGAACCCTTTGCGCGGCAGGAACAAGTCAGCCTTTGTCCCACAGAAAAGTTGATAGTTGCCGCTGCACATCTAGTCGTTCGCGAACAGGTCACGAAATATCGTGACCACCTCGCCTCAGCGCGCAATTTGCGCCCGGAATTGCATTTTCTGGTGAGCGGCCCGTGGCCGCCGTATACTTTTTCCAACATTGAGCTTGAGTTTAAAACGCGGTTCGGAGTAAGCTGATGGAGCTTTCCCCCGAAACACCCCCTACGGTTGAGCCGGAAATCGAAACCTCGCATGTCGAGGAGTTCGTGGAGCAGTTGAGTTGCGTCACTAACTCTTTGCCGTCGCGAATTAATATCGACGCGCAAAGCGTCGAACAGGGTCTGGCGAAGCTGGTTCTTACTTTGATCGAGTTCATCCGTCGTCTGCTTGAAAAGCAGGCGGTCCGCCGCATGGAAGGCGGGGATCTCTCACCTGAACAAATCGAGGAACTAGGGTTAGCGCTGATGAAGTTGGAAACGAAGCTTCAGGAGCTGAAAGAACAATTTGGTCTGGCGGATGAAGATCTCAATCTCGATCTCGGTCCTGTGGGACGTCTGATTTAGCAGGATGTAAGTCTTTCCCCGGCAGTGCATACGACGGTGGCGGTCACCTGAGCTCTTTTTGTAAAACCGCCTCCGAAGAGTGGAGGACGAAAGTGTCCAGTGAGCGGTCTACCCTTATTACGGCCCGTCCCCCGGGCCTGGTTGATGTTCTCGATCGCATTCTTGACAAAGGGTTGGTCATAGCCGGCGACATCAAAGTGTCGCTCGCCAACGTGGAATTACTCACCTTGCAGATTCGACTCCTCGTGTGCTCGATCGACAAGGCGGAGCAAATCGGCCTGAACTGGTGGCGCTACGACACCAACCTGACGACACGCGCCGAGCGCGCCGAAGCGGAAAACGTTGAATTGCGCGAACGGCTGACCG
>DATANW010000042.1:0-3368 GCA_036266055.1 Pyrinomonadaceae bacterium | reverse complement strand
CACCAACTCGAGCAGTTCCGGATCGTCAACCGCGTCGGCCTTGTTCATGAACACGACCATCGCCGGCACACCCACCTGACGAGCCAGCAGGATGTGCTCGCGCGTCTGCGGCATCGGGCCGTCTGTCGCGGCGACTACCAGGATCGCGCCGTCCATCTGCGCCGCACCCGTGATCATGTTCTTCACATAGTCGGCGTGACCCGGACAGTCCACGTGCGCGTAGTGACGGTTCGCCGTCTCATACTCCACGTGCGCCGTCGCGATCGTGATGCCGCGCGCTTTCTCTTCCGGCGCCTTGTCGATCTGATCGAATGCGACGAACTGCACCTTCGGATTGTGCTTCGCCAGCACTTTCGTGATGGCGGCCGTCAGCGTCGTCTTCCCGTGGTCCACGTGCCCAATCGTCCCGATGTTCACGTGCGGCTTTGAACGGTCAAATTTTTCCTTCGACATCTCTTTATTTCCCCGTGTCGCGCAGGTCTGGCCTGCGTTTAAAGTTGAAAACGAAAAGGGCACAGACCTTGTTGGGATCTGTGCCCAGCTACCTCGCTACTTTGCTACACCCTGGACCCTGGCGATCACCTCTTCAGCGATCTGCTTTGGGGCTTGTTCGTACCTCTCAAAGTGCATCGTGGAAGTGGCGCGGCCCTGAGTCGCCGAGCGCAGGTCAGTGGTGTAACCAAACATCTCCGAAAGCGGCACGAACGCAGTGATCACCTGTGCGCCACCGACGCGCGGCTCCATGCTCTCGATCCGTCCGCGACGTGAATTCAAGTCGCCATTGACGGCGCCGGTGTAGTCGTTGGGGGTGACGACTTCAACGCGCATGATTGGCTCGAGCAACACCGGACCGGCCTTTCTGACCGCATCCTGAAACGCGAGCGATCCGGCGATGTGGAACGAACGCTCATCCGAGTCGACCTCGTGATACGAACCGAACACGAGCTTGACCCTGATGTCGACCATCTCGTACCCGGCGAGAAAACCACGCTCCATCGCGTCGCGGATTCCCTGCTCGACCGGCTTGATGTATTCCTTCGGAATCGCGCCGCCGGTGATCTCGTTCTCGAACACAAAACCCTCGCCGGGCGCGGGCTCAATCTCGATTTCGACGTGACCGTACTGACCACGGCCGCCCGTCTGCTTCTTGTAGACTTCTTTTCCAGGCGCGGGCTTCGTAATCGTCTCGCGATACGCGACCTGCGGTTTGCCGACGTTTGCCTCGACGCCAAACTCGCGCTTCATGCGGTCGACGATGATCTCAAGGTGCAACTCGCCCATGCCCGCGATGATCGTCTGTCCGGTTTCCTGGTCCGTCGAAACATTGAACGATGGATCTTCCTGGGCCAGACGGTTCAAAGCAACGCCGAGTTTGTCCTGGTCCTGACGCGTCTTGGGTTCGACGGCAACGCGGATAACCGGAGCGGGAAACTCCATCGCCTCGAGCACGATCGGCTTCATCTCGTCGGAAATCGTGTCGCCGGTGGTGACCTGCTTCATGCCGCCGATGGCGATGATCTCGCCGGCGCTCGCGTCTTCAATGTCTTCACGCTTGTTCGCGTGCATGCGCATCAGGCGGCCGACGCGCTCTCTCCCGTCTTTGATCGGGTTGTACGCGTAGGACCCGGCCTTGATCGATCCGCTGTAAATGCGGACGAACGAGAGCTGCCCCAGGTGCTTGTCGGCCATGATCTTGAAGACCAGACCAGCAAATGGCGCACTCGCATCGGGCGGACGCGTTTCGATCTGCCCGTTCTTCGGATTGATTCCTTCAACCGGCGGAATATCGAGCGGCGACGGCAGATAGTCGACAACGGCGTCGAGCAGCGTCTGCACGCCTTTGTTCTTGAACGCCGAACCGGTGACAACCGGAACGAGTTTCAACTCGAGCGTTCCCTTGCGAAGACCCGCGCGGATCTCTTTCTCGCTGATCTCCTCGCCTTCGAGATACTTGTGCATCAGGTCGTCGTCAATACTCGCGACGGCCTCGACCAGCTTCTCGCGCGCAGCAACAGCTTCGTCTTTCAGTTCTTCCGGTATGTCGACAACTTCGTATTCCGCACCCTTCGACTCGTCTTTCCAAATCAGCCCCTTCATCTTGACGAGATCGACGACGCCTTTGAGCTGATCTTCGAGGCCGATCGGAATCTGAATCGCTACGGGATTGGCGCCCAGGCGCGTGATGATCGACTCGAATGAACGGTCGAACGACGCACCAGCGCGATCGAGTTTGTTGATGAAGCAAATGCGGGGAACGCCGTACTTATCAGCCTGACGCCAAACAGTCTCGGACTGCGGCTCGACACCGGCTACGCCGTCGAACACAGCAACGGCGCCGTCGAGAACGCGGAGCGACCGCTCCACTTCCATCGTGAAATCGACGTGGCCCGGAGTGTCGATGATGTTGATGCGGTGATCGACGCCTTCTCTTTCCCAGAAACAGGTGGTTGCCGCGCTGGTAATCGTGATACCGCGCTCCTGCTCCTGCTCCATCCAGTCCATGGTCGCCGTACCCTCGTGCACCTCGCCGATCTTGTGCGTGATGCCCGTGTAATAAAGGATACGTTCCGTGGTGGTGGTCTTACCGGCATCGATGTGGGCCATGATGCCGATGTTCCTGAATTTACTTAGATCGTACTTAGCCATTGCGTTCAATCCGTGGTTAACACGGATTACCTCTTACCACTTGTAATGCGCAAACGCCTTGTTCGCATCGGCCATGCGATGCGTGTCTTCCTTCTTCTTCACAGCGTTGCCGCGATTGTTGGCTGCATCGAGAATCTCGGCTGCCAATCGATCTGTCATCGTCTTTTCGCCGCGACCACGCGCGTACGAAACTAT
Organism: Pyrinomonadaceae bacterium; assembly: GCA_036266055.1. GTDB lineage: Bacteria > Acidobacteriota > Blastocatellia > Pyrinomonadales > Pyrinomonadaceae > PSRF01. Next base: position 527 of record DATANW010000042.1, on the reverse strand, counting down.
CCAGCGAATTGCCAGGGCACCGCGCCGTTCCTGGTGTACTTCAATCGGCACCTGATACGTCGATCCACCGACGCGCCGGGATTTCACTTCAACCGTGGGCTTCACATTGTCGATGGCGCGTTTGAAGACCTTGAGTGGCTCTTCACCTGTCTTGTCGCCAATCTGGCGCATCGCATCGTAGAAAATACTCTCGGCTACCGATTTCTTTCCTTCCCACATCACGCCGCTGATGAACTTGGTCACGAGCGGGCTGCTGTAAACAGGATCCGGAAGCACTTCGCGTCGTTCGGCTACTCGTCGTCTTGGCATATCTCTTTATCTCGGTCGTCTATTTAGCGCTGGCTTTGGGCCGCTTCGCGCCGTACTTCGAACGTCCCTGTTTGCGATCGGCCACGCCGACTGAATCCAGCGTGCCGCGAATCACGTGATAACGGACACCGGGCAGGTCCTTAACGCGGCCGCCCCTGATGAGCACGATCGAGTGCTCCTGAAGGTTATGGCCGACGCCCGGGATGTAGGTCGTAACC
>DATANW010000041.1:0-23096 GCA_036266055.1 Pyrinomonadaceae bacterium | reverse complement strand
GTCCCAGATCGGAATGCAGCAGTCGACCAAACCGGACGTCGGATCAGGGGGCACGGTTAAGCCGAATTCGATACCGGGTTCGCGTATCGGTCGCGCCACGCCGTCGAGCACGGTGAAGATCTCACCAAACTCGTTTGTCGGAGCGACAGACACGACCGTGTCCGCGTGCATGCGCATGCCTTCGAATCGTTCGAGCTGATCCGGAGTGCCTGCTGCGTTAAGGATAGTCGTCGTCAACGTAATCGCCGCCGGCAGCGGATTGCCGCTCGACGAGATCGAGACGTTGCTGTTCGAGCTCGAGATCTGCGTCAGGTTGAAGAACTCCGTGGCCGTTCCGGTAGCCGTCACTAAGTCGCCAACAGCAGCGGTCGGACTGCCGCCGGTGAAAACGAAGATGCCATCGGATGTGCTTGGGTCACCGTCGCCAACCGCCTCCTGCATGAAGAAGCCGTTTGATTTGCGCGCGGTAACGATACCGGAGCTGATCACGCTGAGTCCGTTGAACGGAGTAATCGCACCGTTGCCCTGGATCTCATGAATGGCCGCTACGACTGCCGGCGGCGGACAGTTGTTCGCACCGTCCGGCGTTGGCGTGCGAGCGACGTACGTCGTCGTGTTACGCGCGCCACCGTCGCCGTTCGGACAGCGTCCGATTGAATCGACGTCCGGCGCGGTGCCGCTTGATTCGTCAACCTGCGGCTGACCGGCGTTCAAGAGAACCAGCAGACCCGGATCGTCTGGATCGGCGGTGTCATAGACCACTGCGTCGCGCAGGTTTGCCGTCGTGACAGCGGTACCATTCGGGAACGATGCCGCAGTGGCCGCATACAGCGCGACTGCGTCTTCACCGTTCTGCAGCGTGTTGCCCGGGAAAGTCAGGTCAACACCCGGGACAGCCGCGTTGCCGATCGTGAAATAGCCCTGGGCGTTCGTGCTCTGTCCGGTGAGATCGATGGTCCGGTACGACGTGTCGGTCGCGCCGTTGTAGAACACCACGATGAGACCGGTCAGCGAAGTGTTGCCGACGCCGCCGTCGTAGAGTTCAACAAACTCGGCCGCATCGGTACCGGGTGTGTCGGAGTCGAGTTCGTTGATGATGATGTTGTTAGCGACGGGTGGCGGCGGGGCCGCGGTCGTGAATGAGAAGACGAAATTCGCGAGCATGTTATCCGGCGGATCGCTCACGTCCTGATCCGTGACCTGCGTCGCGTTCACGGTCACTGTGCAGACAGTGCTGAACGGCAGATCAATATTCGGATTGAGTGTGTACGTCACGCTCGGCGAAGCACTCTGTGTGAAAGCGATCGGCGTCCCCGTCGGACACTGAATCGAGAACGCGCTGCCGGTTGCATTTACACTCTCGGTGAACGTGATGCTGATATTCGCATCAACCGCCACATTGAGCGCGCCGTTTGCGGGCGTCGTGTTCAAAACGCCGGGGGCGGCATCGCCGCCGAAGCTTTGGCCGGTGTTGACGGCGCCGAAAGTGTGGGCCAGCGTCGCACCCGCCCACGTGAAGTCTTCGTAAAACTGGCCCGTGCCGGTCAAACGCAGCGAGCGTCCAACAGGCTCGGTGCCGTTCTCGCTGACGCCGATGTCAACGCTCGTCATGCCACTAGCGACGCCGCTGACCGCAGTGAACGTTCCCTCGTAACTCAGGAATTGGACCACGGTAGCGCCGTTGACAAGTGCGATGGCATCCGGCGAACCATTCTGAATGCCGTTGACGGCGTAAGTGAAAGCGAGGGTGCCGAAGCCGGCTTGTTGATTGGGGATCGTGCCCGACAACGCTCTCGTGTCGTAGGCAGCTCCGTCTGCACCGTTGTAAAGCACTAAGCTCCAGCCGGAGAGATTCGTCCCGGCTGGACCCGCGATCTCGATCGCTTCACCGGCGTCAGTGCCGGTGTTGTCGTAGTGGATCTCGTTGACGAAGACGCTTATGGCAGCTTGGGCCGGCCGCGCGAAATAGAGTTGGTGGACTGTTAGTGCTGAAAGAAGAAGGGCGGTCAAGGTAATGGCGATCACGCGCGTACGTGAAGCGGCCGGGGGCAAAGTTTTACGCATAGAGCTCCTCGTAAGAAAGAATCGAGAACGAATCCCGCACTGTACCGGAGAACGTCGAGGCCGGTAGGAAAAATCTGGTGCCAGCCTTTTATCAGTTATTCCATTCGTGGGTCAAGTTACTATGCTCTTAAATCTGTGTTCTCCGAAAAACACCGGATGATCCGATCCGCAAGCTGACAAGTAGTTAGCGGCAAGGCATAATGCCTGTAACGAAGGAGCAAATTTCAAAGACCTTGATCATCCAGTCGATCGAACTGCGCGAAATACGCCTGCCCCTCGTCCACTTCTTCGAAACAAGCTTCGGTCGTACCACTGAACGCCGCATTATTCTGGCCCGCGTTACCGACACCGACGGCGCCGAAGGATGGGGCGAATGCACCGCCGGCGAAGGACCGTTTTACAGCGACGAATGGACCGAGACGTGTTGGGCCACGTTGCATGAATTTCTGGCGCCGATGGTGCTGGGAAAGACCTTTGAAACGGCGGCGAACGTTTTCGCCGCGATGCGGCCTGTGCGCGGTCACCGCATGGCGAAAGCCACGATCGAAAATGCCTGCTGGGACCTCGAAGCCAAGAAACTTGGCGTGCCACTGTGGCGACATCTCGGCGGCACGCGCAACGAGATCTCGTGCGGCGTTTCGATAGGCATTCAAAACACGCCGGAGATCTTGCTGGAGAAGATTCGCAAAGAAGTTGACGCGGGTTATCAGCGGATCAAGATCAAGATCAAGCCCGGTTGGGACCTGAAAGTTGTCGAACGCGTTCGCAAGGAGTTTCCGGAGATACGCTTGATGGGCGACGCAAACTCGGCCTACACGCTCGCCGACGTTCCGCTGTTTCAGGAGCTTGACCGCTTCAACCTGATGATGCTCGAGCAGCCGCTGGCGCATAACGACATCTTCGATCACGCCAGACTTCAGCTTCAGATTCGGACGCCGATCTGTTTGGACGAGTCGATTCGTTCGGCGGACATTGCGGTCCATGCGATCGGGCTGAGCTCGTGCAAGATCATAAACGTCAAACTCGGCCGGGTCGGTGGACACAGCGAAGCGAAACGGCTCGAACGCGTTGCGCGTGAGCGAGAGATTCCGGTCTGGTGCGGCGGGATGCTCGAATCCGGTATCGGACGCGCGCACAATATCGCGATGTCGACACTTGCCGGTTTCACGCTGCCGGGCGACGTCTCCGCGAGCGCGCGCTACTGGGAAGAAGATGTCATCGAGCCTGCGGTGACGGTGAGTCCGCGTGGCACGATCACGCCATCCGACGAACCGGGTATCGGATTCAAAGTTAACCTGCCGCGACTTGACGCATTGACGGTGCGCAAAGTGACGATTAAGTGATCAAACAGCAACTAACCAACTCGTAAAGCATTCATGTCAGACACCCCTAATTCATTTCGCGCTGCACAGCAGATCCACGAACTACTAAAAACCAACCAGGGTGAGATCGAATCGTTCATTCGGGCACTGGTCGAAACGGAGTCGCCCTCAGGAGACGAAGCGGGCAGTCGCGCGGTCGTCGATCTGCTGGCTGATGCGGCACGAATGATCGGTTGCGTCAGCGAGATCAAGCGCGTCGACGTTCCCGATTTTGGTCAACACCTGGTGATCCAGGCATTCGCACAGCAACGATCGGAAGGTCAGATTCTGGTCGTCGGACATACTGACACCGTGCACGCGCGCGGCTCCGTCGAGGCGCGGCCCTGGCGTCGCGAAGCAGGGAAGATTTATGGTCCGGGAATTTTCGACATGAAAGCAAACTGCGCTCTTGTCCTCGCAGTGTTGCGCGCGATGTCGGAGTTGAGAATCGTTCCGCGCTGCGCGATCACCGTCGCATTGACGTGCGACGAAGAGGTCGGCAGTTTTACTGGTTGGCCGCTGCTGGAAGAGACAGCGAAATCCGCGAACACGCGGTGCGCTTTCGTCATGGAGCCTCCTGCGCCCGGTGGTCGAGTAAAGACCGGACGCAAGGGAACCGGGATCTACGCGATGAAAGTCGAAGGCAAAGCCGCGCATGCCGGTCTCGAACCTGAAAAAGGCGCCAGCGCAATTCTCGAACTCGCGCGACAAACAGAACGACTACACACGATGAACGGATCGGGATCGGGGATAACGGTGAATGTCGGCGTCGTGCGCGGCGGTACGCGATCGAATGTGGTTGCCGCTGAAGCCGAGGCGGACATCGACGTTCGCTTTTCGACCGAAGCGGAGTCGCGCGAGATCGAACGCATCTTCCGCAACGTCACGCCGATCGACGAGCGAACAAAGGTGTTTGTATCGGGTGGCATCAATCGTCCGCCGCTCGAACGGACGCCGGCAGTCATCGAGTTGTTTGAAAAAGCGCGGGCGATCGCGGCGCAGGTTGATTTCGATCTCGGCGAAGCGCAGGTTGGCGGTGCGTCTGATGGAAACTTTATCGCCGCGCTGGGCATTCCGGTGCTCGATGGACTCGGAATCAGCGGTGACGGCGCTCACGCGGTGCACGAACACATTGAAGCTGACGATCTCGCGCGTCGCGGTGCGCTGATCGGCGGACTGTTGATTTCAAACTAAATGTTAATCGCAACCTGGAACGTCAATTCGATACTTGCGCGCATGACGTCGGTGACTCGTTGGCTCGACGACGTGAAGCCCGACGTGTTGTGCATGCAGGAGACGAAGTGTACGGACGACAAGTTTCCTACGCTTGTTTTTCAGGAGCGCGGTTACCAGTGCCAACTGTTCGGACAACAGTCGTACAACGGCGTCGCGATTCTTTCGCGTTGTGCTTGCGAAACCACTCATCGCGGCTATCCCGGCGACGATGAAACCGCGCAGTCGCGACTGATCACTTCCACCGTCAACGATGTTCAGATCGTCAATGTCTATATTCCGAATGGTCAGGCGGTTGGTTCCGAGAAATACGAAATGAAACTCGGTTGGATGAGCAGGCTACGCGAGTTCTTCGATCAGAATTACGATCCTTCGCGGCCGGTATTGCTTTGCGGCGATTTCAACGTCGCACCGGAAGAACGAGATGTTCACGACGTCAGGCTGTGGCAGGGACGAATCATGTTTAGCGAGCAGGAGCGCGCGACGTTGCAGCACATCAAAGACTGGGGATTCACGGACGCGTTTCGACTGCACACTGAAGAAGGCGGGAAGTTTACCTGGTGGGATTATCGCGCCGGCGCTTTTCGTCGAAACCTGGGCCTGCGCATCGATCACATCTGGATCACGGAATCGCTCGTGTCGCGCAGCGTCCGCACCTGGATCGACATCGAGCCCCGAACGTGGGAAAAACCTTCAGACCACGCGCCGATGATCGCCGAGTTTTAACCACCAAAGGTACTTAGACACAAAAGGCACAGAAACCATAAAAGGGAGGGCGGAACGCTTTATACGATCCCACCTTTTTACCGCCATCTCCTTTTTACCGCCATCTCCTTTTACCGCCATCTCCTTTTACCGCCATTTCCTTTTATCGCCATCTCTTTTATCTCCGTCTGTGCTTTTTGTGCTTTTTGTGCCTTTTGTGTCTAAATGCCTTTAGTTAATTCGACGTCAGTTCGGCCGTCTTCTCAGTAATATCTTTCTGCGCCCACTCGTTATCGCGGCTCGCCTCGCCGGCCTTCGAACGCTTCGCGGCTTTCATCTTCTGCACGAGGTCCATGTGCGTTGAAAAGTAGGGCAGGCTCTTCCCGACGATCTCTTGGATAGACGAGAAGCCTTTGTCGACCATGAACTTCTCAACACCTTCCTGCAACTCGTCGATCATCTTCACGCCTTGAAGCATCACGCCCGTGCAGATCTGCACCGTCGACGATCCGAGCAACATAAACTCCAGCGCATCGTGCGAGTTTTCAATCCCGCCGATACCGCTGATCGTCACTCCCTCGGGAAGTGCGAGCGCGAGTTGACTGACCATACGTAACGCGATCGGCCGCACAGCCTGCGCCGAATAACCACCCGGCACGCAATGCCCTTCGACAGTCGGCATCGGTCGCAGCGTATCGAGGTCGACGCCGATCACCGACAGGATCGTATTGATCGCCGAGATGCCATTAGCTCCGCCGGCAACAGCGGCGAGCGCCGGTTCGCGGATGTTCGTGATGTTCGGCGTCATCTTGGCCCACACCGGAATCTTCGCGACTTCCGTCACCCAGCTCGTCACCTCTTCCGTCAGATCCGGATGCTCACCCATTTCCGAACCCATCTTCCGTTCGGTCATGCCGTGCGGACACGAAAAGTTGAGCTCGAAACCGTCGACGCCCGTATCCTGGACCATCCGCGTCAACTCCTGCCAGCGGCTCTTCTCGTATTCCTCCATGATCGATGCAATCAGAATATTGTTCGGATATTCCTTTTTGACCTGGCGAAACTCCTCGAGCCAAACGTCGATCGGCCGATCGGAGATCAGTTCGATGTTCTCGAAGCCGATGACTTCGCCGGTAGTTCTCGAGCGGAGCTTTCCGTAACGCGGAACAACATTCACTACCTTCGCCGATTCGAGACTGACAGTCTTCGCGACGGCGCCGCCCCAGCCTGCTTCAAACGATTTCGCGAGTACGCGCGCGTTCGTTCCCGGCGGGCCCGAGCCGAGCACAAACGGGTTGGGGAACTTCATGCCGTTAACGGTGATTGATAAATCCATTGATCAGGCTCCTTGAAGACTCAATCCGCCACCAGTGACCCGTAGGTATCCGGTCGTCGATCGCGGAAGAACTGCCACGTGTTTCGCACTTCGCGGATCTTATCCAGGTCGAGATCGGCGACGACGAGCGCATCCTTGTCGCGCGGCGCTTCGGCGATGAACTGTCCGCGCGGATCGCAGAAATAACTCTGTCCGTAAAACTCGCCGATGTCCCACGGCTGTTCGTGACCGACGCGATTGATTGCGCCGACAAAATATCCGTTCGCGACCGCATGCGCCGGCTGTTCGAGTCGCCACAGGTACTCGGAAAGTCCGGCGACAGTCGCCGACGGGTTGAAAACGATCTCCGCGCCGTTCAAACCGAGTGCTCGCGCGCCTTCAGGAAAATGACGGTCGTAACAGATGTACACCCCGATGCGCGCGAACGCCGTGTCGAAACATGGATAACCAAGATTACCGGGACGGAAATAGAACTTCTCCCAGAAACCCGGATTGACGTGCGGAATGTGGTTCTTGCGATACTTGCCGAGATACTTGCCGTCTGCGTCGATCACCGCGGCGGTGTTGTAGTAGATGCCGGTGATCTCTTCTTCGTAGATCGGCACGATCATCACCATGCCGTTCTCCTTGGCGACTTCCTGCATCAACCGCACGGTTGGACCATCGGGAATGCGTTCGACCGCTTCATACCAGCGCGTCTGTTGCTCGGCGCAGAAGTACGGCGTCGTGAAAACTTCCTGCATGCAGATGATCTGCACACCCTGCTCGGCGGCCTGCTCGATGAACTTCAGGTGCTTCTCGATATTCAGGCGTTTGATCTCTTCGATCGGCTGATCGGTCGGCGCCGCATTCGTACATTGAATCAATCCGCATTTAACCGTGCGTGGCATTAAGCGAGTCTCCCTTCGAAACGCGTGTTAGGGCGTAGTATATGACGAATCCGAGGCCAAAAGTCACGAACCAGGCATAAGTGTACAGGTGATCGAGAAACGTTGGATTGCTGACCTGCCCGCCCGGGGTTGTGGCTGCGCGAATAAACCCCGGCACGACCGGAGCGATCGCGAGAACTAGGGTGACGACGGCGCGCCAGTTCACTCCATTGCTGTACGAATACGGCCCTTTCGGGTCGAAAAGCCCGACGAGATCTAAGCGTTGCTTCCGCAGCACCCAGTAGTCGCAAATCAGAATTCCCGCAATCGCGCCCATCAATCCGGAGTATCCAATTAGCCACGTAAAGATGTACGCGCCCATCGATGACATCAGCTTCCACGGCATCATCAATATACCGATGACGGCCGTGATGAGGCCGCCGGTGACATACGAGATGAGTCGTGGATTCAGGTTTGAAAAGTCGTTCGAGGGCGAGACGACGTTAGCTGCCATATTCGTCGTAAGTTGGGCCGCGAAAATCACGGCCGTTGCAAACAGAATGATCAGGATACTGTCGAAGCGCGCCATCAAATCTACCGGATTGGGAATGGCAACGCCGTAGATTAAAACCGTGGCACTCGTGACTGCCACGCCAATGAATGCGAACGCAGTCATCGTAAGCGGCAATCCCAACGCCTGGCCCAGCATCTGCGATCTTTGCGATTTCGCGTAACGGGTGAAGTCGGGAATGTTCAGGCTGAGCGTGGCCCAATATCCCACGGACGCAGTTAACGCTCCGGGAAAGATGGTCCAAAAGTTGTTCTGCTGTTTTTGCAGCGCTGCTGATTCGGTCAACACGCGACCCAGACCACCCGCGCGCGATGAAGCCCACACCAGAACCACCAACCCGCCCAGCAATAACAACGGCGCCGACCATGTTTCAAGATACTTGATGCCTTCAACGCCTTTAAGAATGATGAATACCTGAATGCCCCAGAAGACAAAGAAGGCTATCCAGGTGTGCAGCGGAACGTCGAGGATTACAGCACTGAATGTCGTTTTCCAACCGGGAAACATGTAGCCGAGCAGCACGTCGATCGCAGTGCCGCCGATCCACGTTTGAATGCCGAACCAGCCGCACGCGACGATGGCGCGCAGCATCGCAGGAATGTTTGCGCCCTTCGTGCCGAACGCAGCGCGGCTCAACACGGGAAAGGAGACGCCGTATTTCGTTCCCGCATGAGCGTTGAGAATCATCGGAACCAGCACGATGGTGTTGCCAAGCAGGATCGTGATCATCGCCTGCCACCAGTTCATGCCTGCTTCGATAAAGCCTCCGGCGAGTGTGTAAGTGGTGATCACGACACTCATGCCGATCCACAGCGCGGCAATGTTCCAGGTGGACCATGTTCGCTCCTTGATCGTCGTGGGCGCGAGGTCCTGGTTCCAAAGTGGACTGTGGGAAACGTCGGTGTGTAGTTCTTCGAAGTCGCGTTGAGTGGGGGATTGGGTGCTCATTCGTTTTTTGTGTTTTGGTTTGCTGTGGCTACCCCATGTGACCTAGATAGCGACACAGGTGCCGCGTTTCAAAAACTGTCCGTCGCCGGCCTTGCCCTTGAACTCGCCATGGTCAATCACAACTTTCCCGCGCGACAGCACTGTCTCGACGACGCCTTTAATCTTCTTGCCTTCGTAGGCGCTGTAGTCGACGTTCATATGACTCGTCTTCAGCCCGAGTGTCTGCTCTTTTTCCGGATCGAAGATGACGATATCCGCATCGCTGCCGACGGCTATCGTGCCTTTCTTCGGAAACAGACCAAACATCTTCGCCGCCGCAGTCGACGTCAACTCGACGAATCGATTCAGACTGATGCGGTTTTCGACCACGCCGCCGTTGTAGATCAACGGCACGCGGTGCTCGACGCCGGGTGCGCCGTTCGGGATCTTCGTGAAGTCGTCGAGGCCGAGCTCCTTCTGTTCTTTCATGCAGAAAGGGCAGTGGTCGGTTGAGATCACTTGCAGGTCGTCCATCTTCAAACCTTTCCACAGCTCCGCCTGGTTCCACTTCTCGCGCAGCGGCGGCGTCATCACATACTTCGCGCCGTCGAAGCCCGGTTCGTCGTAGTTGTCGATCGAGAGGAAGAGATATTGCGGACACGTTTCGGCGAATGCGGGAATGCCGCGGTCGCGCGCTTGTCGCACCTGGTTGAGCGCGTCGGCACAGGACAAATGGACGATGTAAACAGGCGACTCCGCCATCTCCGCGATCGCGATCGCGCGATGAACGCCTTCTGCTTCGGCAATCGTCGGACGTGTTAGTGCGTGGTACTTGGGCGCGGTGCGTCCGTTTTCCAGTGCGCGTTTGATGATCTCGTTAATGACGATGCCGTTCTCGGCGTGCATGCAGATCAAGCCGCCGCGCGATCCGGCTGCGGACATCGCGCGAAAGATCGTCGCGTCGTCGACCAGAAATACGCCGGGATAGGCCATGAACATTTTAAAACTCGTCACACCTTCGTCCATCGCGGTGTAGAGTTCTTCGATCTGCTTGTCTTCGAGCTCGGTGGTGATGAGGTGAAAACCGTAGTCGATCGCCGTCTTGCCTTCGGCTTTCTTGTGCCAGTTGTCGATGCCTTCGATCAGCGACTGGCCTTTGTACTGCACGGCGAAATCAATGATCGACGTCGTGCCTCCGTGCGCGGCGGCGATGGTACCGGTGCGGAAGTCGTCGGATGATTGAGTGCCGCCGAACGGCAGCTCCATGTGCGTGTGCGGATCGATGCCGCCGGGAATGACGAGCTTGCCGGTCGCGTCGATCGTTTGATCGGCTTCCATTTGGAGGTCTTTGCCGATGACGGAGATCCTCTGGTGCTCGATCAGGATGTCGGCGTGATAGTCGTCAACGGCGGTGACGATGCGGCCGTTTTTGATCAGGGTTCTCATTGGTCTTGTTTCTTCTTTAGACAGGGTTTGGTGGCAGCAGCGTCGGCGGCGACGCGTGCCTCTTCGTTGGCTTTTGGACCGGGGTTGGTTGCGGCCGAAAATGACATCAGTATCAGTGTGAAAACACCGATTTTCAATATAAGTTTCCTTCGCGCTTCCGGCCGGTGTAATCGACGTAGACCACTTTCAATTCGGTGTAAAAATCGAGCGCCGTCGAGCCCTGTTCGCGATCGCCGATGCCGGTGCCTTTTGAGCCGCCGAACGGGATGTGCGCTTCACCGCCAGTCGTCGGCGAGTTGATGTGCGTCATGCCGGTTTCGATTTCGTCGACAAAGCGGAAGATGCGTGATGCGTCGTTCGAGAAGATCGAGGACGACAGTCCGTACTCGCAGTCGTTCGCAACTTCCATCGCCGTCTCAAAGTCTTTAACTCGCAACACTGACAACACTGGACCAAAGATCTCCTCGCGCGCGATCCGCATGTCGGGTGTTACGTGATCGAAAACCGTTGGACGAACGAAGTAGCCTTTGTCGAGGCCGTCGCCGGTCGCACGCGAACCGCCGCAAGCGAGTTTCGCGCCGTCTTCCTTGCCGATGTCGATGTAACTGAGAACGGTTTTGAATTGACTCTCGTCGACCGTGGGTCCCATTTCAGTCTGCGGATCCGATCCGGCGCCGATGCGCAACGACTCCGCGCGTTTCACGACGCGTTCGACGAACTCATCCGCGATCTGATCGACGACTACAGCGCGGCTCGTTGCCGTGCATCGTTGACCTGACGATCCAAACGCGCCTTGCGCCGTTGATTCGACTGCGAGGTCCATGTCGGCGTCTTCGAGAATGACGACGGGGTTCTTCCCGCCCATCTCGCACTGCACCTTAGCACCGCGCCGCGACGCCTGTTCGTAGAGTCGAATACCGACGCCGTTCGAACCCGTAAACGAGATCGCTTTGACAGCCGGATGATTGATGATCTCGTCGCCTGCTTCCGATCCCGATCCGATTACGAGATTCAAAACTCCCGGCGGAATTCCGGCGGCTTCGAAGATCTCCGTGATGCGAACGGCAGTTCCTGGGGTGATCGATGCGGGCTTGAAGACGACAGTGTTTCCAGCGACCAGCGCTGGTGCGATCTTCCACACGGGAATCGCGACCGGGAAGTTCCACGGCGTAACACACGCGACGACGCCAAGCGGCTGCTTGATCGTATAGGCGAAGTTCAACGGCAACTCGGACGGGATCGTTTCGCCGTTCATGCGTCGCGACTCACCCGCGCAAAACTCGGCGACGTTGATGGAGCGTTGCAACTCGCCGCGCGACTCCGCAATCGTCTTGCCTTCTTCGTGCGTCAATAGTTGCGCGAGCTCTTCTTTGTTCTCTTCCATCAATCGCGCGGCCTTCGCGACGATGCGTCCACGCGCGGGCGCCGGCGTCGATCGCCAACCGCGAAACGCCTCGGCGGCAGACTCGACTGCAGAGCGCGCTTCCTCGCGGGTCGCCTGGCGAATCGTTCCAATGACGTCGTCGATGTTTGCCGGATTGATGTTCGGAGCGGTGCGTGACGAGGCCGATTCGATCCACTTGCCGTTGATAAAATTGCGGTAGGTACTCATAGGAGCGCTGAATATATCATGTGCTATAACAGTTTGCATGACGTTGGTACCTGAGGCGGAACCTCGGAGCATTCCCGAACTACTCAAACAGCGCGTGAGCGCCACCCCTGACAAGCCGTTTCTCTTTTCCGAAGCGGATAAACGGCGATTTACTTACGCGGAGTTTGACGCGGTGGTTAGGCGAGTAGCAGGTCTGCTCGTGGCGAATGGTGTGGGCAAGGGCGACGTGGTCAGTCTGCTACTGCCCAACAGCGTCGAATACGTGATTGCCTACTTTGCGTGCTGGCACATCGGTGCACTCGCCGGGCCGATCAACTCGCTGCTGAAAGCGCAGGAGATTGAATATGTGATCTCCAACTCGGAATCGAAGCTGTTGCTGGTCGCCTCGGAATTCATAACACGGATTGAAAAAAAGAATTTCATTGTTTTTGACAAAGTGGAAGAAGTTGAAGGCGAGCCGATCGAATCAACACAGATCAGTCGTGACGACGAGGCGATCATCATCTACACCTCCGGCACGACCGGAAAACCGAAAGGCTGTTTGCTCACGCACGGCAACGTCATCGCGAACGCGCGTCAGATCAGCAGTTGGCTCAGCTTTACTGAATCGGATCGATTGCTCACGATCATGCCGCTGTTCCACATGAACGCCGTCTCCGTGACCACGATGTCGGCGTTGTATGCCGGCGGTTCGACGGTCGTGAGCCCTAAGTTTTCAGCATCGCGTTTCTGGCAAATTATTTCGGAATATCAGATCACTTCGTTCGGTTCCGTGGCGACGATGCTGTCGATGTTATTGAGCACGTATCCGGACGGCGTTCCGCCAGGTCGCAACACGCAGCAACTTCGTTTCGCGATGTGCGGCTCCGCGCCGGTGCCCGCGGAAGTTATGAAGCGATTTGAAGAGACGTTCAACTGTCTGGTCGTAGAAGGTTACGGATTGTCTGAATCGACTTGCCGCTCGACTTTCAATCCACCCGACCGACGTCGCCGGCCCGGTTCGTGTGGTCTGCCGATCGGAAACGAGATGCGCGTTGTCGACGATGAGGATCACGACGTGCCCGACGGCGAGCTCGGTGAGATCGTCTTGCGCGGTGAAAACATTCTGAAGGGCTACTACAAAAACCCCGACGCCACGGCCACCGCATTTCGCAACGGCTGGTTTCATACGGGCGACATCGGTTACCGCGATGCCGACGGTTTTTATTTCATCGTCGATCGCAAGTCAGACATGATCATTCGCGGCGGCGAGAACATCTATCCACGCGAGATCGACGAGGTGTTGTATCAGCATCCGAGAGTTGCGTCAGCGGCGGCGATCGGCGTGCCGGATGATCTTTACGGCGAAGAAGTCGCTGCCGTCATCGTCTTGAAAGACGGCGCTCGACTTTCAGCTCAGGACATAATCGATTTCTGCAAAGCACGTCTCGCGGACTTCAAGTGCCCCAAGACGGTCCACTTCCTCCCCGACATTCCCAAGGGTCCGACAGGGAAGTTGTTGAAGCGTGAACTGGTGCGGTTGTTGAAAGGGAAATAAGCCGATGAGTCAGCCTAGCGATACTTTGTCTCAGTGGCAGGAGACAGCCAGTTATTGGACCAGGCACCACGACATTATTCGCACGATGTTTGCACCTTTGACGCGTGCGCTCATCGAGCAGGCCCATATCGGTCAAGGGCAATCCGTACTCGATGTTGCTGGTGGTGCGGGTGAACCGTCACTCACGATCGCAGAGGCCGTTGGCCCTCGCGGGTCAGTCATGTGCACGGACGCGGTACCGGAGATGGTTGCAGCCGCGGAACGTGAAGCAATCGATCGCGGCGTCGAGAATGTGCAATTTCGGCAGTGCACCGCTGATTCGTTGCCGTTTGCCGACGACTCATTCGACGTCGCCGTTAGCCGTCTCGGGATAATGTTCTTTCCGAATCCACTCGCGGGAGTGCGAGAGATGCTGCGAGTAGTTAAACCGGCAGGTCACATCGCGTTTGCGGTCTGGGGGAAAAGTGAACTCAACCCGTACTCTTATGTCGTGACGGATGTTATCTCCCGCCACGTGCAATCACCGAAGCCTGATCCTGATGCACCCGATGCGTTTCGTTTTGCAGAGCCCGGTAAGCTCGCCGGAATTCTGAAAGCCGCGGACGCGGTCGACGTGGCAGAGCGTGTGGTTAATTTCGATATGGCGGCCCCGCTCTCGCCTGAAGAGTTTTGGGTTTTCCGTTCTGAGATCTCGGAAAGCTTGCGCGCGAAGCTAAAGAGCCTGGCTGATGAAGAAAGAGACCAAATCGGACACGAAGTGCGGGAGGCGGTAAAGCAGTTTTACTCTGATGGTCAAATGAGCTTCCCCGCGCACATGATAATTGTGAGCGGCAACAGGCAATCATGAGAGAGCGGTCTGCAAGTCGAAAAGCTTCTCACGCATTTGATGTTTTCCTTAGCTACTCACGTAAGGACAAGGAAGTTGCAGCGCGGCTGGAGAACGCTCTCGAGAGCTACAAGTTTCCCAAGAGCCTGAAAACCACCAAACGAACACTCAACGTCTTTCGGGACGAATCAGACATCGAGGCCGCAGACGATTATCACCGGGCTATTGAAGAACACATAAAAGGATCCGCCAAGCTCGTCGTCCTATGTTCACCAAATGCACGGCAGAGTAAATACGTCGAGGATGAAATCAGACGTTTTATTGAAAGCCATGGCGAGCACGACATCATTCCAATCCTGGTAAAGGGCAAGGCGAATAACGAAGCTATTGATGAGAACGACAAGGCTTTTCCGGAGATTTTGTGCCAGGACAGAATGCCCCTGGCGGCCAACTTTCTTGGGTGTGATACACACAAGGGCAAATTCCACAAAGGGCCCTTCCGCAGTTCGTTCTACTCAGTGCTGGCAGCCATAAATGGTGTCGACCGGCGGCGGCTTGAACAGCTTGACGAGAAAATCCGGACACGGCGCCTCATACTGGGCCTCAGCACCGCCAGTGCAATTATTCTGGTTCTGGCAATAGCTCTTATCTTCGCTGTGATCTCACAACGGAAAGCAGTTGCCGCCACGAAAGAGGCAATTGCTCAGAAGAAGACGGCCGAGCAGTTACTTTACGTCTCACAGATGAATCTCGCTCGGGGTGTGTACGAGACCGGCGACATGGTCCGTGTCAATCAAATACTGACGTCCAACTTGCCTACGTCCAATTCACCGGAAGATGACGACGTGCGTAGCTTTTATTGGTACTACTTATGGCACAACAGCTTTAGAGAACTGACCACGCTCGAGGGGCACTCCGGTACTGTCTATGCGGTCGCCTTCGCGCCCGATGGTAAGACGCTCGCTTCGGCTGACAATGAGAATGTGGTGAAGGTGTGGGACGTCAGCACGAGGAAAGAGTTGACTACCTTTACGGGCCACTCTAGTTCTGTTTATTCCGTGACGTTCTCCCCTGATGGCAAGACGCTGGCTTCGGCTAGCAATGACAAGACTGTGAAGCTATGGGACATGAGTACGCTGAAGGAAAAGGCAACACTCGCAGGTCACTCAGATTTTGTCCGTTCACTGTCTTTCTCGCCCGATGGTAAGTGGCTGGCTTCAGCTAGCAATGACAACACCATTAGGCTGTGGGACATCAGCACACGCAAGGAAGCGGTCACGCTTAAAAAGCGATCTCTGCACTCAGTCGCGTTTTCGCCAAATAACAAGACGCTTGCCAGCGCTGAGGGTCAGGCGGTCATCTTGTGGGACATCAACACGCGGCATGAGTACGCCGCCCTCAGAGGTCACTCAACCGATGTAACTGAGATTGTATTCTCGCGCGATGGCAAGCTGCTCGCGTCAGCCGATGAGAAGACCGTCAAGCTCTGGGATATGGGTACGAAGCAGGAGTTGACCACTCTTAAACCGGAGATGTTCGAACTCGCTCGGATCAGTTCGATAGCCTTTTCGCCAGATGCCAACACACTTGCTGTGGGCAGCCAGGACGGTACAGTGAAACTGTGGGATGTTCACACAACGAAGGAGTTCGCAACACTCGCAGAGGCCGCTGTCTACTCCGTTGCTTTCTCGCCCGACGGCAGGACGCTCGCGTCTGCTCACGATAAGTCCCTCAAGCTGTGGGATACCAGTTCGCTCCTGGTGGTTTCCGTGCTTCAAGGACACGAAGATTCTGTTAACTCGGTCGCTTTCTCAACTGATAGCAAAATGCTTGCTTCGGCGAGCGATGACAGTGCTGAGAAGGGGCAAGGCCTGAAACTGTGGGACGCAGGCACCGGCCAGGAGTTGGCCACACTGAAAGGAGACTCAGGGTATGTGCGTTTCGTCACCTTCTCTCCAGATGGCAAGCGGCTGGCTTCGATCGGCGATCAGAATTCTGTTGAACTGTGGGACACGACTACTCATCAGAGGACAGCTACTCTCAAGGGGCCAGCAGATTTCGTCTATTCAGCAAGCTTCTCGCCCGATGGGAAAACGCTCGCTACTGGAGACATGGACTCGGTGACATTGTGGGACATCAGCACGCGCCAGGTGTTCGCTACGTTGAAAGTAGCCGAGCGCCCCAGCGAAGTCACGATAGGGGAGAATCTTAATTCAGTCGCCTTCTCAGGCGACGGCCGGTTGCTTGCGTCAGCCACAAACGGTGCTGTAAAGCTGTGGGACGTTAGCACACGCTCGGAGTTGGCCACGTATGACGGACTTATTGCTCTCGGCTCAATTGCTTTTTCGCCGGACGGTAACACGCTCGCGGCGGCTGCTGATGGCATCGTGAAGCTGTGGGATACCAACTCGCGCCGGGAGTTGGCCACTCTCAAGGGACACTCAGGTTTTGTGTATTCGGTGGCCTTCTCCCCCGATGGCAAGACGCTGGCTTCGGCCGGTTTCGACAACACCGTGAAGTTGTGGGACGTTCGCACTCGACAAGAGTTGGCTACCCTCACTGGTCATTCAAAAGGTGTCAGAGCAATTGCGTTCTCGCCGGATGGCAAGACACTCGCTTCAGCCAGTGAGGACGAGACCGTACGGTTGTGGATTGCGGCGACGAAACAAGATGTGGCGGCTGTGTTAAGCAGGCGATAAGTGGGCGTTCGCGCCGCTGAGGTGCGCTTCCCTGCTTGTCGATTTCCGTCGGCGAACATCAACGCAGAATCCGACAGCATCGAACCACCATTTCCAAGATCAATCCATTCAGGTGAAGGTAACGAATGTGTTACCGACATCACCCGAGGCGCAATTGTTAATCACTATGGGCGGAATTGCATGGTGGCCGAAGAAGAATGTGAATTTGAATTCAGCTGGTTTTGGAATCCGTGCATCGAACACAGGGAAGCATCTCTTGCAGTCGTCCGTTGTAAAACCGGAAATTATTTTGTTCTCACCGAAATCTGTGACTACTACTGTCAAGGGTGGACCTACGTTCCAATGTATCGTCGTCGAGACTGATTTAGTCGTAGTAGTTCTAGCGCCACCGGTCGTACAGTCACTTCTCGTGAGTTGTGGTCCGAATGTGGGTTCCTGTACTACCCAGGTGCTGCCGCAATGGCCGAGAATCGTGATCGCAACGGCAAGAGTTACGAAGGCGGCTGATAATGCCACGAAGAGTTTTCGTTTCATTTCTGACCCCCGTTCTTACCCTTTTCTGCGCGTTGTTTCTCCTGAAACTTATCTCGCGATTTCTTGATCCCGTCCAAGACCCATTTGTCTCCTTCCTCCTTTCCATCGGCGAAAACAGCCGCCGCGAGCGTAACAGTTTGTCCCTCCATGATTCCTCCTAGACCCCAGGTAAAGGTCTTCAGCGAATGAGGAGGAATAATCACGAGGGAACTACCCTCTTGGAGCAAGCCGTCAATCCGCAGACCACTGTAAGTACTTCCGCCCGCAATAAAATCCAAAGCCATGACGGCCTCATTGCGTTTGTTAGTGACGTCAATGTTGAGTGCGGCCTCGAGAGTGCCTTGGTTAATCAAACTTACGCTCGTGATCTCGAGCCCTTGGATACCGGAAATCACTTTCGGTGCATCCGTTACCTTCGCTGCTTGGTAAGTGCGGCTCTTTGATTGTTTCTGTGACTCTGAAGCTCGGCTGTATATGCCGACTGCGAGGGCCGAGCAAAGGACAAGAAGACCGATAAGAAGAAGTGACCTTCTGAGGATTCGTGAGTTCATCGTTTAGCCTCCTGTGGTGAGCGGCCGTTCGACGTTCTGGGTCGTGATCTTGGTCACGTGAGCAATCTGAATTGCTTTGGACCGACTAATACTGACTTCTGTCCATAGCCGCCCCAGTGAGTGTTCGCAATATAGTTAGGTTGAGCACTGACGTCAATCGTTTATGGTCCAACGGAAGCTATTACGTGTGTAGCGTTTCGGTGCACAAAGCAAAAGGCACCACCGCTCCCCGTTGCGACGTTTGCGCGATGGTGCCCCGCCTCATACGACGTGGAGTATGAGGCATATCGATGCGCCGACTTACGGCACTACTTTCGTCGCGTGTTCGCTCCAGCCGCTCTGGCCGCCCGCACTCACTGCCGCTACTCGAAACCAGTAGCGCTTACCGGTCGTTAAGTTCGTGATTACTTTGCTGGCAGAAGCAGCAATCCCGGCATGTGTCCAACTCGTCGCCGCTGCCGGATCTATGCTGGATTCGATCGTATAGAGGGCTCTTGGTTTGTTGGTGTCACGATGACACGAATGTGTTGCTGGCCAACAGCTCGCCTTCAACTAACGCAACCTGAGCGTCAACCATTCCGAAGATGTTCAGTTCACCGCAACGCGTAAAGGCATAGTGCTTTGCCGCATGTGCCAGCACTTCCGGTTGCGGCGAGTTTTGAAGTGTTCCCATCAGCACGAACAGCGCGGCCGTAGCTTCGCCACCCGCCCGACAGATTATCTCCACTAGTGCTTCGATCTTCTCTACACTCTCACTGTCATCAGGTTCAGCCGCTTGCGGGAACTTGATTGTATCGATGATCTTTTCACCAGCATCGGCGCGTTCCACGAGGTCAGGGAGCAGCAGATCATTCGTTTCCAAACCGTAACGAATCACTGGTTGGCAGCCAGTTCTCTGAGCTGTTAACTATCTAAGGACACGTGTGTCTTCGTTAGTTGACATTTTCATCCATCACGGCTCCTGCGAAAACCTAGGTGTGCTGACGAAAGATCCCTCGCCGCCGGCCTTCTTGCCGCAAGTTGCGATCGGTTACGGTGCTTTATGGCTCAAAGATAAGGATCGCTCACCACGAGCGACGTGGATTATTATCCTCTTGCGGTCAGGAGAGAGTGAAACGAATAACCTATCAGAAACAGAAAAAGACGGGGAAGAAACGGAAGGTGGCGTGAATACAAACTTTGTGCTGTTCAATCTTCGCGAGGCTCTGGAAGAAACTGATCAAACAGTTAAGAGTTTAGAGACTGACCCGGCGTATGGCGAGCCGGCATCTTCAGGGGCGATGATGCATCTCGACCACCATGTGAATACGGCATGGAATGCGCGAAATTCGACGGTAGAACAGTCTCAAAGTTGTTCCGATGAAGCATTCCAGAAATGGAGCCGCTATCCCTCTGATCTTAAACCACTGGGGGTCGAATACCCGTGGTCTCCCTGGTCAGTCAACTATATTATCCCCCAAATGAGCAAAAGCGATCTTCAACATCAAGTCGACGGCATGCTGCGGCGCGGCATATTCTTTTCCATCTTCTGGCTAATGGGGGTTGGGTCACTCATCGCAATTATCCAAGCAGTCAAGGCTCGCAAAATCATTCGGCAGTCCAACGGCGAAATTCGAGGCTCGGGTAAGGTAATGTGGTGTTTCATCGTTGGCGGCGCGGGCTTGTTGTTTTGGGGTTACGTTATCCTGATGGTTGTTATAAACGTCGCGACCGCTTAACTGGTGAGATGCGCCGAACACATTGTTGGACCGGGTCTGGGCGTTCCTCACCACCAGGAAGATGTAAGGAGTCCACAATGGTGAGTCAAATTATCCTGATGCGTGTTCAATGCGCGACTAACTCGTGCCGCCCTCGAGCTTGGGCATTTGCGGCGGTGTAACGGACGTTCGCGTCACACGATCGATCGCCCACGCACCGACCAGCCACAACGCGCAGATGCCGATCATGATCGGCGAGAACCATTTGCCGTAAAGACCATCAGGCGAGAACTTTTCGGTGGCGATGTGCAGGGCCTCGCTGTTCGGCAGCAAGCCCGCTTCGGTGAATTCGTGGAATGAATAAATCGCGACCTGGACCATGAAGAGCAGCAGAAAGATGCTCGTCACCTGGAAGAACCGCTTCACATTCAAGAGATGACCAAACTTGGCCCAACCAATTGCAAACGCGACTGCGGCGACTAGACCGAGCACTGCGCCGCTAATCAGGTTCGGATCCTTCACCTGCATCAACAGCAGCGCCGTCTCCATTCCTTCGCGGGTGATCATCAGGAAAGTAAAAGCGAATACGCCGGCCACAGCCGCCAGACTCGAACTCTTCGAGGACACTTCACTCAATCGCTCACGCATGCGTTGCTGAATCTTTGGACCTGCCCGCCACATGTGAATGACGAGCGTCCCGACCATCACCACGGCAATTGCGCCAAGGACCGCCTCGCGCAGCGCCTCATTGGCGAAGAACTGACTGATGTAACCACCAATAAACTCACCAAACATGCTCTGAATGACGGCGTCGTCAACGCCGGCGTTGAGCACGTAGGCAAGGCCGCCGCTGGCGGCAAGCGCCAGAGCTATAGCCAGGTAAACCGAGGTATTCAGCCACTGTTGGCCTGATTTGCGGAGGTAAGCAAGAATGACGGCGACGAGTAGAAACGACTCGAACCCTTCGCGGAGGACGATAATGAATGAGTTCAGCATGGCGTTCGGCAGTATAGTCTAGTTGAAAACAGTTTTCAATTTCAGCCGAGCAGGTTCATCAACTCCGAACTCCAGCCACCTTAAAAGAGAAGTTACTGAGGCAAGGTAGGAAGTATAGCCAGGTCGGCCCGTACCGGACCAAGTTGCGTCGCAGCCGTCAAGCGCAAAGGCAGTCGCCGCGCGTCATCACTGACCCACAACCGCAACTGATACTTGTCAGGCTCAGGATCGTCTGTCGTGATCGACAACGCAATCGCCGGAACCACGCGCATGCCGAGGCCGATCTGATCACGCTTGAGAGCCGTCACGAACACCGTCTTAACTTTATTCTCGACAAGCACTGGAACTCCATTACGCTTGCTCAGTGCGAGATCGAACGTCCGCAAGGCATAGAAGAACGAAACATAGTCATGCGTCCCGACGGGAACCTCTATTCGCGTACCGCCGTCGATGCTTATCGTTCCGTTCTCCTGGTTAGTCGCCAGTGTTTGTTTCAAACGGCGTTTGCCTTCGAGCAGATCGAACACCGTTCGATACGGCAGCAGCGCTCGCGGATCGACGTACGAGTCAATCTGATCTCGCGCGACAAACACGCGCGCCGCGGCGTTGGCTGTCTGCGCCGTCACTGTCAGAAAGATGCCGTCGCGATCGAAGTACTTCGAACGTCCCTTCACCTGGAAATTGGCTGAGCCCATCGGCGTCGTGGCTGGTCCAACAAAGATCTGGAAGTTGAGTTGTTCGTTCAGTGGAAAGGGCCAATTGCCGGTGACCGCCGGAGCAGCCGGCGCCGGAGGTGCAACTGCGGTCGGATTCGGCTCGACCGTCGCGATTGGCTTCGCTTTGCTGGGCGGAGGCGCGATCATTTCCGAGCCTGCAAGTTCGGCGCGCAACTCACCGGAGCTTACGCGTCCGGTAAACAACACTGGCACGCGGCGCTCGTCGTTTGTGAAGTAGACACGCACGTTCTTGAAACGTGAGTTGGCTTTAACTTGCGTGACGATTGTTTCGAAGGAGCCGACGTTTGTTCTGACCGTCTGCCTGCCGACGACTTTCAGCTCGATCGGATAATCCACTCCTTCGCTGCGCACCGTGAGGTCGTACTCGCCGCCATCAGCCAACGGCAGCGCCCGCGCGCGATAAAACGCCGACAGGAAATCAAACGTGCCGCTTAACACGCTGACCTTCGGCGGTATGGCGTCGTTGCCGGCGGGTTGCGGAAAATCGTGGCTCGCTTCGGCAGTGGACATCGCGTCGCGAGCGGTTTCCTGGGAGCGAAAGGGAAGACCTGTTTCCGGATCGATGTAAGTTATGTAGTCGTTATTGAGCGCGAAGAGCGCGACGTTCACGACTCCGGTCGTTTCGAGATGCGCGCGCAGTTGAATACCCTCGCGGCCGTAAAAGGCCCCGCGAGAGACGATTTCAAACTCCGCATGAGCGGCGCTCGGAAAACTCGAGTAGGAGATGTTGTAGGTCAACTTTTCGCCCACGCGGTAAATGCCCTGCGACACTGAATGCACGCCGTTCTGAGCAGCGACAGGAAAGATGAACGCGAGGATCAGGACTATAAATATCGAAATTAGCGGGGGTTTCAAGCTGAGATTCACCGTCGCATAATAGTTTCAAATCAAAAGTTGGGCAAACCTTAAAATTTTCCCGCAAAGGCGCAAAGACGCAAAGAGAAAGCCGCAAATAAGTTTGCCTTGGCGCCGGAGCGTCTTTTGCGGGAGGGCTTGGTGTGTTAATACACGCGAGCTTTGTGTGTCAGTTCCGTTCGATCGACTTCGTAATGTGTTTAGCCTTCGAACCGATCGCCTCCTCGATCTTCGCAAAACCCTCGCGACGGAGGATTTCTACTAATCCTTCATTGATCTGGCGCACGATGCGCGGTCCTTTATAAATAAAGCCCGTGTACAACTGCACGAGACTTGCTCCGGCGCAGATCTTTTCCCATGCGTCTTCCGCCGTGAAGATGCCGCCGACGCCGATCAACGGAATTCGACCATGTGTGATCTGGTAAAGCTCGGCGATCATCTGCGTGGCCCGCGTTGTAAGTGGTTTACCGCTAAGTCCACCCGCGCCGCATGCTTCAACGGTTGCCTTATTCGTTCGCAGATGGTCGCGGCTGATCGTCG
>DATANW010000040.1:0-8470 GCA_036266055.1 Pyrinomonadaceae bacterium | reverse complement strand
CCAATGCAAGCTCTATATTTTCTTCTTCATCCCCATACCACCACGCAAGATTGCTGAGTGACGTAGCTATGTCAGCATGTTGGTCGCCAAATAGCTCTCGTCGAATACGCAAAGCCTGCGTGAACATTTCCAAAACGGAGTCAAGCTCGCTAAGTGCCAAGTTTGTATACGCTAAATCATTCAGGAGATGTGCTTGTAGCTCGGGATTACTATTTCCTTGCTGGTTGAGTATTCTTTGCGCCTCGATCACATGCCGCCGCGACTCAAGATACCTGCCGCGATGATATGCGGGGTATGCTTGGAGCCATTTGAGCCGACTTGAGTGTAATTGTGCGAATTCGCGTGCATGCTCTTGCCACGTCTTTAGATGATCGATTTCAGACTCAAACGTTATTAAATTGGAAAACTCTTCTCTTTTATCTTGAAACCAATCGCCAAGTCGTCTGCATATGGCATCGACCCATTCCAGTCGGTGTTCCAAAGGGATCTCGCCACGTCTAACCTCACCAACCAAGCGATGCAATGAATAGCTGTTGCTCTTTTCGCTTCGTTGGAGCAGGCGCAGTTCAGCTCCGAGTGCAAGCGAGCCGGTCAGAGCACTTTCGTCTGAGAGGTCTAGCAGCTGCGACATAAAATCTGTGCTCATCGGAGCGGAGCCACTCCACGTCAACAAGTCGAGAACATCACCAAGATATGGCTCTTCGCGTAACAAGCCCTGACTAAGCCGCAACGTGCTGTAGAGATCTGCTTCGTGCTTAGTGAAACTTTCGACGTGCTTTGGCAGTGCACTCTTGAGATCTTTGCTCAGCAGTTCGTAATACTGCTGAAAAGTGACGCTCCTCCGATGACCGAGGTACGCTCCTAAGAGCTCAAGTGCTAAAGGCAGACCTCCTAGAAGGCCGACAATCCTCTGCACCGCCTTCTCCTCATCTTCGTTGTCCGGTTCTCTACCAGCTTCTTTAACGAGCAGCTCACGAGACAATGCTTGATCGAGTGGATCCAGCGCGATCGGTTGAAAACCCACGTGATCGGTTCGGCTTGTTACCAAAATATGGGGGGTGGCCTCCGGTTCAGGCAGGTACGATTCGATTGCCGCCCGATCATCAAGATTATCGAAGACTATTAAGCAGTTCGAATAGCTACGAATTCGTTGTTGCGCGAGCTCTACTTTGTATTTGTGATCGGACTGAGGTGCGATCCAGCGCGCCTTTTCGGCTATGTCGATGAGCTGGGCATCAATATCCTGATCGGCATTGATCCAAATTACACCGTTAGGATATGAATCACGAAAACGATATGCATATTCAATGGCGAGCTGCGTCTTGCCGAGGCCACCCAGCCCTCTAAACGCAGCTGTCTGACCGATTGCTGTGCGCTTTCCTTCAGTAAGTTGTTTGCGCACCTCTGCGAGAACTTGTTGCTGACCGACAATTTCGTCGCCTTTCTGTTTGAAGGGAACGTAGAAAACCGATCTATGTGGACCATAGTCCGGAATAACAATCGGTCTTTCGCTCGCGCTCGTTTGTAGATCTGGGATCTTTTCCTCGGATGGAAGGAGTTCGGCAAGTTCGCTCACTAAGGTCAGTAGAGGTTCGCCAAAATCTTCGAAGATTATCGGCTCAATCCCCATGTTTAGATTTCTGATTCGCTCCGCATCTCTCTCCGGGACAAGTGCGAAATGTTGGCCTGCTCCCTTGTACATCTCGTGCACACTCTTCAGTTGATATCCAAGATGCGCATCATCCAAACTGAATCCAACAAAAAGAAACGACTTCGCAATTGCCAACTGTCGCAAGGTCGCCAAGGCCGCATCGTAATGTGCTTCTCGAGCGGCCCGGTCATTTGCCGGGTAAAGAAGGTCATAACCATCACGAGATAAGATCATTCCTGATGGGTTCGAAATCTCGCCGTGAAGATGCCAAATCACTGGACGCCGTAATTCACCACGAAGAAGAAGTGCTTGCTGCACTGGTGCTTCGATATCCCAACTCTGTAAATCACGTTCCTGTGGAGAGGCCCAGCTCAGCACTTTGTCGTAATTGGTTGTGATCACCAAATTGCTTCCGAGACGCCATATTGAACGCGCAAGTTCCAGACTCGGTTTGTCGATTCGTTCATACCGAACATCCAAAGCGTCTCTCAGAAACTCAAACCATACTCCTACCAAAGCTTCTCTTGCCTGCTGGGCAGCGTAGAGAAAATCCGGACGGGGAAGCCTAAGAATTGCACGAACCACGCCGGCTTCCGCAGGTTTCAGTTCCTTCTCCAAACGATCCGCGGCACCGTTTAGCAATTGTCTCCAACCGGGAAATACAGGTTGATGCGAATCTCGATCTACGACATTCATAGAAACGCCCGCACCGACGAAGGGAACAATCTGATGCTTGCGCAATCGATCTTGTAGCGATTGTGGGATAGGCATCTACGAAGTCATTAACCCGTGAGCACGTTGGGAAACGAAGGTTCGACTGTCGTTGTGAGGATACAGCATAGCGGACCGACTGAACAGGATCAGAGGAGTAACTTGCGGCGGGACTCGCAGTTATTTCGATGGGTGAAAAACTTCTCGGGCCAACCCGAGGCGATCAACTGATTAGGTAGGTAAATGGGAAACGGGAATTTTAGCGAGCCGGTCGAAAGGCTTTGCGCCAGTTGCGATGTCATTAACGGCGTGAATTATCTCGGCGCTGTAATACCTCATTCCACAAGAGTCGCAAACACCAATCGTAACTCCCTCAAGAATGACAAAGCCTTTCTTGTGCTTAAAAGCTTCTTGACTGACCTTCTTCGGCCGGACAGTCCCCTCACAATGCTCGCACATATAGCCGTACGGAGATTTCTTAGTGTGACGTCATATACTGTGATAATCAAGAACCGATCAGTAGCGTGAAAGCGACCAACGACACCCACGACTGTTACAGCATCTAAAGCCAAGCCTTCAATCGTGTATTTCGTTCCTCGCACATCGCGTTTATGAGTTCGAACAATTCTTCCGTTGAGAATCGCCTCTTCGATGTCAAACACGTCGAGCTAGTCCTCTGCCATCTCTTCGAAGGCGTGAACGGTCATATCATATTGACTCAACAGAATCTTCTGTCTGATTCGATCAATAACGCGGTGAGGCACGAGCGCAGTCTATCAAAAACCACGCAGGCTGTCTCAACCCCTACCAGATCCGCTTAGCACACCAACTAAACGGCTGACACCGCCGGCAGCAGGCCTTTGATCTCGCGAACGACGCGGTGGACCTCTTCCTGGTTCGCGAGGGCAATCATGAAGAATTTGTAGCCCTGGTGGAAGCAGATGACGCCGTTTGCGAACAACCAGATGCCATCCAGGAATGGATTGCCGCCCAGCAGCCAACTGATCGGCGCGCCGACGATTGGACCAGGCTGGAAGATCTGCGCCCACATCGCCGCCCCGGCCGCGCAACTAAACGCGCCCAGCAACGGAGCGCCAACATACTTCGCGACGTTTCGTTCAAACTCCACGCGCTGTTGTTCGGCTTCGTCGAGCTCGCCGCGGCCGATCAACTCCTCGCGCCTCTTCAAGTAACCGTCAAACTTCTCGCCTGCCTTGCGCAGTCCATATACAGGCAACGCCGAATGCGTCAGCCAGTGTGGATGGGCGCCGAGAAGCACCGCATCCAACCCCGGAAACGCAGCGCCGGCACGAATGCCCAACACCAGCGACACCGAAACGACCGCTGCCTTGCCCGGGTTCTGCTTGATCCAATCCTTCGCTTTCAAAACACCCACGGTCGCCGCACTCGAAGCGCGCGTCAGTCGCGCACCCTTGTCGAAGACCTGGGACGCCCGGTCGTAATGTTTCTTCGCGTCGTCAAAAACCTCGCCCGCCTTCTTGCTGGCATCACCGGCGACGTCGCGAAACTTGTCCCCCGCCATCTTCACGCCTTTGGCCGCGCGACGAGTCGCTTCACTGACTTCTTCGTCCTCACTCAACCGTTCAGCTTCGGCGCGCAACCGTTCGGCGCTGTCGGCCATCGTCTCCGCACCGCGCTTTGCCGCCTCGCCCGCGACCCGCGCACTCTCGCCGACGATGTCGGAGATCGCATACTTCTCATCCAGCTCGCGAGCCTTGCGTCGCGCCGCCTGCTGCCATTCGTCAAACTTTTCCTTGTAATCAGCCATCGCGATCCTCGAGAACCATTAACCACAAACGCACAAGAGGCCCAAACCTGTGAATCAAACTCTCAGTCGCGTTGTACGTCGCCCGCCCCGACCGTGTTCGATCTTACCAGCGGCTGCATCGGCATCACGCGATCCCGGCCATTTCTCTTCGCTTCATACAAAGCGACGTCCGCCGCCTTTAAGATGCCGGAAGCAGTCTGCGCGTCTGTCGGGCATTCTGCAACCCCGAAACTCGCGGTAATCCGGCCTCCTGACGGCGTCTCCAAATCCTTGATCGCGACCCGCAATCTTTCCGCGACATCGAGTCCGCCGCTCTGGCTGGTTTCGACCAGCAGCACCGCAAACTCCTCGCCTCCGAAGCGCGCCGCGAGGTCGATGCCGCGCGTGCCCTCGCGGAGGACGCGGCTGATCCGGCGTATGGCATCGTCTCCCGCGTCGTGACCAAACGTGTCGTTGAGGTTTTTGAAGTTGTCGATGTCCACCATCAACAGACTAAACGGACGCTCGAAGCGCAGCACGCGTCCGACCTCGCGCTCCAGCTGGCGCTCGAAACGGCGGCGGTTGGCTAGTCCGGTCAAGTGGTCCGTAAAGGCAGCCTCTTCACACGAGTCGAGATAAGCCTTGAACTCGAGCAACGTCCTGGTCCTGGCCAGCATGAGGTCCAAGTCAGTCGGATCGGTGATATAGCCCAGCGCGCCAACTTCCGAAGCCCGTCGCAGATCTTCCACCCGACGACTGGCCGCCGTCTGCATGATCACCGGAATAAACTTCGTCAGCGGGTTGGACCGTATTCGTTGGGCCAACTCGTAGCCATTCATGCGCGGCATCATGACGTCGGTAATCACCAGATCAGGCTGGTAGGATTCGATCGCCGCGAGCGCTTCATCCCCGTCGGTTGCGGTGTTTACGTTGTAGCCGGCCAAACTCAGGGCCGCTTCGAGCAGTCCGAGTTTATCAGGGTTATCGTCGACGATAAGAATGGTTGATTTGGGTTGCATAAAACGTGGGTGTTGGACCTATAAATGTTGCGCCCTAATTGAGCTTCATGCTAAAGTGCGAGCCTCGGTAACAACGTTCGTGCCGGCACTCGCCCTAAGCGTCGCGTCAAAGATTCAATCGAGAGAGAACAAACATACCCGGGACATATCACGGCGGGTTTCCTTACAATCGTAGAAACGATCCCGCCTAGACCACGTGAATTCGAACTACGCTGCCAAAGGCGACTCAAACATAGACCTGTTAACTCGACCCCAGAGAGACGTGCGGATGAAGGCCCTTCAGGAACATAAGCGCGCGCGAGACTTAACGTCGGATGATCGCGCCGCGTTAATTCGTGGCCTGGAATTTGGCTCGACACTAAGTGACTCCCTCGTCGCCGATCTGGCTCGTAGCTCAGTGGTCCTCGACTTCCGTCGCCGCCGTTTTGTTTATCGCGCCGGCGAACCCGCAGATTGCCTCTACGCCATCGTTAGAGGCCGAATAAAGCTCTGCCGCATCGAAACCGAAACAGATCGGGAAGCCGTTATCGACATACTTCCAGAAGGATCGCTCTTCGGCGAGTCAGCGCTCTATTCGCTAGCGGGGCAACGTGCGAATTCGGCAATTGCCTACGAAAACTCCAGGCTCCTCCGAATCCAGGTCGGGGATTTCAAACGGGGGATGGCTGAGGATGACCGGCTTCATGATTACACTTTCCGACTAATCGGTCAACGACTTGATCACGCCGAGCGCCGCCTCGCGGATTTTGCCCTGAACGCCATTCCCGCACGTCTCGACAGCCTTCTTGCCGATTTTTCCGTGCGTTATGGCGTCTCCGAACCCGAAGGCGTGCTCATCGACATCCCCCTGCCTCATCGCGAAATCGCCTCGATCGTAGGCTCCACTCGTGAGAGCGTGACCGTCCGCTTGAACGCCATGCGCCGCGCGGGTACGATCGCATTCGTCAAACGACGAATACTGATCAAGAGACCGGCCGCGCTGTAGTTTTATGTCCGCGGTCGATTTGCAGCGTGCGGTTTAGTGGCGATGAAGTGTCCAACCTGCGGTAAACAAGTCGAATGGAAAGATAATCAGTATCGTCCGTTCTGTTCGGACCGGTGCCAGCTCGTCGACCTCGGGCGCTGGGTCCAGGGCGAGTATCGTGTACCGGGCGAACCGGTGCCCCTCGAACAAACCGAACCTGCGGACGACGAATCTGAGAACTGGTAATGAAACGACTGAAAATCAGAATTGTCCCGACGCTCGCACTGGTGTGCGGCGCGATCCTCCTTGCTTCGTGCAACGCGAGCGACGTCAAAGTCTCCGAAAAGAAGACGCCCGTCATCGCGGCGCCCCCGGGAAACATGCCGCCGCTGGAGACGAGCTCGATCAACAACCTGGGATGGACCGCCGGCAACGGAAAACACAGCTTGTTCTCAGAGTACAAAGGAAAGGTGCTGGTCCTCGACTACTACGCGACGTGGTGTGGGCCGTGCCGCAAGAGTGTTCCTCACCTGATCGAGTTGCAAAAGAAACATGCTGAGCAAGGGTTGCAAGTGATCGGCCTGAACGTTGGTGGACCAGAAGACGTGGATAAGGTCCCTGACTTCGCGAAAGAGCTCGGCATTCAGTACCCGCTCGCGATACCTGACGATGAGTTGGTGTCGTTCATGCTCGGCGACGAGAATTCGATTCCGCAAACTTTCATCTTCGATCGCCAGGGCGTGCTCGTGGAGCACGTGGTCGGCTTCGGTCCGACTGTTGGCCCAAGAATCGATCAGGCCGTCGAAACAGCTTTGAAAACTTCAGCCCCTTAAAATATCCGCAGTCTGAACAAGGTCGAAACTTTGAGAAGAGCCAAAATACTAATCACGTTGGGGCCTGCATCGCGTGAGCCCGACGTTCTCGAACGATTGCTCGCGGCGGGCGCCAACGGCGTGCGCATCAACATGTCGCACGGCACGCACGAAGAGAAAGCTGAGGACATCCGTCTTGCACGCGAGACCGCGCAACGAATGGGCCGGCCCATCGCTGTCCTGGTCGACCTTTCGGGTCCAAAGATCCGCACCGGCGAACTAAAAGACGATCAACCGCTTCAACTCATCGCCGGCGAGCAATTCATCATTACTACCAGGCCGATCGTCGGCGAGGACCACCAGGTTTCGACCAACTATCCCGATCTCCCGCGCGTCGTTAAGCCGGGCACACGTTTGTTGCTCGACGATGGCGCGCTCAGCTTGATCGTCGAGAGCACGACCGATACGGATGTCGTCTGTCGCGTTATCGACGGAGGCATGCTGGCGGAGCGCAAAGGAATCAACCTTCCCGGCGTAGCGTTGCCAATCGACTCGCTGACCGAGAAGGACATCGTCGATCTGAATTGGGCGGTCCAACAGCAGGCTGATTACATTGCGTTGTCGTTCGTCCGGACTGCGCACGATTGTGAACGCGCGAAGCAGTTGATCGCGGAGGCGGGCGGACGCGCGCCGTTGATCGCGAAGATCGAAAAGTCGGAAGCGATCGATCATCTCGACGAGATCATCGCCGCCGCCGACGGAATCATGGTCGCGCGCGGCGATCTAGGCGTCGAGACGAGCGTCGAGCTCGTGCCCGTTTATCAGAAACGGATCATCGACCGTTCAATCACCGCGGGAAAGATGGTGATCACTGCCACGCAGATGTTGCAGTCGATGGTTTCGAACCCACGGCCAACGCGGGCGGAGGCTTCCGACGTCGCGAATGCCGTTTGGGACGGTTCTGATTGCGTGATGCTGTCGAATGAAACGGCGATGGGGCAGTATCCAGTTCAAACCGTGGCCACGATGGCGCGCATCATCGAGTCAGCTGAGTCGGGCAGGAAATCCGAGATCTTCAATCCGACCGGCAAGCAATCAGGCCGCGTCAGTCGCGCGTTGTGCGAAGCGGCGGCGTTCGCGGCCGACGAGATGGGAACTACAGTGACGGCCGTCTACACCGCGTCGGGATTGATGGCGAGACGACTATCGTCGGTGCGTCACGATCAAATGATTGTCGCCTTAACGCACAGGCCGGACGTTCAATCTGAGCTGGCGTTGATCTGGGCCGTCGATCCGTTGCTGGTGCCGAAAGCAGAGTCGACTGAAGAGATGCTGAAGATCGGCGAGCAAGCATTGCTCGAGGCGCGAATCGTTCAGAAGGGCGATACGATTGTGGTGATGGCGGGACGGCTGTCGGGGTTGGGATTATCGAGCTCGGTAAGTATCTACACGATTGGCGGACCGCTTGCTCCAACGCGAACGTGAGCGGCACTGGTAATACCCCGCCAGGCTCTGACTCGCCACGCAAAATCCTTTCGCCGCTCT
>DATANW010000039.1:0-1827 GCA_036266055.1 Pyrinomonadaceae bacterium | reverse complement strand
AGAAGCCGGGAAACTTCTCCATGCCTTTTACTTTATCCGTGATTGTTTGTGCCTGAACTGAAACACAAAACAAGAACACGGATAAAAAGAATCCAAGACCTTTCATATCGGCTCCTTTATTGATCGCGCCACTCAGGAATGCGGCCCGGTGTCCACGGCGCGCCTGCCGCCTCCAACTGTTTCTCCAGCCGCGTCAGATCTACTTCGATCAACTGTCGCAACTGCGCGAGCACGGCTTCGAGGTCCTGCGCCGCAGCGGAGTACTGATTCTGCTGCGTCTGCGTCGGTCGTGAAGTCGACATTCGTTGCGCGCCCACCACGTAACCAACGCGATCGTTGATCGACGGCGGCGTGTTCATGTTGCGACGACGAGCTTCGGCATCGCCCGACAACGCACGAATGATTTCGTTGTTTCGTTTCTCCAGCGCCATCGCCTGGTCGTAAAGACTGGGCGGCAACGACGGCGTTTCAGAAATCGCGCGCTTGATTGCTGTCAATCGTGGACGCAACGAGTTCGCGGCCTGAGTCGCGCCGCTTACGGCGCGTTGCAACCGCACTGCTTTCTGTTGAAACTCGACCAGCGCAGAACGATCCGCAGTGGACATGTTCTCCTGTCCTTCGACCACGACCTGGAACTGCTGCGGTTGGCCCAACTGCGTCATCACCCCGTCAACTCGCTTCGCCAGTGTCAGTTTGTACGTACCCGGCATGACGAGCGGACCTGACGGCGGTTCGAAATCCGGATCGGCGTCAGGTGGCGGCGGAGCGGAAAGGTTTGCTGCGGGATAACGGAGGTCCCACGTCAGGCGCTGCATGCCCGCGCCGATTGGACCATTAAGTCGTCGCACCACGCGATCGTTCGCATCGGTGATCGTGACGACGATAGCGGGCGCGTCTTCCTCTTCTTCCGCGCGCAGTTGATCGCGCGTGGGGTATGCGACGGGCGCGCCGCGTCTGTCCGCTTCGCGCTCCGCCTCCTGCCGTTTCTCCTTGCGCGTCCTGATTGGATCTTTCAAAAACCACGTGACCGTCGCGCCAAACGGCGGATTGTCGGCGGTGTAATAACGTTCGCCCTGGAAGCTCTTGCCACGTCCGCCGAGTGGCTGCGACTGGATGTACATCAACGCGTCCTTCATCGGGAACACGGCCACTTCCTGTTTCAGCATTTCGGGTTTGAGCAGACGCAGCGACGTGTAATCGTCGAGGATGTAAACGCCACGACCAAACGTGCCCACGATCAGATCGTTCTCGCGCTTCTGAATGGCCAGGTCACGCACCGCAATCGTCGGCATTCCGCCTTTGAGCTGAATCCACTTCTGCCCGCCGTCGATCGAGAACCACAGACCAAACTCCGTTCCCGCGAACAACAGGTTCGGATTCACATGATCTTCGGCAATCGCCAGCACTGGACCATTCTTCGGCAGGTTCGCGCTCAACGACGTCCACGTCCGTCCCGCATCGGTCGTCTTCAGCAGATAGGGCTTGAAGTCGCTGTTCTGATGATTATCGAAACTGACGAACGCGGTGTTCGCATCGTGATTTGAAGCGATGATGCGACTGACGTACGCCGTGTCGCCGACACCCGCGAACTTCTCGATCTTGCGCCAGTTCTTGCCACCGTCTTCGGTGACCTGGACCAGGCCGTCGTCCGTGCCGACGTAGATCAGTCCTTCTTTCTTCGGCGACTCCGCGAGCGCCGAAGCGTTGCCGTAAAGCGCCGTCGAAGCGTTCTTGGCAACTGCATCAATGCTCCAGATCTTGCCCATCACCGGCAGCTTGTCGCGATCCAGATTACGAGAGAGCTGAGGGCTGATCACTGTCCACGTG
>DATANW010000038.1:0-13239 GCA_036266055.1 Pyrinomonadaceae bacterium | reverse complement strand
CGTGCGTGAGGCGCGCGGGCTTTCGAATCTTGGTGGTCTGTACATTCAGACGCTGCGCATCGACGACGGCCTGCGCATGGTCCAGCAGGCGCTCGACTTTTTCCAGCGCGGAAACTACCCGCGGAATATTAGTTCCTGCTTGACGCAGATGGGACGCGGTTATCGCCGCAAGGGCGACTATGCCGCCGCTCTTCAGTCACTCAATCAAAAACTCGATTTCGCCAAACAGAGCAACACCCAGCCGCAAATCGCCGACTCCTATCTCGAACTCGGCGCGCTTTTCTTCGATCAGGAAAAATTTCCGGCGGCGCTGGAACATTACGAGAACGCGCAGAAAGTTTACGAGTCGATTGGTAATAAATTCCGCATCGCGTTTTGCAAAGCGAACCGCGGGAACATTCTGTGGCGTCTCGGTCAATACGGGCCGGCGCAACAATTGCTGGACGAAGTGGTCGCGACGACAACTGAACAAAAGGGAACGTTTCTCCAGTTGCTCCCCGCCGTTAACCTCGTCAACGCGGAGATGCGCTTGAGTGAACGAAACTTTCCGAACGCCACCGCGTTGAGCACCCAGACCATCACGATGGCCGGGCAGCAGTATCCGGACGTGGCCATTCAGAGCAGGTACGTGCATGGTCTGGCAAAAGCATTTTCCGGCGGGCAAAGCGAAGCGCAGAAGTTTTGCGAAGAGGCTTTGGCTGCGGCCGCAACCGCCGGAGACTTCGGATTACACTCGCGGGCTTTGCTGGCAGCAGCCGAAGCAGCACTCGCCCGCAAGGACGGTCAGAAGTCGCTGTCGCTGGCGACCGAAGCCGTTGAACGGTTCGCACGCGGCGGACAACTGGAGTCCGAATGGCGCGCCTGGCTGGTCGTCTCCGGCGCCAACGCACTGTTGGGCAACCGGGATCAGGCGATCGAGCAGGCGAAAAAAAGTCTCGACGCGATGCGTAAACTAGAAGAACAATGGAGCCCCGAAACCTTCAAACGATATTCTTCACGGCCTGATATTCAGGTTTACATGCAACAACAACAGGTTGATCTCAACCTCTAACTCTAAACTCCCATTCATTTCACAAGGAGCTCAGAAATGTCCGACAAAGAAAATGATCTCGACAACTTGGCTATCGATCCTCCAGACAATCAGGGCGGTGGCAATCTAGCCGAAGGTTCAAGCACGGAAACCGCGCCAATTGATCCTCCCGATAACCAGGGTGGCGGGAACTAAAAACAACCACGCGATCGATCCACAGATCACGCCGACATCAGCGTGATCTGTGGATCAAAACCCTCTTTGGACCAACCACGCCCTCACGACCTCTTTCAGATCTCGCTTGTTGCCGTCGATCTCGTAATTGAGTTGACGCATCTCTTCGGTCGAAATCGCCGAGGTCAGGGCTCTTATTGCAGCTTGTAGCTGAGGTGAGTGGGCCAGTTTGTCGCGCCGAATGAGGTAAACCGCTTGATACGGCGGGAAGTAGTGACGATCGTCCTCGAGCTGAACGAGATCGAGTTGCGCGATGCGTCCCTCGGTCGAGTTACCAGCAATCAGATCGACCTGTTTAGACGAGAGAGCGATGTACGTCAACGAGAGATCCATCTCGCGCACTTCTGCAAACTTCAGATTGTACGCCTTCGAAAAACCCGGATAGCCGTCCGCACGCGACATGAAGTCCTGGCCAAACCCGGCGCGCCATTTTGGAGCATGTGGCGCCGCGTCAGAAATCGTTTTCAGGTTCAACTGCCGCGCATCGTTGCCGCGAACGAGGATCGCGAACGTGTTTTCAAAACCGAGCGGCGGACTGACTTCGACGTTGAATTTCGTCGCGTACTCACTATGCACCTGGTTGTAAACCTCGGTTGGGTTCGTGATCGGAGCGTGATGAAGGATGGCGGTGTACGACGTGCCCGTGTATTCCGGGTAGACGTCCATGGTGCCGCTAACCAGCGCTTCGTGCGGCAGGTTTCCGCCTAGTTCGTAACGACGTTCGACGGTAACGCCGCGCCTTTCGAGGATCTGGGCCAGCATCTCTGCCAGCAGTGCTGACTCAGTGAAATCTTTTGAACCGACGACGATGCGGTCGGGGGCGGCGGGTGTTCTGGAGTAACGCCAGAGACCAACGACGACGCAAATAGTGACGAGCACCGTGATCGCTGGAATGGCGATATTCCGGATGGCCAGCCAACGTTGGCGGGCGCTGTCGTAACTGAATCGTGTTTCGACGAGGCCGAGCAGAAAATCCGCTGCCAGCGCGAGTAGCGCCGCCGATACCGCGCCCGCGAGCAGGAGATTGTTGTCGTACTGCCGCAGCCCGCGAAAGATGTAGACGCCCAAACCGCCCGCTCCGACTGCCGCAGCGATCGTCGTCACGCCGACGGCGATCACGGTCGCGACTCGAATACCGGTGATGATCACACCCGCTGCAAGTGGCAACTCGACCTGCCTCAGCACCTGCGAGTCAGTCATCCCCATCGCCACCGCCGCTTCTCGCACACTCGGTTCGACGCCGAGTATTCCCGTCACAGTGTTGCGGATTATGGGCAGCAGCGAGTAGACCACGAGGGCGACGAGCGCGGTGCGTGTTCCGATGCCGCCAATGAACGGCAGCGGAATCAAAAAACCAAACAACGCGAGACTCGGAATCGTCTGCATTACGTTGGCGATGCCCAGCACCGGTCCGCGCAAAGCTCGATGGCGCGTCAGCAGAATTCCCGTGGGGACGCCGATGATGACCGCGATGAGAATCGAGATGAACACCAGAATGAGATGTTCCTTGATCAGTATTGCCAGTTCGGTCCAGTTGTTTTGGAGGAACTGCCAGAAGCTCATGCACGCCCCCCAACGCTGAGCGTATCGAGGTATGCGCGCGCCTGTGGGTTGTTCGAATGGAGGAAACCGTCCGGCGTTTCGAGCAACAGCAATTGCCCCTTGTGCATGAGACCGATGCGCGTGCCGAGCATCAGCGCTTCGCGGACGTCGTGAGTTACGAGGATCGCCGTCTTACCTAAACGGCGACATAAATCAGCGAATTCATGTTGAAGACTGGCGCGGGTCAACGGATCGAGCGCCCCGAACGGTTCGTCGAGCAGCAACAACTGTGGATCCGCGGTGAGGGCGCGCGCCACGCCGACACGCTGTCGTTGACCGCCCGAAAGCTCGCGCGGATAACGATCCGCAAACCGATCCGGATCGAGCCCGACGAGGTTCAACATTTCGCGAGCGCGACGGTCGACTTCCTGGGGACCGGCGCCAAGCAGCGACAGCACGAGCCCAACCTGTCGCACGACTGTGAAGTGTGGAAACAAGCCGCCTTCCTGAATCACGTAACCGATGCGAAGCCGCAACGCGATCGGATCCCAGCTCATGGTCGTCGACTTTCCTTCGACGAAAACTTCGCCGGAAGTCGGATCCAACAAGCGGTTCACCAGTTTGAGCGTGGTAGTTTTGCCGCAACCAGACTCGCCCAGCAACACCAGAGTCTCGCCGCGTTCGACGGTCAGATTCAAACCGGAAATGATCGTGTTATTCGATCGCGAAAAGTAGACGTTCTTGAATTCGACGAGAGGTTTATTGGCGGCGTCGTTCATCCGTTACGGATTATGCGGCCAACAGCAGATTGCTGCTGAAGCGTTCCCGAGAATCGAACCACGAGCGTGTGCAGTCGAACCCTGTGTCCGCGGCCAATCGAGCGATGCCGGCAATGTCGTACTTGTAAGAGTTCTCAGTGTGAATCAGCTCGCCGGCTTCAAACTGCACTTCAAGATCGAGCTGTTCGATGCGCACTTTTTGTTTGCGCAGACTCTCGATGTAGATCTCGATCCGCCCGACACCGGCGTTGTAGAAAGCGCGATGGCGAAACGCGTGCAGATCGAACGTGCCGCCAAGCTCCCGGTTGATGCGGGCGAGCACGTTGAGGTTGAAGGCGGAAGTCACCCCCAGCGCATCGTTGTAAGCGGCTTCGAGAATCGCCGGGTCTTTCTTCAGATCGGCGCCGAGCAGCAGCGCGTCGCCTTTGTTGAGCACGCTGCGCATCGCGCGCAGGAAACGATGCGCCTCGTCAGTGTCGAAATTGCTGATGTTTGAACCGAGGAACAGCGCGAGCGTGCGGCGTCGCGGTTTCTTGCCGAGTTCGGCGAGTCCGGCGAAATAGTCTGCCGCAAACGCTTCGATTCTCAGCCGCGGGTACGACTGCAACAGAATTCGCGAACTGCTTTCCAACGCCGTCGCCGAAATGTCGACCGGCATGAACAACAACTCCGCCTGCGACCGCAAGAGCGCCTCGATGACCAACCGCGTTTTGGACGCACTGCCGCTGCCCATTTCGACGAGCGTCTTCTGTCCCTCGACAGACGCGGCGATCTCGTCGGCGTAGCGCTGAAGGATTTCGTTTTCGGCGCGCGTCAGGTAGTACTCGGGCAGCAAACAGATGGCTTCGAAGAGTTGCGAACCCAACTCGTCGTAAAAGTATTTCGGCAGAAACCGTTTCGGAGATGTGGTCAAACCCTTGCGCACGTCGTCGGCGAGGCCGGTGAGCGGATCTCGCTTGACCAGGTTGTGAATCAAGAGCCGTTGCTCTCTGGTGGGTTCTGGTTTTACCAAGGCCGACCTCCTTGAGTCCGGCTATGATAGCCCATAGCGGGCGGTTACACACTAATCCACAGGTACGCTTGACCATCCGCGCCGGCGCGGGCAAGATCGCTCGCGATGTTTTTGAGTAGATTTATCACTCCAGTTTTACTGCTTCTTTTCGCAGGTTCCGCCGCTTCCACACTCGCTCAGGGATTCAAACAGGAACTCGAAACACCGGAAAAGGTGACGGTTTCGATAAAGAATCTTGAGGGGCGCGTGAGCGTTGTCGCGTCGAAAGAGCAGGACAAGAAGATGTCTGTCGAAGCGAACTCGACCGGTCAGGCCATCGCGTCCGACGATGTCAAAGTCGACGCCAGGGGCGCCCGAATCACGATCGACGTCCGCCAGCGTGGCGATAAGGATCGCATCGATCTGGTGGTCAGAATTCCGCAGCGATCGAAGGTAGAAGTCGAGGGACAGGCGGGCGCTGTCGACGTCGTCGGCAATGTCGAGTCGGCCTCAGTGAAGACCGACACAGGAACGATCCACGCCGACGTTCCGCTCGACGCTTTAAAGTTTGAATTCGTTTGGGAAGCAAGCCGTCCGCGTTACATGAGCGACGTCGAGTTGCCGCCTGTCAAGGAAAAAGCCGGCGGCACGTTTAAGCTCTCCGGCCGCCTCGGCGAGAAGGACGCCAAAAAAGAAGACACGGTCGCCCTGAACTTCAGCACGCAACGCGGCGTCGTGCTGTTGAATATCGATCCCGAAATGGCGCCTGCGGATCTGCGAGAACGTCCACTCACGAAGGCAGCGCAGGCGATCGTCAGAAGCGGTGACACGCAGCTCGTCGACGCCATCCGCAAAGTCGCGCCGAAGATGTTTGGCGACTACGCGAAGACGCTGCCGCCGATCGAAAAACAACCGGCGCTCGTGAATCGTGTGCCGACGAACAAGGTTGTCAGCGCGGTCGCGCCGCAGGTTTTTCGCTTCAACGCCAGCGTTCTCGATCGACACGGACGCGCAATCGGCGGCATGCGCGAGTCGGATTTCACGGTTTGGGAAAACGGCGTCGAGCGACGTGTGACGAACGTCTCGCCGGCAAATGAACCATTCAATCTCGTGCTGCTGTTGGACGTCTCCGGCAGCGTCGAAGAAAGAATGGATTTCATCCGCAAAGCCGCGCGCGATTTTCTGCGCACGACCAGTCCGCAGGACAGGATCTCCATCATCAGCTTCCGCGACGACATCCAGATCATTTCGGATTTCACCACCGACCGGCAGTTACTTTCGAAGAAACTCGATGAGATGGATGCCGGCGGCGGCACTGCACTCTACGACGCACTCGGTTACGTGCTCGCGGAGCCGTTGAAAAGATTGCGCGGCGAGCGCACGGCGATCGTCGTCATGTCTGACGGTGACGATAACAAGTCGTTTCTGCCGTTTCCGGCGATCCTCGAGGCGCTGACCGAGTCGGGCGCGCTCGTTTACCCGCTGTACGTACCTTCCGGATTGATACCCGAATCGAGTGTGCCGCGACCGGAGATCACGATCGACCCGCTGCGCACGCGCTATCTCACGCTGACGACGCGCGCGGAAGATGAAGCACGCAAACTCGCCGCCGTCTCGGGTGGAATTTACTATCCGATCAAGCGCCTCGAAGATTTGCAGAAAGCTTACGAAGACGTCGTGGCCCAACTGCGATCGTCTTACACGATCACGTACGCGTCGAATTCAGTCTCCTCATCGCCGCGGGTGCGCGTCCGCGCGAATCGCGACGGCGCGTCGGTGCGGTTGAGTCCGGTAGTTGGTTTGAACAACACTCCTTAGTTTGGTGGTTCCCCCATGTCGCTAACTAAACTTTTCATCACGCTCAGTCTGATCGCGTTCGCCGCGATTGGTCTTGCCCAAGCTCAATCGACCTGCGCGCCGGAACAGCGGATGGAACTCGTAGTGACGGCCGTTGACAAAGACGGCAACGTCATCGAAACACTTCGTCCGGAACATCTGAGTCTGAAAGTTGGCGGCGCTCCCGCAACGATCGCCGACGTCGTTTTCCAAACGACTCGGCTGGATCTCGCGGTGCTGATCGACGCGAGCGCCTCAATGGAAAAGGTGCTTCCAATCTCTAAAGCTGCTGCGCGAGCGTTCATCGGGAAGGTTCCGGTTGCCGGGCAGGATCGGGTGGCAGTGGTTTCATTCTCAGACAAACCAATTGTCCTGCAACCGATGGCCGCTGATTTCAGCACCTTTGCGTCAGCAATCGATCAAATCCAGCCCAATATACCTCCTGGTTACGTCGGCGGGGGTATCCTGGTGAGCACACGCCGGCCCAGTCCGCGTACGCCTCTTCCGAAAACGTCACTGTGGGACGTTGTTGTCGCCACAACCACGGAATTGTTCGAAGCGAATCCTGAAAAACGTCGTCGTGTGATGCTCTTGTTTACCGACGGAAGCGACACCAGCAGCACCAGCAAGTTGAAAGTAGTGATCGATGAGGCAATCAAAAACGAGGTCGCGGTGTTCGCGATGGGAATGGGGTATACCCAGTACGGCAGCTCCGAGGGCGACCTGAAGAAGCTCGCGGAGCAAACCGGCGGTCTCGCAGAAATTCCCGGTAAGAAGAAGGAGAAACTGGAAGCCGCCTTGAACGAGATTGCCCGGCACTTGCGCGGAAACTACGTCGTCGGTTATTGCGGTGGTGCTGCGAAAGATCGGGCGAAGCTTCAGCTCGAAGTCATCGATCCGGAACTGCGAAAAGCAAAACCAGTTCTGGCATACAAACGGTATTAGCATTAGTATCAGCCGTGGCTAATCAACCCCTCTTCAACGCACTCTTCGACGAAACTGAACGCAAGCCGCTAACTGTCTCCCAACTGACAAACTCGATCCGAATCGCGCTCGAGTCGCGCTTTGCGTCGGTGTGGGTTGAGGGTGAGATCTCGAATTTTAAAGCGCACTCGTCGGGCCATTGGTATTTCACGCTCAAGGACCAGAACGCGCAGTTGCGCGCGAAGTGCTTTCGTTCGACCAACACGCGCATTCGCTTTCGACCGACCGACGGCCTGCACGTGCGCGCGCGTGGCAAGCTTTCGATTTACGCCCCGCGTGGAGAGTATGAGCTCGTTGTCGAGGCGCTCGACCCGGTGGGTGCAGGTGCGCTGCAAATCGCGTTCGAACAGATGCGCGATCGATTGAAGGCGGAAGGACTGTTTGCGAAAGAGCTGAAGCGTCCGCTACCTGTGTTTCCGCGTCGCGTCGGCATCGTGACGTCCCCGACGGGTGCAGCCATTCGCGATATTCTCAACGTCATTTCGCGACGCACGCGCACGGTCCATGTGCTGTTTTCGCCGGCGCGCGTGCAGGGCGACCTTGCTGGTCCGGATATTGCCCGCGCGATCCGGTTCATCAATCAGTATCAAGAGCGCGCGCTGGCCGAAGGCCGGAGCGGCGATCTCGTCGACGTGTTGATCGTCGGCCGTGGTGGTGGTTCAACTGAAGACCTGTGGGCGTTCAACCAGGAAGAAGTGGCGCGCGCGATCCGCAAGTCGACGATTCCAGT
The DNA here is from genome assembly GCA_036266055.1 of Pyrinomonadaceae bacterium. Classification (GTDB taxonomy): domain Bacteria; phylum Acidobacteriota; class Blastocatellia; order Pyrinomonadales; family Pyrinomonadaceae; genus PSRF01. The sequence continues at coordinate 5,113 of DATANW010000038.1, read as the reverse complement.
GATCTCGGCGGTCGGACACGAGACAGACTTCACGATTGCGGATTTTGTCGCCGACTTTCGTGCGCCGACGCCGTCTGCCGCTGCGGAGATCGTCGCCGCACGCGAGGACCAGATCTGTTCGGCGCTCGACAATCTCGGCCGGCAGTTGGTCCGCTTGACGCGATACCAGGTGGTGAACCTTCGCGCGCGGGTGCAGGAACAGGCGCTGTCGCACGCGTTTCATGAAGTGAAGTCGCGATTGACGTCTGCGCGACGGCGTTACGAGACGGCGTCGTCGGCGTGCGACGCTGCGATGGATGAGAAGATTCAACTCGGACGAGAGCGGTTGGCGCTTGCGGCAGCCTCGCTGGACGCGTTGTCGCCGCTTGGCGTGTTGCAACGAGGCTATGCGATAGCGCAGGATGCTTCGGGCCGACTCGTGCGCGACGCGGCGGCGGTGAGCGTGGGTGACGAAGTTAGCGTGCGTCTCGCGAAGGGCAAACTGAACACTCGAGTAGTAACCACAGAGCAAGAGCAATGAGCCGGAAGCGCATTGTCATCGACCTGGATGCACCGGCGCCGGGACGCCAAACGCCGGGGAGTCCGGGCGGAAGGGTTGCGCCAGGCGGCGTGAAAAAATCCCGTCGCTGGCCCAAGGTGCTCGGCGTGCTGTTTGTGCTCGTGCTGATCGCTATCGGCGTCGCGGCTATCGTTGGCTATTTCGTCTGGCGGCATTATCAGTCGACTCCGGCGTACGCGTTATCGCTGATGATCGATGCTGCGCAGCGCGGTGACGTGGCGGAGTTTCAGAAGCGTCTCGATGACGACGAGATCGCCAAAAACATGGTCGCCGCTGCGAGCGAAAAGGCAGCGGCGCGTTACGGTTTGGCGTTGAGCACCACCGCCAAACAACAGATCGACAGCACGATGCCGCCGGCGTTGCAGGAGATCAAGCCTGCCATTCACGATGAGGTCGTGAAGCAGATTCAGGCGTTTGCTGAGAAGTCGAAGCCGCGTCCGTTTATCCTGCTGGTGATCGCCGTGCCTTCGTTGATGACGATCACGACTGAAGGCGAGACCGCGCGAGCGACGGCGTTGATTAATGATCGGCGATTTGAAATCGTGATGAAACGCGGCGGCGACGATTGGAGAGTCACCGATTTCAAGGACGACGTCGTGGTCCAACGCGTCGTCGATCGTGTTATGCCGCAGTTGCCTGCGATTGGGCAGCTCGAGAAGCAGCTTCCGTTGGTAAAACCCGGCAAGCGCACCAAGAAACGCTGAGCTCTCGCAAGCGAGAGACACACGTTAAAGAGGAAAATCCCAGAACGCCACATGAAAAACGGTCAGGAACAGAGCCGGACGTTTGAAACCTCGCTCGAAGCGCTGGAACAGATCGTTCGGCAACTCGAAGGCGGGGACTTGCCGCTCGAGAAAAGCCTCGAGTTGTTTGAGCAAGGCATCCGCCTTTCGCGAGAGTGTCAGGAACGGTTGAGCCAGGCCGAACGACGCATCGAGATCCTGCTGCGCGACAATCAGGGACGACCGGTTGTAAGCGCGTTCACCGAGCCCGCTGAAAACGACGCCGATAACAATTCCTAAAATCCGTGTTCCAAAACCCCCTCGTCGAAGTCGAACTCAACAATCTGCTGCCTGCATCCGGAGCCGCGCCGGAAAAGGTCCATCAAGCAATTCGCTGGAGCATGTTCGCCGGCGGCAAACGTTTTCGGCCCGCGCTCCTGCTTGCCACCGGACAAGCGTTCGACGCTCCAATCACAGTGCTGATCAAAACTGCCTGTGCCTTTGAGATGATTCACACGTACTCGCTGATCCACGACGATCTGCCGTCGATGGACGACGACGATCTGCGTCGGGGTCGCCCCACGTGTCACGTGCGTTTCGGCGAAGCGACTGCGATCCTGGCGGGTGATGCGTTGCAGACACTCGCGTTTCGCACGATCGCCGAAGACGAGCAACTCGATCTGGCCACGCGCGTCGCGCTGATCTCTGAACTCGCACGCGCCTCCGGAACTCCCGAAGGTATGGTCGCGGGCCAGGCGCTCGACATGGAAGCCGAAGCGCGCCAGGTGAACGCTCGCGAGCTCGAAGAGATTCATCGTCACAAGACCGCGGCATTAATCGTTGCCGCTGCTCGCTGCGGCGCGATCATCGGTAAAGCAAGTGACACTGAACTCGACGCCGTCACCGCGTACGGCTCGCATCTCGGTCTGCTGTTTCAGATCACAGACGATCTGCTCGACATAACTGCCAGCGCCGAAGATCTCGGAAAGACGCCGGGCAAAGACGCGCAATCACGCAAAGCAACCTATCCAGCTTTGTATGGGATGGAGGAAACACGCCGATCTGCCGCAAACGCTCATCGCGCCGCATGCGATGCGCTCGATCGGATCGACCGGCCGACGACGGTGCTGCGAGACATCGTTAAGTTCATTCTGAACCGCACCGGTTGACGCTGCAATCCGCTTAGAAAACTTAAATAAGCTGTCGCGGCTTGAGTGTGATCTGCAACGTTTGCTCGCCTCGCCGGATCGTGAGCTTGTACGGCACGGGGCGCTCAAACATCTCGTTCAACTTCGAGAGCGTCAACTCGGCGGCGGACTGATTGCCGACGGTCGTGATGATGTCGTCCTTTTGCAGTCCCGCTTCGGAAGCCGGGGAGTTCTCGAGCACGGCCCTGATGCGGAACACGCGATAGTCAGCGCCTTCGGCGATCACACTCATTCCCGGCTGCGCGTGATCGTAAGGCGCCGCGAAAGTCGAATTCGGTTCGAAGATGATCCGCTTGCGATCGTAATCCAGAAAGATTCGAAACTTGTTTGCGACGCGAGCGCCGATGTTTCCCGCCAACTGGTCGCTCGCGAAAGCTCCCGCTTTGTCAGTTGAGAAGAGCGTGATCGGACTCTTGATCGTGTAGTTGCCGATCTTCAAATCGGTAACACGGCCGATCTGCCCGCTAGTCTCGCCACCAGCGCCAGCGCCTCCCAACGATCTGATCGTCTTCGCATCCGGACCAAGCAAACCGTTCTCGGCAACGAAGGGGCTGTAAAGCGCAAGCGCCAGTCCCGCGCCGATGTCGAAGACAAACCTGCCTTTTAGCGGTGCGCTCGCGCCGACCGGCGTCACTTCCGCTTCCATGATCGGATGTCCATTGACCAACCGGATCGGGACACTCTCGCCGGGACCGTTATAAACAAACTTCGCCTTGTCGTGCAGCTTCAGCGTTTGCGCCAGGTAATCGATCTCGACGACGAACTGCTGAATAAACTCCTGACCAATGATGCCCTCGAAGTCGCGGCCCGCACGCGCCGAAAGCGTTTTGCCGAGTGGTAACGCCATTCGCACCGGTTGAGAAAAACCTTCGAGCCCGTCGATCGTGAACGATCCGTTCTTCACCAAAGAGCCGGTAGAGATCGAGGCGCCCGCGCCACCGACGCGAACCTCGCCGCTGAGGTCCAGGTTCATTCGTTTGGCGAGATCAAGATCGACGATGGCGACCTGATCGCCCGTGTCCAGGACAAACGTGATCGGCTTCCCGTTGACCTTGCCGTTCAGCATGATGTGTTTGTTGTTGAGTTCGAACGGAATCGCCGCAACTACGGTGCTCGCAGCTTTCTTGGGCGCCTGGGCCACGCGGTTTGCGGCGACGCGCATCGCGGCAGTCTGCAGGCCCGTCCAGCTCGTGCTGAGAAGACCGATTAAGAGTAGGAAGGTTAGAAACGGCGTTCGCTTATTCATAGGCTAATGCTTCTCGGACGGTGGTTCTCGATGCTTTCCAGGCGGGGAGAAAACTGCCTGCGGCGCTCACGCTAATCGAAACGATGAACCAGATCAAGAGCCCCCGCGGCTCGAAGCTGAAATCGAGTCCACCATGAAGCATCGACCGCACGAACATGTCGCCGAGCGCTTTACTCACCGGCCACGCCAGCACGGCCGCGATCGTCCAACTCACGATTCCGATTACGAGTCCCTCGACAACGACGATCAGCCAAACAACTCGCGGCGTTGCGCCGATCGCGCGCAACACACCCATCTCCCGCCGGCGTTCGAGCACGTTGAGACTCATCGTCGTCATCAAACCAAGCGCGCCGACGCTGCCCACAATTGCAGACATCACAATCAGAAAAATGTAGATCATCAACATGTGCTGATCGAACCCGAATCGGTTCTCGGCTTTGCTCGAACTTCCACGCGCGCGCACCCCTTGTTGTTCCAGATTCCGATCGAGGTTTTGCTTGACGATGCTGATCGAATCGAAATCATTTTGGGCCAATGCCAGGCGCACGCTGTTGGTCATACCCGGCTGCCGTGGACGCATGAAGTCGAGCGGGATGTAGGCGACAGCCGGCGAGTACGCCTCTTTCACCAGTCCCACAACACGCCAGTTCGATTCGACGGAGTCGATGCGGAGTGTGACCGTTTGACCGACGCGGAGCGACGGCGCGCGCGCGGCGAGCGAGTTGTTGATGACGAGTGCATTCGTGTCGCCTGGTTGTAAAAAGCGGCCTTCCAGAATTTCGAGATCGAGGAGTTTCGTATCGAGCGGCAGGGCCGCTACCGTGAATTCCGTGTCCGGAGCGACTACGCCCTCCGTAAAAAACCAGCCCTCGGCGTGCGTTATTCCCGGCGTGTCGCCCACCGCACGTTGAATTCTTTCCCACGCGTACGGTTTGCTGAACGTCACCGCCAGATCAAACTTTCGCGCCGCGAACATGCGATCGAGTGTGTTGATGATCGACGCACGAACGTTCAGCGCGGCGAGAAAGAAGAGCCCACCGGCTGCAAGCGTCAACAGCGTCAATGCGAGTCGCGCGCGGCGGCGAAAACAGTTGCGAATCGCGAACACGAATGGACTGAACGGCCCGCCAATCCTCGCGAGCAAACGGTCGACCGCGCTTGCGCCGAAGGTCGTGCGCGACAACCCGAAGTCCGTCAACGCCATCCGCACCGGAACACCTGTGCCTCGCCAAACCGGATACGCCGCCGCGATCAATGGCGCTGCGATGCCGACGATCACTACCGCCGCGTAAATCCAAACGGGCACGGCGTAACTGTTGATATCGAAGTTGAGAAACATCGCCATGTAGTCGCACAACGCGCGGCTTCCGATCACGCC
>DATANW010000037.1:0-2418 GCA_036266055.1 Pyrinomonadaceae bacterium | reverse complement strand
GTCCCAGATCGGAATGCAGCAGTCGACCAAACCGGACGTCGGATCAGGGGGCACGGTTAAGCCGAATTCGATACCGGGTTCGCGTATCGGTCGCGCCACGCCGTCGAGCACGGTGAAGATCTCACCAAACTCGTTTGTCGGCGCGACAGACACGACCGTATCCGCATGCATGCGCATGCCTTCGAATCGTTCGAGCTGATCCGGAGTGCCTGCTGCGTTAAGGATCGTCGTCGTCAACGTAATCGCCGCCGGCAGCGGATTGCCGCTCGACGAGATCGAGACGTTGCTGTCCGAGCTCGAGATCTGCGTCAGGTTGAAGAACTCCGTCGCCGTTCCGGTAGCCGTCACTAAGTCGCCAACAGCAGCGGTCGGACTGCCACCCGTGAAAACGAAGATGCCTTCTGACGTGTTTGGATCCGCATCGACCGTCGCATCAGGTTCCTGCATGAAGAAGCCGTTTGATTTGCGCGCGGTGACAATACCGGAGCTGATCACGCTGAGTCCGTTGAACGGAGTAATCGCACCGTTGCCCTGGATCTCATGAATGGCCGCAACGACTGCCGGCGGCGGACAGTTGTTCGCACCGTCAGGTGTTGGCGTGCGAGCAACGTACGTCGTCGTGTTACGCGCGCCGCCGTCACCATTCGGACAGCGTCCGATTGAATCGACGTCCGGCGCGGTGCCGCTTGATTCGTCAACCTGCGGCTGACCTGGATTCAACAACACCAGCAGACCCGCATCGTCCGCATCGTTCGTGTCGTAGACCAGCGCATCACGCAGATTCGTCAGCGTGACTGCCGTACCCGTCGGGAAGTCTGACGCGTTGGCGGCGTAGAGCGCGACTGCGTCTTCGCCGTTTTGCAGAGTGTTACCGGGGAAGGTTACGTCAACACCCGAAACGCCGGTGTTGCCCAACGTGAAATATCCTTGTGCGTTCGTGCTGAACCCGTCGAGGTCTATCGAGCGATACGACGTATCGGTCGCGCCGTTGTAGAAGACGACGACGAGACCGGTGAGCGAAGTGTTGCCGACGCCACCGTCGTAGAGTTCGACAAACTCGGCCGCATCCGTGCCGGGCGTGTCGGAGTCGAGTTCGTTGATGATGATGTTGTTCGCGACGGGAGCGGCCGCGGTGGTAAACGAAAACGCGAAATTCGCCGCCATCTGATCAGGTGGATCGTTCGCGTCCTGATCCGTGATCTGAGTCGCGCTCACCGTTACCGTGCAGACGGTGTTGAAGGGCAGGTTAACGTTCGGATCGAGTGTGTAGGTCGTGCTTGGCGAAGCACTCTGCGTGAAAGCGATCGGCGTTCCAGTCGGACATTGAATCGAGAACGCGCTGCCCGTGGCGTTAACACTCTCACTGAACGTGATGCTGATATTCGAATCGACGGCAACGTTCAGGGCGCCGTTTGCGGGCACTGTGTTCTGGACGATCGGCGCCGCATCGGCTGCGCCAAAAGTTTGTCCGGTGTTGACCGCGCCGAAAGTGGCAGCGATCGTCGCACCGGCCCACGTGAAGTCTTCGTAAAACTGACCCGTACCGGTCAAACGTAGCGAGCGTCCAACAGGCTCGGCGCCATTCTCCGCCACTCCGATGTCAACGCTCGTCATTCCATTCGCTGGTCCATCGGTCGCGGCAAACGTTCCTTCGTAACTCAGGAATTGGACCACCGTAGCGCCGTTGACCAGCGCGACTCCATCCGGCGAACCATTCTGGATACCGTTGACGGGATAAGTGAAATGCAGCGTGCCGAAGCCGGCCTGTTGGTTGGGGATCGTGCCCGACAACGCTCTCGTGTCGTAGGCAGCTCCGCCTGCACCGTTGTAAAGCACTAAGCTCCAGCCGGAGAGATTCGTGCCGGCTGGACCAGCGATTTCAATCGCTTCGCCGGTGTCAGTACCGGTGTTGTCGTAGTGAATCTCGTTGACGAACACGCTGATTGCGGCTTGGGCCGGCCGCGCGAAATACAGTTGTTGGACCACTATCGCGCAAGCGAAGAGCACGGTGAAAGCAGTCGCGACGACACGCCATCTCCTCATCAGGGCTGGCGTATGGTTCTGCTGTCGGGAAGTCCTTCGCGGCGCGGGTCGGGTGTTGTGGGTGAACATATGGGTATCCTTCCAAATCCGAGTGACGGATGTTCAATTTGGAGAGGGTTGCCGGTAGGGCAGAAGTTACTCCGGCAGGGGCTTGTTCATGCTTGTACCAGTGTTCTGAGGGCGGGTCAATAACGAAAAAAGCCGTTATTTTGCGAATGACTTGAATCTGGTCAAGGTGACATTAGTTCGGTCACATAGGCAGACGGATCGGTCAGTTGTTGGACCACAAAAAGAGGCCAAGGATCCGCGGATCCGTGGCCTCGATTTGCCTGTGAGTATTGCCTACTTCACCTGGAACTCCACCGAGTGCAACGT
>DATANW010000036.1:0-21439 GCA_036266055.1 Pyrinomonadaceae bacterium | reverse complement strand
AATCTTTTCAGTGATGATCGCGCCTGCAAGCAAAACGCCAAGCTGCAAACCGAGAATCGTGACGACTGGAATCAACCCATTCTTCAGCACGTGTTTGTAAACTACCGTGCGCTCGCTCAAACCTTTCGCACGCGCGGTGCGGACGTAGTCTTCGCCCAACTCTTCAATCACCGATGAACGCACCATGCGCGTCAGGATGGCGGACAGTGCCGCGCCGAGGGTGAAAGCGGGAAGAATGATGTCGCTCCAGTCGAAGCGACCCGACGGAGCAAGCCAGCGGAGTTTGACGGCGAAAACGTAAACCAGCATCGGGCCGATCACGAAACTCGGCAAACTGATGCCGAGCAAGGCGATAACCGACGCAAAGTTGTCGATCAAGGTTCCGCGATGTGTGCCGGCGACGACACCGAGTGGAATCGCGATCGCCACCGCAATGAGCATCGCGAAGATCGCGAGTTCGATAGTTGCCGGATAACGTTCAAGGATCAGACTGACGACAGGACGGTCATTCCGAAACGACAGACCCATGTCGCCGTGCAACAACGCACGCCAGTAGTCGGTGTAACGATTGTCCACGCCGTGCCAGACGAAATGCCGTTCGCCGTTGTCGTCACGTGGGAAAGAGAAGAAGAAGGGAGGACGGTCGAGTCCGTGTTTCTCGCGGAATTGCGCGAACTGTTCGGGCGTCGCCTGCTCGCCAAGAATCGCGACGGCCGGGTCGCCTGGTACCAGCTCGATGAGCAGCGTCACAAGCGAGACGACGGTCCAGACAACCAATAGGAGAATGAGTACGCGACGCAGGCCGCCAAGGATGCTATGCCGGAGCTTGGTTTTCAATCCGTGCGGATTCTATCAGAAGTGAAACCGCGGATAACACGGATGCCAAAATAAAAACGTAGTCCGGGGTAAGTTCGAATACTCGCACAGCCCCGACAACCGCGCGCTTACCAAACCATACCCCGTGACTACGTATCTGGTTGCAAACTTGTAGCTGCAACCAATCTTTAAAAATCTATTCCACCAGTCGTCTGCCCATGTGCAGAGCAGCGACCCCGCCTGTCAGGTTCTGGTATTGAACCTGATCGAAACCTGCCTGTTTCATCAGGAGCACGAGTTGCGCCTGGTCCGGAAACTTCTGCACCGACGCCGGTAGATAAGCGTAAGCGCTCAACGAACCGCTAAGGGCGCCCCCTATCATCGGCAACACATTTCGAAAGTACAGGCCGTAAAAAGCCCGAACGATCGCGTTCGAAGGTCTGGAAAACTCGAGCACTGCCACCCAACCGCCCGGTTTCAAAACCCTGCACAGTTCCGCAAGACCGTTTTCGACGCTCGACAGATTTCGCAAACCAAACGCGATCGTCACTGCGTCGAAAGAGCCACTCCGAAAGGGAAGCCGCAATGCGTCACCCTCAATCAGCGGCACCTGACTAGAAGTCTTACCGGCGGCGACTGCCAACATCGGCCGGCAAAAGTCAGTGCCAACAACTCGTGCTCCTGTAATTTCAAACAACGTGAGTGACAGATCCCCGGTCCCACAGGCGACATCCAGCACGCACGCGCCGCTCGACGAAAGCTTATCGCGCACCTTTGTCGCTACTATCCGCCGCCATCGTTTATCGACGTTCGCGGAGAGCAGGTGGTTTAAAAGATCGTACCGATTCGCGATGTTCGAGAACATCTCGCGAACGCGGCCCGCATGTTCGTTTGCGGCACTTCCGTTCTCAGACACAGTTAAGCCAAAACTGATGGAGGTTTGGTTGCAAGTCGCTTGCAAACAATTTGTGATTACCCGGGACCGTCTTTTGTGCCCGGTGTTGCCGGTGGTTTCGGAGAAGGCGTTGGAGTCGCAATTTCACCCATAACCTCATACTGAAAACGTCCCTGGAGCGCCGCTTTTAGTGGAGCTGTCTCGCCCAGGATAACCGATGCCGGGCTTGGATCTTTAAATAGCCGCGTCGCGATCCGCTGGATGTCCGGCACCGTCACCGCTTTCAACAGCGCGATCGGATCCTGCAAGGCGGACAAGTGATACGTGTCCAGATCGAGCCAGGGATCGGGAAAAGATTCCGGTTTTGACAGTGTGCCCGAGATTTCGCCGATCGCTTCGGTTCGCGCGCGGTCCAATTCAGCGGCAGTTGCCGGCGTCGTCATCAATGAATCCATCACTTTTCGCGCGTTCGCCAGGGCATCCGCTGCGCTTTGCGTGTTGATTGTCGCGCCCATAACGAATACGCCGGGCAAAGTGTAGCTGTCGCTTCTGACAAAGACCGGTTGCTTCACGAGTTCGGGTGTTAGTCCTTGCCAGCGTTGCTCTGCGATCTTCGCCAGTACTTTTGCGGTGAAGTAATCGGGATCCGTTCGTGAAACGCCGCGCATCGCGAGACGCAATTCAGCCGCTGGCCCAGGAATGTTCACGATCAGCGTTCGCGCATCCGGAGCTTTTGGTTGACGAAACGTCGTCGGCACGATGTTTTCGCTCTTGCGCCATGGCCCGAGCAACTGACGTAAGGTTCTTAAAGTGCGAGCGCGAGTTACACCGCCGACAATCGCGAGTGTTGCGTTGTTCGAGTTTAGAAAGCGATCGCGAGCGAGCATGAGATCTGCACGATCGACGCGAGCGAGATCTTCGGGTGTGCCACCCATCAGCCTTCCGTATGGAAAATCACCAAACAGTCGAGCGGCGATCGCGCGGTCAGCGACGAGCGCGGGCGCGATCGCGGCGTCTTTGAGCGTTTTGATTCTGGCGTCGCGGATTCGAGTCACGACTTCCGGCGTCAACTGCGTCGACATCAAAGCGTTTCGCAACGTGTCGACTATCTCTTCAAACTGCGCAACCTTGCCCATCATAGTGATGGTCGTTGAGTCGTAATTGACGACGACTTCGAGCTTCCCGTCCATCTCTTCGGTGAAGTACTGGAAGGTGTTTGCGTCGGGAAACAACAGATCGCCGAGCAACGCCATCTGACCTGACTTGCCGGAGAGATCGAACGCGGCGCCGCTATTTATTCGGAGTTTCAGTAAAACTTCGGAGCTTCCGGGCCTCTCCCAGAGCAGCACGCGCAGGCCGTTCAGTAGTTGCTCTCGTTGCGGCTCGTTAGGCGGCTGTGCGGCTACGGTCGGAGCAAGCAGCAGGAGACACAGGACCAAAACGACCGATTTCACGCAGAAACGGCCAGAAACTGGAATTGTGGATGGTATCGACATGTTGAGGCTAAAACCGGAGTCTTCCGCTCAAAAGTTACAGGGCCGCCAGGGAGCAAAACATCTTAGATGCCGTGAGTTTACCCGTCAACCGTTTGGCTTTTAACCGCATCCTAAGCCTCGGTTGGCAAAGCAATGAGGGCGGCCGACCAGGCAAGAACCGTAAAGAGTTATGTACTTGCCGCCCTTGCGGGATTAATATTTCTTTCGCGCGCAAAGTTTTTTCCCGATCAGACCGTAACTTTTATCAGCGTTTTGGTAACTACAGTAGGAAGCAATTCCTGCAGGATCGAGTGCTTGTATTGCCCGAGAGAACCACAGACGAGCTCTTGCTGGAACAAGCTGGGAAGGGCGACCAGGCGGCTTTCTTAGAGTTGTACGATCGACACCGGGACCCGATTTTTCGTTTTGCTTATCGGCTCCTTGGTGCTGTTGACATTGCGGAAGACATCACGCACGACTGCTTTCTGAGCTTGATTCGCCGGCCCGAAGGTTATCGGCCGGAGCGTGCCGCTCTCCGAACTTATCTGTTTGCGATCGCCAGAAACCTGGCGTTGAAGCACTTCAGAAGTACGAGTCGGGAGACCGGGCTCGAGGAAATGACTGACGAGCCTGAAGCGTCGCCACGACATGCGCCGTTGCGACGGTTGCTGGATGAAGAGTTGGCAGCGCGGGTGAGAGAGGCGGTGTTCGGGCTGCCTGAGCTGCAACGAGAAGCCCTGATTCTTTACGAGTATGAAGGGTTGAGCTTGAACGAGATTGCCGCTGTAGTTGAGGCGGATGTGGGAGCGATAAAAGCCCGCCTTTACCGAGCGCGGGAGAGTCTTAAGAGAGTGCTGCGGCCGTATTTAAACAGCAGTCAGCAATTGAATAGTGGTCGGGAAATTGTTACTTTGAAGGAGGCCTGAAATGGGCGTTGAGCCGGAAGACAAGTATGATTCCGAGGACGAGCTCAAAGCTTTGCTCGAACGCTGGACCACGCCAGGGCCTTCGAGAGTTCTCGACAAGCGAATCGAAACTAGTTTTGCGAGAGAATTTTCTGGTGCAGACGGGATCTTGAATCCCGGACTGCTTTCCCTGAGGCGAGAAGAGGTAGCGTCGATGAAGTTCTGTTCCAAGTGCGAAGAAGAGTTTGCTGATAAATTCAGTTTTTGCCCGGTCGATGGGACTCCGCTAACTGCGGTCTCACCCAACCGCGGCGAAGATCCCAGCGTTACGGTTAGCAAAAACGATCAGCCGCCCGCAATTCACGCGGCTGCCGCTTACACTGAAACAACGGCCCCAACCGAACCCGTTCACGTCGACTCGGGTACCGATTGGACTGCCGCTTCCGGCGCTGCTTCGAGCTCTTCACAAGCGCACGTGGCACGAGACGAATACCACTTTACCTTCCTTGATGATGCGGGTCTTGTTTCCCGTCTCACGCACGAACTAAAAGATACGGCCCACGAGTACCAACTGACGTGGCCCGAGTTCAAACGCGATCCGTTCGGCTTTACGAAGCGCACCATCGTCGGCTATGGCAGCATGTTCCGGAAGTTCCTGGGGAAACCGAATGTGCTGGTCGCGATGGGTTGTGCGTTCTTAGGGATACTTGCGCTGGTCGGCGTCGTCATGCTGATGGACCGAACGCGATCATCCGGTGCTTCGAAAGCCGGTCTGATTGGGTTTTCAGTCGTTGCCGGCGGCTTGCTGATCGCTCTGTTCTCGACCTGGTTGGGTCGTGAGCGAGGCGCGGCAGTGATGGGCGCTGAACCGTCCGATTCGCGCAGCGTCGTGGCGGCGATGATCTCGTCGTTCGTGTTTCTGTTTGTGATTCTCGGCATCGTCGTCGCGATCGATCGTAAGGGTCAGGGCCTGCTGGCAAGTAACGTTAATCCAAACGAAGATCTGGCGGTCGAGCAGGTGATCGACATTCCTGACGAACAGCCGACACCCGATCCGGGTACTGCCGGCTTGAACAAGGGAAACGGCGGCGGTAGCAAGCCGAAGTTTGAACGGCCACAGGGTGGTGGCGGTGGCGGACGTGAAGAATCGAAACCCGCATCGTTCGGTAAAGTGCCGCAGGCTTCATTGGACGTGCCGCAGGTTGTAGCGCCGGATCCGAAGCCGGTCCTGCCGAAGAACCCGGCGTTGCCGGTTGCGGCTACGGTCGTTGCGGATCCGATGTTGGTTCCCGCTGACGCGCGCGTGCTGCCGTACGGTGACTACAAATCGAAGAGCACCGATCCTTCGTCCGGTCCCGGAACTGGTAACGGTATTGGAACGGGCACCGGCGGCGGTATTGGTCCAGGTGAAGGCGGCGGTCTCGGACCGGGTCGCGGCGGTAACATCGGCGGCGGCGACTTCCGGGCCGGCGGTGGTGGCGCAGGCGGTGGTGGCGGTGGCGACTATTCGCGCATCTTCACCGGCAAGGACGTGACGACGAAAGCGCGTCTGCTGTCGAAGCCGGAACCGCAGTACACCGAAGAGGCACGCAAGAACCAGGTCACGGGCACTGTAGTGCTGAAAGTGGTGTTTGCTTCAAGTGGGCAGGTGACCAACATCCAAACGATGCGAGGTTTGCCTTACGGATTAACTGAGAAAGCGATTGCGGCAGCACGTCAGATCAAGTTTCAGCCGGCCACCAAGGACGGACATCAGGTCTCGATGTGGATGCAGCTCGAATACAACTTCAACCTTTACTAAGTTCGTAACACACGGATTAGACCTAACCCGTCTAATCCGTGTTTACAAAACGCTTGATTCGCTTCACGCCTTCCTGAATCTGCTCCATCGACGTTGCATAGGACATGCGGACGAAACCTTCGGTTCCGAAACCGGCGCCGTCTGTCACCACCACGTGTTCTTTCTCGAGCAATGCCTGCGCGAAGTCGCCTGAAGTCTTGAGTCCATTCTTCAAACAGCCACGCACGTCGGGAAACGCGTAGAACGCGCCTTCCGGTTCCGAGCACTTCATCCCGGGAATGTCTTTCAACGCAGCGAGTAGCCACTCTCGGCGGCGTGTGTATTCCGCGAGCATCGTAGCGACCGAGTCTTGCGGTCCGCTTAACGCTGCGACTGCGGCCCATTGCGCGATCGAGTTCGCGTTCGACGTCGAGTGGCCCTGCACTTTCAACATCGCTTTCGTCCATTCAGTTGGGGCCAGCGCGTAACCGATACGCCAGCCCGTCATCGCGTAAGTCTTCGAAAAAGATCCCGCGATGCAGAGCCGCGCGCGAATGTCGGCCGGCAAACTTGCGGCGCTGAAGACTTCTCCCGGTGGATAGACAAAGCGCAAGTAACACTCGTCGGAGACGACGTAGATGCCGCGTTCTGCTGTGAGTTCCATGATGCGACGGAAGTCGGCGGGTGGAAGCACTCGGCCGGATGGGTTCGAAGGCGAGTTCAGAATGATCAGTTTTGTCTTGGGAGTTATTGACGCCTCGACCTGTTCCGCAGTCAGCAAAAAATCCGTGTCTTCAGTTTCGATGAACACGGGTGTGCCGCCCGCGAACACGACCACTTCCGGAAACGTCACCCAGTACGGCTTCGGGATCAGCACTTCGTCGCCGGGATTGATCAACGTGACGACCGCGTTGAAGATCGCCTGCTTGCCACCAGCGGTAACCATCACTTCGCTTGGTTGATACTCGGTGCCGAAATCGCGTTGATAGAAATCGATAATCGCGCGATGAATTTCCCGTACGCCGCCCGCCGCAGTGTACTTCGTGCGGCCGGCGCGCATCGCTTCGGCGGCTGCTTGCTTGATGTTTTCCGGCGTATCGAAGTCGGGTTCGCCGGCGCCGAAGTCGCAGACGTTTACGCCGGACGCGCGCAGTGCTTCTGCCGCTTGTGCGGCCGCCAGCGTGGCCGATGACTGCATGCGCGAGACGTTTTCAGAAACAGGGAATGGTGACATAGCGGGGTAGGTTTTCATTGGGACTTATCTAGTTTTTCTTTCATTCGAGTTTCGACCAAAGGCGGCACGAGACCGGTGATTGTGCCGCCGAGTTGGAACACTTCTTTGACCAGCCGCGAGCTGACGTAAGAGTACGTTTCTGCGGGCATCATAAAGACTGTCTCGATGCCGGGTTCGAGGCGCCGGTTCATGAGCGCCATTTGCAGCTCGTACTCGTAATCGGAGATGGCGCGAATGCCGCGAACGATCGCGTTGGCCTGTTGGGCCACCGCGTAGTTGACGAGTAGCCCGCCGAACGAATCGATGCGGACTGTGCAGCCGCCTTTATGGATGTCAGCGACGACCTCAGCGAGCATCTCGAGTCGTTCTTCGATGGTGAAGAACGGCTGTTTTTCCGGATTGATAAGAATGCTGATAATGATCTCGTCGAACAGCTTGCAGCCTCGTTCGATGATGTCGAGGTGACCGTTTGTGACGGGATCGAACGAACCGGGATAGATGGCACGTCGCATGGAGTTGAATGGTAAATGCTAAAGGAGAAATGGTAAATAGGAAAACGGATGATCGCAGTTGCGAACCGAAAATACCACGCGTAAGATGCTCGACCAGTAAGGAGTCTGGAGAATGGCACGCACACACTCACACGCTGACCAACTCATTCCGCCCCATTTGATTGGTTTAACTCGACCGGTTTCGCACCGGGAATTCGAACAACTGTGTCGGGAGTATCCCGACTTGCGACTAGAACTCACCTCATCCGGAGAACTCATAGTCATGCCACCAACGGGTCTGCGAACTGGCACGCGTAATGCCGACCTCACTTATCAGCTTACAGCTTGGACCAAAAACGACCGGAGCGGCGTTTGCTTCGACTCCAATACGGCATTTACTTTGCCAAACGGCGCCATCCGATCGCCCGACGGTTCATGGATGTCGCGAATGAAATGGGACAGTATCAGCGACTTTGAAAAAGATCGGTTCTCACATGTCTGCCCGGATTTCGTGGTGGAGCTTCGATCCGGCACGGATAGTCTGCGTACGCTTTTCCAGAAAATGGAAGAGTACATTACGAATGGCGCGACGCTCGGATGGCTGATTGATCCGCAAGCACATCGAGTCTATGTTTATCGGGCAGCCGAGGAGCCGATCGTACTCGAAGATCCCACAGTCGTTTCCGGCGAACCCTTGTTACACGGATTTGAGTTACAGATGGAGGAGATTTGGGCGCTCTAATTTTGTGCCTTTTTGTGGCCCTTGACAGCCTCTCAGCCCGGTGGTTCAATACGCTTTGACAAGTTGACGTGGTGAGTTAAGGCGACTTGCGGCCACGTAAAATAATCCGCTAAACAGCTCGGCGAGTCTAATTCGAAGCAGTTTTGAGGGCTCCGCGTTGTTAAGCGCGGGGCCCTAATTATTGCTGATCGGAATGCCATGAATTTCCTCGATACCTTAAAAGAACGAATCATTGTTTTCGACGGCGCGATGGGCACGAACCTCCAGGTCCAGAACCTGAGCCTCGACGACTTCGGCGGCCTCCGTTTTGAAGGTTGCAACGAAAACCTGCTCGTCACCCGTCCCGACGCGGTCGAAAAAGTACACGCTGGATTTCTCGACGTCGGCTGCGACGTCATCGAAACCAATTCTTTCAACGGCACGCCCGTCGACTTCGATGAGTACGGCATCGCGGATCAAGCGTATGACATGAACGTGCGCGCGGCGCGTCTCGCCAAACGGATCGCGTCCGACTACTCGACCAAAGCAAAACCGCGCTGGGTCGCCGGTTCGATGGGACCCGGGCGCAAACTCCCGACGCTGGGCCACATCTCTTTCACAGAACTGCGCGACGCTTACTCGGTCCAGGTCCGCGGGCTGCTCGACGGCGGCGCGGATCTTCTGATCGTCGAGACCTGTCAGGACGTGCTCCAGACAAAAGCCGCACTCGGCGCGATCTTCGCGCACTTCGCCGAGACACACAGACGCGTTCCGGTGATCGCACAGGTCACGATCGAAACGTTCGGCACGATGCTTAACGGCACCGAGATCGCCGCTGCCTTGACCGCGCTCGCACAGTTTCCGATCGACGTGGTCGGTACGAACTGCGGCACTGGACCACGACACATGACGGAGACCGTCCGCTACCTTTGCGAGAACGCGCCGCTGCCGGTTTCATCGCTGCCAAACGCCGGCTTGCCGTCCGTAGTCGAAGGCAAGATGCACTACGACGAGACGCCCGAGAGTTTCACTGCGCAGGTGGTCCACTTCGCACAGGACTTCGGCGTAAACATCGTCGGCGGCTGTTGCGGGACGACTCCGGCGCACCTCAAGCTGCTCGTCGAGGCGGCGCAACGAATCACGCCAAAGCAACGAAACGCGAAACTGATCCCGGCAGCATCGTCGATCTACTTCCAGCAGCCATACGTCCAGGACGCATCGTTCCTGATTGTGGGCGAGCGCGTGAACGCGAGCGGTTCGAAGAAGATGCGCGATCTGCTCAACGCGGAAGACTGGGACGGCCTCGTCGCGCTTGGCAAGGAACAGGAGCGCGAAGGCGCGCACATTCTTGACGTCAACGTCGATTACGTCGGCCGCGATGGCGTCGCCGACATGCACGAGCTCGCCTCGCGTCTCGTGACGAACGTCAAGATCCCGTTGATGTTCGATTCTACCGAGTGGCAGAAGATGGAAGCCGGTCTGCAACACGCCGGTGGCAAGTGCATCCTCAACTCGACAAACTACGAAGATGGCGTGCCGCGTTTTCTCAAAGTCATCGAACTGGCCAGAGAGTACGGCGCGAGTGTGGTGATCGGGACGATCGACGAAGATGGCATGGCGCGCACCGCGGACGGAAAGTTCAAGATTGCGAAACGCGCGTACGAACAGGCGACGCAGGAAGCTGGTCTCGCTGCGTCAGACATCTTTTTCGATCCACTCGCGCTGCCGATCTCGACCGGCATCGAAGAAGACCGCCGCAACGCGCTCGAGACGATCGAAGCGATCCGTCGCATCAAGCAAGACCTGCCCGGCGCGTTCACGATTCTCGGCGTATCGAACGTCTCGTTTGGTCTGTCACCCGCCTCGCGTATCGTTCTCAATTCGGTTTTTCTTCACGACGCCGTCGAGGCCGGGCTCGACTCGGCGATCGTCAACGCCAGCAAGATCGAACCACTGAATCGCATCGGCGAGCAGGAGCTGAAGGTCGCGCGCGAGCTGATCTACGACCAGCGCCAGTTTGAAGGCGACGTTTGCGTCTACGATCCGCTGACCGAATTCACCAAGCTGTTCGAAGGCGTGAAGGCGAAGAGCACCAGCAAGTCGTCTAAAGGCGAGACGGTCGAAGAGCGCCTCAAGAACCACATCATCGACGGCGAGAAGATCGGACTCGAAGACGAACTGAAGCGTGGACTGGAAAAGCATCCGGCACTCGACATCATCAATAACATTCTGCTCGAGGGGATGAAAGTCGTCGGCGATCTCTTCGGCAGCGGCCAGATGCAACTGCCGTTCGTCCTGCAATCAGCCGAGGCCATGAAGTCCGCCGTGCGTTTTCTCGAGCCGTTCATGGAAAAGAAGGGCGGCGCGACTGCGAAGGGAACGATGGTGCTCGCTACGGTGAAGGGCGATGTGCACGACATCGGCAAGAACCTCGTCGACATCATCCTGACCAACAACGGCTACAAGGTCCATAACCTCGGCATTAAGCAGACGATCGACAGCATTCTCAAGGCGTACGACGAACACGGCGCGGACGCGATCGGCATGAGCGGGTTGCTCGTCAAGTCGACCTTGATCATGAAAGAGAACCTGGAGTTGATGAACGAGCGGGGCATCAAGGTGCCCGTGGTGCTTGGCGGCGCTGCGTTGACGCGCAAGTATGTTGAAGACGATCTGAAGTCGCTCTATCACGGTCAACTGTTTTACGCGCGCGATGCGTTTGCCGGGCTGCACACGATGGACCTGCTCGTCGGCCAAGACGGACCAGCCGCCGAACAGACCACGAAAACCGTTGCGTCGACCGCGGCAGTCGCTGACGATCCGGAAGATCTCGTCGGTGAAGAAGCGAAACTCGGCATTCGCAAAACCGCGAAGCCGCGCGTCATCGCGGACACCGGTCATACGACGCGTTCGAACGTCGATCCGAACGTGCCCATTCCAACGGCGCCCTTTTACGGTTCGCGCATAGTAGACGACATCCATCTCGAAGACGTTTTTGCGTACGTCAACGAGACTGCGCTATTCAAAGGACAGTGGCAGTTCAAACAGGGCCGGATGCCGGTTGACCAGTACAAGATGTTCGTGATCGAGAAGGTGAGACCGATCTACGAAGAGCTGAAGGAACGTTCGATACGCGATCGATTGCTCGTACCGCGAATCGTCTATGGCTACTTCCCATGCCAGTCGGAAGGGAACGATCTGATCGTCTACGACAAGGACCAGAACGAGCACGTGCGCTTCACATTTCCGCGCCAGCCTGCGAGCAAGCATCTGTGTTTGGCTGATTACTTCGCGTCACGCGAATCCGGCCGCATGGATGTCGTTGCGTTTCAACTCGTGACTGTTGGACGGCGTGCAAGCGAGTACTCGCACCAGTTATTCAAGGCCGACAACTATACCGACTACCTGTATTTCCACGGCCTCAGCGTCGAAACCGCCGAAGCGCTTGCGGAACTGTGGCACCAGTGCATTCGTCACGAACTCGGCATCGCCGGTTCCGACGCCGGCGAGCTGACGAAATTGTTCCGGCAGCAGTACCAGGGTTCGCGCTTTAGTTTTGGTTATCCGGCGTGTCCGAGCCTCGAGGACCAGCAGAAAATCTTTACCCTGCTGGATCCGGGACGCATCGACGTCGTGTTGACTGAAGAGTTTCAGCTAGAGCCGGAACAATCGACATCGGCTATTATTGTTCACCATCCGGAGGCGAAATACTTCTCGATAGAGTGATTTGGTCTTTGTTCTTTGGGCTTTGATCTTTGTTCCTGTGTTCTGGAGTTGCAATTGAGAACTGTCGACGTAAGACCAACAACCCACGACCTAAGACCAAAGACCGAAGACCTGAGACCGATTCCCACGGCCGAAGAACTGGAAGTTCTATCCTGGTTTGAACGTCTCGCGCTGCGCCTTGTCCAGCGGATGAACCGCGGCAAGTGGAAACGCTTCTGGACGTGGTGCCAGAGCACCATGGGCGCGGGTTGGATCCACCTTTCCACTTACAACATCATGAACGTGTACGGCCTCGAAAACGTCGAGGCTGCTTCACGCGATCGCCCGCTGCTGCTCGTCGCGAACCATCGCTCGTTTTTTGACATGTACGCGGTGTCGACGGTGCTCTTTCGCCACACGAGCTGGCGTAAACAACTTTTCTTTCCGGTGCGCGGCAGGTTTTTTTATCAAAGCCCGATCGGACTGCTCGTGAACCTGATCATGGGTTGGTGGTCGATGTATCCACCGTTCTTTTCGACCGGCGATCATCCGCTGCCTGAGAAGCGCCCGTTTGATAAGTACTCGTTTCGCCTCCTGACCAGCCTCGCGCGGACTGGACCAGGCAATATCATCGGCTTTCATCCCGAAGGAACACGCAACAAAGGCGACGATCCATACTCCTTTCTGCGAGCACAGCCGGGCGTCGGCAAGTTGATTATGGACGCGCGGCCGCAAGTCATTCCCGTGTTCATCGGCGGCCTGTGCAATAGCTTGCCGCGACAAGTGATGCGAAACTGGAACCGTGAGGAAGTGATTCGCATTCACTTCGGACCGCTGCTCGACCTGTCGGAGCATTTCAACAAACCGGATCGACTCCGCACGCACAAGGAGATCGCCGACACGGTGATGCAGAAGATCGCGCAACTCGCCGACCAGGATCGAAAGTTGCTCGGCAAATAGAACCATGACTTTACCGCTCGTAATCGTGAATCCGACCTCTGCCGGTGGCAGCACGGCGGAAGCCTGGTTGCAAATCGCGAGCGATCTGCGTTCGCAGTTTGGCGCGTTCCAGAATGTGTTCACCGAGAGTGCGGGTCATGCAGTGACGTTAGCGACGGAAGCCGCGCGAAAAGGCGTGAACCTGATCATCGCCTGCGGCGGCGACGGTACCGTTTCAGAAGTCGCAAACGGCATTCTGTCGTCAGGAAAAGACGTCGAACTGGGCATCATGCCGAGCGGCACTGGCGGCGACTTTAGACGAACACTTGAGATCCCTGCCCAGAGTCGCGCGGCAGCGCGCGTGTTACGCACGGGCCAAACGCGAACGATCGACGTCGGTCGCGTTTCGTTCGTCGATCACAACGGCGGGGAAGCGATGCGATATTTTCTCGGCGTGGCATCGTGCGGTATGAGCACGAAAGTGATCGAGCGCGTCAAGGCCGGCGCGCCTGATTGGCTTCCCGTCAACACGCCGAAACGGCTCGGCGGCCGTATTTCGTTTGGCGTGTCGATGCTGCAAACGGCGCTGCGCAATAAAGGCACGCGGCTCGTAGTGCAGCTCGACGACGAACACGAGCGCAACCTCGTCGTCGCCAACCTCTGCGTTGCAAACGCGCGGTTCTTCGGCGGCGGGATGAAGATCGCGCCCGACGCAAAACTCACGGACGGGCTGTTTGATGTTGTCGGCATCGGCGACCTGAGTGCGCTGAAGATCTTTACGAGCGCGCCGCGCGTCTACCTGGGCGCGCACCTCTCGATGCCGGAAGTCAGTCATGCCCTGGCGCGAAAAGTTGTCGTACGTCCACCGGATCGAACGTCAGAAGTACATCTGGAAGTCGACGGAGAACTTCCTGGAAAGCTTCCCGCGATGTTCCAGATCATTCCGCAAGCGCTAAAAGTTCGCAGCGCAGTCTAAGGACGGCCCGAGGCAAAGCCACGCCGCACATCAGGCGGCGAAGCCGATGCGAGAAGATCGCTCTTAGCTGAAGGTCCTAAAGAAAAATAATTTTTCTTTTCTTCACGTCGCCAAAAACTCTATGATGCTTGGGTCATGGATGAGCGACGGGCGAAACCACGTTTGAGCGTGCGCCTCGATGCGGTTTGGCATGGTGGAGAAGAACGTCACTCCGCCCGCGTCACCGATCTTTCCGAAGGCGGTTGTTACCTCGACACAGTTGGCGAGGTAATGTCCGGCGAGATCGTCGCCTTTCGCATACTCCTTCCTGACGGGGACTGGCTATATTTGGAAGGTGAGGTGCGGCATCACCATCATGGGCTCGGGTTTGGCGTCAGATTCGTCGACTTGAATGAAGAACAGACTGACAAGTTGCACTTCCTACTGAAACTCGCGCGGGAAGCCGGACCTGAAGCGGCAATCTCCGCCGATTTGGTAGAAGATTGACGAGTCTTTCGCGGCCCTGAACCATTGATGGTCCAAAACAGTGAGTTTCCCGGAACCTCACCAAACATAGACACGCGGCGCGAGCGGCTTACAAAACAAACAAATAGATGGCGATTCAAGGCACGTTGAAAACGATGAGTCTGACTGACCTGCTGCAGTTTCTGGCAGCGGGAAGAAAGTCGGGCACACTCAGGTTCGATCGCGGTAACGTCAGCAAACAGGTCTATTTTGAGAACGGTTTGATTGTCGGGTCGAAGTCAAACGATCCCCGAGAGTACCTGGGCCAGGTTCTGCTTCATTACGGAAAGGTCGATGAAATTCAGCTACAGGTCGCCCGCGAAATGCAACGCACTTCCGGCGCGCGACTCGGCGAGGTGCTCGTTCAGCAGGGGTTCATGACGGAAGATGAAGTGCTCGAGATCCTCAAAACGCGCACGCTCGATGCGATTTACGATCTGTTTGTTTGGAACGAAGGCGAGTTTGAGTTTTATGACGAAGAGCCGTTGCCGGCGGACTTGATCCTGATCGAAGTTGAGCCAACGGCACTGATCATGGAGGGCATTTACCGGCTCGACGAGCTGGCCCGCTATCGCACCTTGGTCCCATCAGACCGCAGCATCATCGAGCTCAACGCCGGCTGGACCTCGTCGTTGAAACTCGGCAAGGAATACCGCCGCATTCTTTTCTTTGTCGAAAAACGCATGACGGTCGGCGAGATCTGTTATCAGATGCATGCCTCGGCGTTTCATGTTTACGGTCAGCTTTACACGCTGGTTAGCGAAGGCGTGGCCCGCGTCGCGGGTGAGCTGCCGGAAGAGAGCCTGCCGAAGGTGGCGGAAGTTGAAGACGTGCCGGAAAGCGTGACCGAGATGATTTGGTCTGCGCAGCGCAAGCTCGACAGCGATCCCGAAGCTGCGTTGCTGGTCCTGCAAAAAGCGCTGCAGCAGCAACCGAACAATTCAGAGGCGCAGCGGCTGCTGGTCGAGGCTGAAGAGAAGTTCGTCAAGCACGTTTACGACAAGGAGTTGTCGCCGAAAGCAGTGCCCACATTACTGGTCGCGCCTTCTGATCTCACGTTGCAGGAGATCGATCCGCAGGCGGGGTTTGTTCTTTCGCGTATCAATGGCTCATGGGACATCCAGTCCATACTCTCGATCTGTCCATTTCGGGAAGCGGACTGTTTGCGCATGATCAGAGACCTGTTGAAGCGCGGGGTTATCGGCGTCAGTTAGATCGCGGGTACGCTGGCTTGCCCTGATCACGTAGAACCGTCGCGCGACCGGATGTGCGAGATTGCGCCAGCGCGACAACGGTCGCTCGCTGACGATCTCGAATCCAGCCACGGTAAACGTCTTGTGCCATCCCTGTTCGAGTCGAAACGTGCATGGTCCAGTGCGGGCACGCCATTGCCGATTGTGCGTCCAGCAGACCATGCGGTCCCACCACAACGATGGAATGTCTTCGTAGATGATCGCCACCCCTCCTTCGCGCAGCACACGACTGACCTCGTTCAGCACGAGTATCGCGTTCTGCGCGTGATGCAGGACGTAACAGAGCAGCACCGCGTCAAAGCTTTGGTCCTTCACCGGGAAGTGACGCCCGTCGTAGGGCAGGTAATTGATGCGCGCACTGGTGCTGGTCCCAACGTCCAGGCCGACGACGGTGGTCCCCAGCAGTCCGGTTAGATGATGCGCGATAAAGCCGTTGCCGCAACCGACGTCGAGCACGCGCACGCGCGCACCGGCTCGCGGTGGCAGCGTGCGCGCCACTTCCAGCGCCATGTCGTAGGCGCGGCCCACCTTGCGACGCCTTCTCATGCGCTGGAAACGGCGCTTGATGAATATGCTTAGAGCGTTCATCACGCACGACCAGTGCAAGCGCGGTGCCTCGCTTATGAGCGAACAAACTCGCTTACGAGCGAGCAAATTCTGTGGTAAACATCAGGTGCAACAAATATGTGTCGCAAAAAATCGCCGACAATTGCTGCCACAGATTTGCTCGGATTAGAATGCGAGTATGACCAAACTTCTCATGACTGCACTGTTACTAACGCAAACGCTTCCCGCGGGTTACTGGCCTCTCGAAAAGAGCCAGCCGATCATCGATAAGACGCAGACGATCACGCTGGCGCCGGACCTTTCGAAGTTGACTGACGGCGAAAAGAAGGCCGTGGCAAAGCTGATCGAAGTCGGTCGCATTTTTCAGAAGCTCTACGAAGAGCAGCGACATGCGGAAGCGCTCTCCTCATTTCGCGCCCTGGAACAGCTCGACAAAAAAACGGGTTCAAAACCGGAAACACAAAACCTGCTGACGCTCTACCGTCTGTTCCAGGGGCCGATCGCCACCACCCTCGACAACCAACGCGAGCCGTTTCTGCCGGTCCAGATGCCGAAACCCGGAAAGAACGTGTATTCGGTAGGCGCCTTCACGAAAGAGCAAATCGCTCAACGTCCCGATCTGCTCGATCTGCGAACCGTGGTTCGAAACCAGATGAATCTATCGGCGGACGTCGCGACTCTCAAGAAGTATCCGGTGTTACAAACGCTGCATCCGAAGTTGCTCAACCAGCTTGGTGGCGTAAGGCCCGGTGTCGATTTTCTGTACGCGGTGCCGTACTCAGTCGCATACGCTGACGATCTGATGAAGGCGTATGGACTCTTGAACGAAGCGGCCGACGCCGTCGAGAAAGACGACTGGGAGTTTGCACGTTTCCTCCGCAACCGCGCGCGAGATCTGCTTTCAAACGATTACGAGTCAGGCGACGCGAGTTGGGTCACCGGACGGTTCAAGAACCTCAACGCGCAGATCGGTTCGTATGAAACGTACGACGACGAATTATTCGGCGTGAAGACCTTCTTCTCGTTCTGCCTCCTGCAGAGCCGGCAAGAGGAAACAGCCGCGCTTCGCCAGGCCATGAAAGGCATTCAGGCGCTCGAGGATTCGCTGCCTTATAAGAATCACAAGAAAGTACGCGAAGATATTCCCGTCGGCGTCTACGACGTCGTCGCCGACTTTGGTCAGTCACGCGGCGGCAACACGGCCACGATTCTGCCAAACGAGAGTTACCTCGCACGCCGGTACGGCCGCACCATCCTGCTGCGCGCCAACATCATGCGCGACACGAGTATCTTTGAAAGCACCTCGCGAACGTTTGCCGCTGCTGTCGGCGAGGAACAAGCGAAGGCGCTGACGCCTGACGGCAACTTCTACCGCACGCTGTGGCACGAAGTGGGCCACTATCTTGGCGTCGATCGCACCGCCGACGGACGTGATCTCGACGAGGCATTGCAGGACAACTCGAATACGCTCGAAGAGATGAAGGCCGACCTCGTTTCGCTCTTCGTTGCCGACGCCTTGCACAAACAGGGCTACTACACTGACGCGCAACTCAAGAGTGTCTACGCCGGCGGCATCCTGCGCGTGCTGCAAAACAACCGTCCACGCCGCGATCAGCCTTACAACACGATGCAGCTCATGCAGTGGAACTTCTTTCTCGAAAATGATCTGCTGCGGCTTGATCTTTTGAACAAGACGCTGCTCATCAACTACGACAAGTATCACGAGGTTGTCGGCAAGATGCTCGAGCGAGTTCTGGCGGTGCAGTACGCGGGCGACAAAGCGGCGTCAGACAAGTTTATCGATCAGTACACGAAGTGGGACGACAATCTGCACGGCGAGATTGCGAGGAAGATTCGAGCGCAACAACGTTATCGATTTCGAATTTTCAAGTACGCAGCGCTGGGCGAATGAACCGGGATCAGCGCGCGTTTTGGATCGATATCAGCGCGATGTCGATATAGCCGCGGAGGCGAACTTCCGGAAGCGTGATGCGGTCCGCCGTCTGCTTCGCGCGGTCGAAATTGGTTAACGCCAACGTGCCGAGTGTCCCGGTCAGTTGGGTCGCGACGTTCGCGATGACGTTGCCGTTTTGCATGTTCAGCTCTTCGTCCTCGTAATACTCGCCACCGAAACCTTCCAACGTCCGCGCCGCCGCGCTGAGTTCGTTGAACTGGTCCACCAGCGGATCGACAATCTCGAACGCGCGTTTCGAATCGTAACGAGAATAGGCTTTCGCCAGCTCACACAGCGCCTGCAGCTGGATCTGATCCTGTGCCTGGAGTGACTCCGGCAACAGGGCGCGTGCCTGATCGAGAAACATTATCGCTGCGGAGCGCTTGTATCCGGGTCCGATCTGATTCGCCATCTGCACGAGTGCCTGAGCCCGTTGCTGAGGGTTGGACATGTTGGCGATATTGCGCAACGCGTCATCGATTTTTCCCTTCGCCATCGAGCGATACATCTCTTGTGTTTCGATGTTGAGGAGTGCCTGTTGCCGGTTGAAGGGAGTGGTTATGTAGTCGTTAATGATCTGTTTGGCGCGCGCCGACTCACCGTTGTTCATTAGCCGGTTTGACAGCTGGACGAAGAGTTGCTCTTTTTGTTCCTTCGGGGCCCTTGAAAGTATTTGAATCACCTGCTCCAGGGGCATGTTCGCGTCGTTGAGCGCATCCTGGAATTCCTGCATCGGCTGCCAGTTGTTGTTGTTTGTGCTGGAGAACTCGTGCACCTTCTTACTCACCGCCGCGGCGGCTCCATTGACGATGGTATCCACGTCGGTTCCCAACTGCTGCAAACCGGAGAGCAGGCTCCAGGCATAGTCTCGTTCCGGAAAATTTACGTTGGGAAACGGAGTCTTCAACGCGAGCGCATCGCTTACCGCTCGCTGATATAGATCTCGACGCAGTTGGTCCGAGAGGAGTGGCGGACGCCGCGCAGCTCCGTCCAGGTCGCCACCCTGGTTGCCGGCCGTTGATCCAGTCAGTTGAATCAAGCCGATGATGAGACTGGCTGTCTGCGAATTCTTGGTTTTGTCGCGGAGTAGTTTGTTCGCGACGTCAGTGGTCAATTCAGCGGCCATCTCGGGGTTCTTCTGTCTGAGATTAACAATCGTGTTGGTGAGCGACGAGGAATAGCGCGTCTTCAGATTCTCGCGCGCGATTTCGAGCGTGCGTTTGGGGTCCTTCGCGATTAGCTGGTTCGCAATCTCCATCTCCAGTGCGGCCTCGTTCGTCGTGATGTCGCGCTGGTTGCCGTAGGGATCAGGAAGTGGAGGTGTTGACCGGATAAAGTTCAACGCCATCTCGGGTTGGCGATATATCAACACCTGAATTATTTCCTGGCGCAGGTTCGTGATGAGGTAATAAACCCTGCTGTAGTCCTTGTAACTCTTGCCGGTTACGTCGACGCTCGACATCAGCTCCTTGAACGCCGTCGTCGCATCCGTCACGTATTTCAAGGCGCGCTTTTCGTCAGTGTCCCACAGCATTCCCGCCACCTGCATTTGTGTCTTGATGCGGGTCTGGGGCAGGCGCAATTCTGCGATCAGGCCTTCCACCTCGCCGAGCAAAGCAAGAGCGCGCGCTTTCAGTGCTTCCACGTTTTGACTGTCTTTGATCTCCTGCTCCGTGGCGGGCCGTTCTTCGATCAAACGGATCTCGTACTCGCCGGCTGGAACGATGTCACGACTCAATGGGGTGACTTCGATGCGATAGGAAGACTTTACCGACGTTACGAACGAAAGGTTTTCCGGTCCTTCAGTTCCGTTTGGCGAGTCGTACTCAGCGGGTTTTTTGCCGTTCGGATAATAAACGCGGACCACGACGTCGATTCCGCGCTGTTCGACAACTAACTGAACGTAGGTGTTTTCGTCGGCGATGATCTGATAGGAGTGCGTCTGGCCTGTGCCGATGGTGCGCTCGATCGGTGTGTTTAGTTGGAGCGTTGGTGTCCCCGGGTACTGCGACACCGTTTGTGCGGCAACAACGCCAGTCGCTGCACAGCCGAGAATTAGTGCCCTAATCCAGCCCATAACGTTTCCTTGTTTTTGAGAGGTCCGTGTTTGGTCGCTGTTAAGACGCCGCAGGAGTGTAAAGAGTTCCCCGAAGAAAAAATTTATTTACCGAAGGCGTTGCCGCCGAGGAAATGTTCTCGCAGGTAGACGACCGTCTCGTGCAGGGTCTCGCCGGGATCGCGTGGTTTGAAGCTGAGTTCGCGAGCGGCTTTGGAGCAGTTCAGGTACCAGTAATACTGGGCCATTTCAATTGCGCCGGGTTCAACCGGGGAAGCGAGGTCCCACTGTTTGAAGAACGAGTCGACAAGGTGCGCGCCCGCGATCGCGAACCGCGAAGGCAGCTCCAACTTGGGCGCGGAAATCTTTGTGAGCCGTTCGAGACGTCCGAAGAACTTGGAAAAGGTCCAATTTGCCGCACCGAGGAGATAACGTTCACCGTGCCGGCCTTTCTTCATCGCGACGCGAAAACTTCGCGCCGCATCGCGCGCATCGACGAAGCTGACGCCGCCCGCCGGCACCGCACTGATCTTCCGCGCCATGAAGTCGAGGACCACCTTGGTGGAGCTGAGCCTTTCGTCGCCCGGGCCCAGCAACAGACTCGGGTTCATGATCACGAGCCGCAGACCCTTGCCACTGAAGCGTTCGAGTGCCGCCATCTCCTGGTAGGCTTTGCTGGCGTAGTAGGGCCAGCGGGAGATGATATCGAGCGGCTGCGTGTGCGTTTCGTCCGGAACCATATCGCCGTCTTTCGTGATCGCGATCGTGCCGCTGGTTGAAGCCAGCACCATCGTCTTCACGCCCGCTGCTTTCGCCGCGTCGCAAAGCACGCGCGTGCCCTCGACGTGAATGTCGTACATCTCGCGCGCGTCTTCGCGTTCGCGGGAGACTTTGCCGGCGAGGTGGTAGATCTCGCTGATGCCTTCGACGGCGCGCTTTGTGTCTTCGGGGTTCGTGATCGATCCGGCGAACGTTTCGACACCCAGGTCGACGAGCCAGTCCGGAATCGAAGTCGCCATTACTCGAATGTCTTTCGCGCCGTCTTCGATGATTTGCCGGACGAGATGCGAGCCGAGAAAACCGGTGCCGCCCGTAACGAGCGTCACCGCGCGTTGTCGTTTCTCGATGGCGGCACGACGCTTCGTTCCGGTCGTTGCCGTAGTCATGC
>DATANW010000035.1:0-3075 GCA_036266055.1 Pyrinomonadaceae bacterium | reverse complement strand
GTACCACCGCCGCTATGTCCGCCGTAGTAGAACTCGCGTAGCTTCGCGCCGTCCAGGTAGGAAAGAATCGAAGTGGTAGTGCCAAAATCCAGGCCGGCCTTTATGCCCATTGTGCTCTCCTGCGACTCCAGGAATTCAAATCTTCGGCGTCGTTCACAGACTCGCCGCCACCCTAAAGCCCATGTAGTGAAGTCTTGTACTCACATCCGCCGACTCGCGACTGCGATCACTGGAACGACAAATCTCCGCGCTATGAGTCCAGGAACCGCCGCGGGTGACGCGCAGAGCTGAGCTTTCGGCGGTAGTCCACGCCGAGCCATTCGTCGGAGCTTCTTCATAATTTTCGTGCCATTCGTCCTCGCACCACTCACACAAGTTCCCGTGCATGTCGAAAAGCCCAAAGTCGTTCGCAGCCCCTAACGATCCGATCGGTACAGTTTCCTTCCGAAAGATCCCGGTCGCGGCATCACCCAGGACATGCGTTGCGTCGTAGTTGACTATGATGGGAGTAATGGCTGGTCCAAATGAGAACGCTTCGCGATTTCCCGCACGGCAGGCGTATTCCCACTCGGCCTCACTCGGCAACCGGTACGGCTTGCTGGTCTGTTTGGCGAGGCGCGCACAAAACTCGGCCGCTTCCACCCAACTGACAGAGTCGACGGGCAGGTTATCGCCTGTAAATGCCGAACAATGATCTTCCAGTTCAATCGCCACTTTCGGTAAACGCGTTACTGCACGCCACTGTGCCTGCGAAACCGGAAACTGGCCCATGTAAAAGGAGCGAATGTTAACCGAATGTACAGGGCGCTCCCATTTGTAGCGATCGGATCCCATCTGAAACTCTCCCTCGGGGATCAGCAACATCACCAGATCGCAGTCGTCACCAAGATTCTCGATAAATCGCTTGACTCGCTTCTGTCCTCGATGTTGCAACGTTCCCTGCGCGTCAACCCGGGCCGTTTCAAACTGCGCAAACTGACGTGCGATCTCGGTGTCGCGAAAGTTCTCCAGAAACGAATCGTCTACCGGATCAACCAGCGATTGCAGGAATCGTCGCCACAGAACAGAATCAACTTCACCATTACTCAACGCAGCCACCCATTTACGAACGGCATCCAGGTGCGATATTCGCGGTCCGTGATCATCGTGATCACTGGCGTTCGGCAAAGACGAAGTGGTTGATTCTTCTGTTTGTACCGTTTCATCTGAAACCGACTCGGCTCTCTTATTGGCGCCGCGCTGGTCGAATCCGATAGCCTGGGCCATAGGCTCGATGTATTCCCAAATCGGCTTCCACTTCTCATGCCTGGACCACCCGTCACCAACCTCACGTAACTTCTTTCTCAAAGCTTTATCAAACTCGATCCATGCTGCTCTTTGAGACTGCAGGTGCTCCTTGTATTCCCGCTGTTCGGTGATATCTAAAAGGTCGGTGTCTTCGATCTCCTGGTACTCGCAGTTGTCACACTGCGACGCCTCCGGCTTCAGCGCTGTATCACAACGAGGACAATGAGAAAGATTTTTTCGCGTGACCGACATCACCTGCTCCAATTCGTGACGCTAGCGAAAACGCTGGTGCAACTCTTCGATCGACACGGCGAAGTTCATCGTGTCGTTGCGACCAAAACTGAGAACGCCGATGACTTCTCCCGTTTGACTGAGAAATACGGGCCCTCCCGAATTTCCCCGATAGGCGCTGACGTCTATCTGAAACATTTGCACCCCTTCGGGTGAACGCCTGATGCTACTTAGACCGCCGCTTGTGTACGTAACTTCGTCTCCGAAAGCTTCTCCCATCGGATAACCCAGCAATCCCAGGTTCATGCCGCGGTGAAGCTCATAACCCGCTGCCACGATCTGCGTTGCGGCCCATTCGTCGCCGTCTATTTTGAGGACTGCAAGATCCGCCTCTTTATCGCCGTCGACGTACATGGCCGGTTTGAAACTAGGTGTGCCGTTGATCCGGACCTCGATCGAAGTAGCCCCCTCGATAACGTGATAGGCAGTCACGAGGTAACCATTGGTGCTGATCACAAAAGCACTGCCGCTGCCTTTATCCGTCTTGATGAAACCTACTGAGCTCGCTATTCGATCCGGGATGTTGTCGTTCGTCACCGGGACGGTGGGTAGCGTACTGACGATATCATCAAGACGAAACTTGTAAGTCCTGCCGCTGTTGGGAATGGTGGCTTGTTTGTCTTTAGCTTTAATTTGCGGAACGTCGGAAACGAGAAAGCTCCGCTCAAAGCTATGAGCGTCTAAACCCGCCTTGAGCGCCGCGTGCATGCGCCTCTTCCACGCCTCTACCATACGATCAAGGAATTGGACTCTGACGTCTCGTGCATTGCCGAACTCAGCCCCCGAGATGCTCACGAACCATTGCAACTGATAACGGAGCTCCTCCCTTACATCTTCCGGAACGGTATAGTTCTTCGCGGTAGCGATCGCGACAAACACCTGTACGAGCTCATCGACGGAGTAATCCGGGAACTCTATCTTTTTGGCGATACGAGATCTGATCCCGGAATTAGTACGCACAAACCCTTCCATCTCGTTTGTATAGCCGGCAAAAATCACAACGAGACGATCACGATAATTTTCGAGCGCCGGAACAAGTACGTTGATCGCCTCTTTCCCATAGCTGTGTTCAGATTCGGAAAGACTGTAAGCCTCATCGATGAACAGAATGCCATCCAGTGCGCTTTCGATAACGGTCTTCGTTTTTTGTGCAGTCTCACCGATATACTGGCCTACTAGATTCGTGTGTCCGGCTTCGACCATGTGTCCCTTTTGTAGTAAGCCGAGCGCTTTGTAGATGCGTCCAACCAGTCGAGCGACGGTTGTCTTGCCGGTTCCCGGATTGCCGGTAAAAAGCATGTGACGCGTCGCGTCATCCACGGTTATGTCGCCTCCCAGGCTGATCCCGACTTGCTGGTCGATAACCAGTCCCTCGACTAGCTCCTTCACTGACCGCAAACCAATCAGCGAGTTGAGCTCGTTCATGGCTGCCTGAAGTTCCTGATCGTCGTCTTCACTGGATCGGAGTCGAGGGAGAAACGGACGATACTTTTCCGG
>DATANW010000034.1:0-6763 GCA_036266055.1 Pyrinomonadaceae bacterium | reverse complement strand
GCCCGGTTTCACTCGGCGAAGCTCTTGACGGCGAACTCGGAGTCGCGAAACGCAGTTTTGGACCAGGCACTGCACGTCCTGTATTACGCGGTCAGGATGGCGATCGCGTGCAGATCACGCAGGACGGTTCGCGTGTTGGCGGACTCGGCTTTCAATCGGGCGATCACGCGGAACCAATCGACGTTCTTACAATCGAGCGAGTTGAGATCGTTAAAGGTCCGGCGACTCTTCTTTACGGCAGCAGCGCTATCGGCGGTGTCGTCAATGTGATCTCCGGACACGACTCGCCGCACAAAGGAATGACCGGATATCTGACGGGCGTGGGTGCGACAAACGGCGGACAAGGTGGGGGCAGCGGCGGTTTTGAATTCGGTTCCGACCGTTGGCTCGTGTGGGGTAACGCTGGAGGTCAGCGCTCCGGCGACTACAAGACGCCGCTTGGTGTGGTGGAAAATTCCTTCACACGCGAAGCCAGCGCCGCGGCAGGTTTTGGTTTCTTTCCCACGAAAGGGTTTTTTAGCTTCAATTACAACTTCAACAAGCGACGCTACGGCATCCCGTTCGATCCAAACGATCCCGCGGCCGAGATTGTCGAGTTGAATCCAACCCGGCACAGTATCGAGTTTCGTGGCGGCTTCCGCGAGAATCCCTCGTTCGTCAGCGCCGGAACGTTCTCGCTTCAATACAACAACTACAAGCACTCCGAGATCGACTCAGAGACCGGCGCGATAAACACTTCATTCAAGAATAACTCGTTCCTTTACCAGGGACTCTTCGATCAACGGAAGCACGGCAAACTCTCGGGTCGTTTTGGTTTCTGGGGCATGCATCGCGATTTTTCCGCGACCGGTGAAGAGGCGCTCGCACCGCCAACGAAACACAACGCGTTCGCGGTCTTTGGCCTCGAGACGGTGGATTTCGAACCCGTCTCGATTCAGTTTGGCGGCCGCGTAGAGACCAATCGCTATCGTCCGGAAGAAACAACGGCGCGTGGAGTTCTTCCCGATCGGACGTTCACTGGATTCTCCGGTGCGGCGGGCATTCGCGTTCGCACTTGGGAAGGCGGCGCGTTCGTTTCAAACTACACGCATTCGTATCGCGCGCCGTCGCTGGAGGAGCTCTACAACCTTGGGCCACATCGCGGCAACAATGCATTTGAGATCGGGAACCCGAATCTCACGCGCGAACAAACGGACGGCATCGATTTTGGTCTGCGTCACTCCTCGAAGCGATTGCATTTTGAAGCGAACGGCTTTTATTACCACATCAACGACTTTGTCTTTCTCGCGCCGACAGGCGCTGTCGAAGACGGACTCATCGTCGCCGATTACGATCAAGCGACTGCACGCTTTGCCGGCGCGGAGGCAAAATTCGAGACGCAGCTCCATCCGGCCGTGTGGCTAAACCTCGGAATGGATTACGTAAACGCCGAGCTCACGTCCGATAGCACCCCTTTGCCGCGAATTCCGCCGTTGCGCGGTCGCGCCGGAGTAGAAATCCGCTACAAAGGACTACTGCTGAATCCGGAAATCATCATGACGAACCATCAGGATCGCCTGTTCCCCAACGAGACGCAGACTGCCGGTTACGCCGTCGCTAACCTTTCAGGTTCCTACTTGTTCGCGCACGGGCACACGGCGCATATCCTGTCGTTTAACTTTTTCAATATGGGCGATACGCTGTATCGTAATCACCTCTCGTTTATTAAGGAGTTTGCGCCGGAAATGGGGCGCGGGTTGAGGGTCACTTACACGTTCAGGTTCTTCTAAAACGGGCGATGGACAAATTTTGTGAACTGGCTTGCGGGGCCGAACGTATGGCACACTGCGCGTGCGAATTGTCTGCCCCTAAACACGAAGGAATTCGCCATGAGCCTGGTCAAAATTATCGTCATCACCATCATCGTGCTGCTCAGCATCCTGTTTTTCGGTCGTTTTTTCGTCTAACTGACCGGCCGAATCTCCCTCGGACTGCCCTTCTTTTTGTCCTGGTCTGTCTCTGTTTCTCTTTTTCCCCGGTCATAGCGAGCGCTCAGGACATGCCTGACGACGATGACGTCGTCCGCGTAAACACGGATCTCCTGCTCTTCCCCATTCGCATTCGGGACAAAAAGGGCCAGGCAGTGGCGGGACTGACTGAACAGGACCTGACCCTCAAAGACCAGGACAAAGTCACGAAAGGCGTCTATTTTTCTCCCGGCGGAGACCGCGTCGCCATGCTCTTCGCGCTCGACCAGTCCGGCAGCTTGCAACAAATCATTTCCCAACAGCGTGACGCCGCGCTGGCGCTGTTCTCTCGCTTCAGCGGCCGGTCGAGCGTGGCCGTGCTCCGTTTCTCTGAAAAAGCTTCACTGACGCTTCCCTTTACCAAGGACACCGAGGCGGCGCGATCCGCTTTCCGCTTTCGCGCCGGACAGAATAGCCGCACCGCCATCTTCGACGCCGCCGCTCAGTCGCTCGACGCGTTTGACGATCTGCCGCCGGTTCGCGGCGAGCGCCGCATCGTCGTCTTAATCAGCGACGGGCTCGACAATCAAAGCGCTATCAAGTACGACCGCGTCATCAACCTCGCCGTCGAAAAACGCGTCTCGTTCTATGTGATTCATCTTCCGCTGTTCGAACCGCGCGACGGCCGGCTCGAAGTGCGGCCGCCGGCGAAGGGTTTTCGCGAACTCGCGGAGAAGACTGGTGGAAAATACTTTCTGGCCGCTGATCGCGACTCAGCGCTGGCACCCAAAGCGATCGATCTGACGCGGGTTTTCAATGCCATCGAAGAGGATTTGAAAAGTCAGTATCTTCTGGGTTTTTATATAGCCGAATCAGCGCGGGATGATCGACAACACCTTTTTACGGTGAGCCTGAAACCTGACGACGTTCAGTATTCAGTTCCAGGCCGGCGCTTTTCCCGCACACACGAATTCACAATTAATCTGCCTCGACCTAAATGACTGCTCAATTGCGAAAAATTCATCGGGCCATAATCAGTGTTTCTGACAAGACAGGAATCGTCGATCTCGCGTTGACCTTGAAAGAGTTCGGCACAGAGATCATCAGCACCGGCGGAACGGCAAAGGCGTTGCGAGAAGCCGGAGTCGACGTGCTCGACATCTCCGACATCACCGGATTTCCCGAGATGATGGACGGACGAGTCAAGACTCTGCACCCGCGAGTTCATGGCGGACTGCTCGCATTGCGCGACAATCCCGAGCACGTCGCGGCGATGGAGCGAAACGGCATCCAGCCGATCGACATGGTCGTTGTGAACCTTTACCCGTTCGCGGAAACGATCGCCCGCGAAGGTGTCACGCGAGAAGAAGCGATCGAACAGATCGACATCGGCGGACCGGCGATGATCCGTTCAGCCGCGAAGAACGCGCGCGACGTCGCGGTGGTCACCGCGCCCGCGCAATATGAGAGGCTCATTTTCGAACTGACGCAGAACGACGGCTCACTGTCGCTAGCCACGCGTGAGTCGTTGGCGCAGGCCGCGTTCTGGCAAACGGCGCGATACGACGCGATCGTTAGCTCATACCTTGGCGGCGAAGATTTGTTCCCAGTGCCTGGTAAATCAGTGGATTTGCGATACGGCGAGAATCCACATCAATCAGCCACACTTACCCAGTCGGGCGATGGCGGAGTCGCCAATGCCGAGCTGCTCTCCGGCAAAGAGATGTCGTACAACAACTACGTCGATGCCGACGCAGCCTGGGAACTCGTCTGTGATTTCGAGACGACGACTTGCGCGATCATCAAACACACAAATCCCGCCGGCGTTGGACAAGGCGAGACAGTCGCCGTCGCTTATCAACGCGCACTCGCGACCGATCCGGTCTCGGCATTCGGCGGCATCGTAGCGATTAACCGTCCTGTCGACGCGGCCGCCGCGCAGGAGATCACGAAGATCTTTACCGAGGTCGTTATCGCGCCCGGTTACGACAGCGATGCTTTGCCGATCCTTCAAGCAAAGAAAAACCTGCGCGTGCTGCGCATGGATTCGGTCGAACTGCCAACGGGTCCTGTGTACAAACAGATCAGCGGCGGGATGCTGGTCCAAACCCGCGATCAGCATCGACTCAAGCCGAAAGATCTAAAGGTCGTGACCGATCGTCAACCAAGTGACGAAGAGATCCGCGCCCTGCTGTTCGCCTGGACCGTCTGCAAGCACACAAAGTCGAACGCGATCGTCTACGCGCGCGCGGGTCAAACGGTCGGCGTGGGCGCCGGACAGATGTCGCGCGTCGATTCGGTTCGCCTCGGAGCGATGCGCGCACAACTACCCGTGGCCGGGTCCGTGCTCGCATCCGACGCTTTCTTCCCCTTTCGCGACGGCCTCGACGAGGCCGCGCGCCACGGTATCACCGCTGTAATCCAACCCGGCGGCTCAGTCCGCGACGACGAGGTAATCGCCGCCGCGAACGAGCATAGTCTGGCGATGGTCTTTACAGGTGTGAGGCATTTCAAACACTGATATTATGAGCACCAACATGGCTGACAACGAAAATTCAATCCGTTGCCGCTTCTGCGGCCAGCGAAACCAGGTACGCACAGAAGCGGGCGGCGACGCGCGCTGTGGCCGCTGCCGGCTGCCGCTCTCCGACGAGCCGCACAAGAAGTTTGCCCATTTCGACAAGGACCAGTACATCCATCCCGACGATCGTCGCGCGCTGGCGGCGTTGCGCGCGATTCCAGGGATCGACTCGGCGCTGAAGAAACTGCTCGCGATCACCGGCGAGTCCGCGATTCGCGTGATCTTCACGGCGAGCGCCGTGAAAGTCACACCGACGCAATGTCCCGATCTTTATGCGAAGCTGCAGATTGCCTGCACGACGCTCGGCGTCGACATGCCGGAGCTGTTCGTGCAGCAGAACCCGATCGTCAACGCGTTCACCGGCGGCGTTGAACGACCGATCATCGTTTTGTATTCACAACTTATCGAACGTTTGACTGACGAAGAAGTGCTCGCAGTCGTGGCCCACGAGGTCGGCCACATTCATTCCGAACACGTGCTGTACCTGACCGCTGCGCGTCTGATTGAGTTTCTGGCAAAGAGCGCGGTGATGGCGTCGCCGCTGACGTTCATCGTTAAGGAACTGCTGACGATGAGCATGCGCGCTGCACTGCTGGCCTGGGCCCGTCGCGCCGAACTGTCATGCGATCGCGCGGCGCTGCTCGTGACGCAGGACGCTGACGTCATCGGTCGCACGATGATGAAACTCAGCGGCGGGACTTTCGCTTCTCGCGTCGATTACGATCAATTTC
This sequence comes from Pyrinomonadaceae bacterium, assembly GCA_036266055.1. Taxonomy (GTDB): domain Bacteria; phylum Acidobacteriota; class Blastocatellia; order Pyrinomonadales; family Pyrinomonadaceae; genus PSRF01. Next base: position 1,505 of record DATANW010000034.1, on the reverse strand, counting down.
TCGCGCAGGCCCGCGACTTCCAGAAGAACTATGACGAGAAGGCGCTCGATCGTTTCTGGGCCGATGTGATCACCTCCGGCCTGAGCCATCCGTTCCCGGTCTGGCGCGTCGCCGAGATCCTCCAGTGGGTTGAAAGTGGTGAATATAAGGCGCTCATCAACGCGCCGGAAAGCGCAGCCGCGTAATCCGGGATTGGTGTTTCTTTTAAGAAATCCGTGTTTGTATAAACCTATAGAAAATCTATGCTCGAAAACAAAAAGGGAATAATTTTTGGCGTGGCCAACAAGCGCTCGATCGCCTGGGCCACCGCACAAGCACTACACAAAGCCGGCGCCAAACTCGCTTTCACTTACCAGGGTGAGCGCCTCAAAGAAAACGTCGAAAGCCTGACCAGCGAAACGATGCCTGACTCGCTGCTGTTGTCCTGCGACGTGACGAAGCAAGACGAAGTTGACGAAACGTTTCGCCGCGTCGGCGAGGAGTTTGGCCGGCTCGACTTCCTGATTCACAGCATCGCCTTCGCACCGCGCGAAGCGTTGGGCGGCGAGTATCTCAACACGAGCCGCGAAGCGTTTCTGACCGCTCTCGAGATCAGCGCCTATTCGTTGCCGCAGCTCGCTCGCGCTGCTGCACCGTTGATGACCGAAGGCGGCAGCATCGTTTGCATGTCTTACTATGGCGCCGAAAAAGTCGTCGCCGGTTACAACGTGATGGGCGTGGCGAAAGCGGCACTCGAAGCCAGCACTCGCTATCTCGCAAAAGACCTCGGCCCGCGCAACATCCGCGTCAACGCCATCAGCGCTGGTCCAATTCAAACCCTCTCCGCTCGCGGGGTCGCCGATTTCAGCACGATGTTGAAACACCACGCCGAACGCGCGGCACTCGGCCGCAACGTCGACGCCCGCGAAGTGGGAAACACCGCCGTCTTCCTTTGTAGCTCGATGTCTTCCGGGATCACCGGCGAGGTGATCTACGTCGACTGCGGCTACAACATCATGGGTATCTGAGATGGCGAAGAAGGGCGACGACGAAACCACCAACCGCGGCAATCCGCTACCATCAGGAACAACGCAGGACGAACAGCTACTCGAAAGCCCGCGGCCTGACGAGTTTACGCACACCGATCCGTGGCGCGTCTTCAGAATCATGGGCGAGTTCGTAGAAGGGTTTGACGAGCTTGCATCGCTGAGTCACGGCATCTCGATCTTCGGCTCCGCTCGTGCGAAACCGGACGATCCCGATTACAAAGCGGCGCAGGAAACAGCGGCGCTGTTCGCGGCCGCCGGCTATGCGGTGATCACGGGTGGTGGACCAGGCATCATGGAAGCCGCCAACAAAGGCGCGTTCGAAGCGGGCGGACTCTCCGTTGGCTGCAACATCGAGTTGCCGTTCGAGCAGCGGCCCAATGCGTACCAAACCAAGAGCCTCACGTTCAAATACTTCTTCGTCCGCAAGATGATGTTCGTCAAGTACAGCCTGGGGTTCGTCATCTTTCCGGGCGGCTT
>DATANW010000033.1:0-2420 GCA_036266055.1 Pyrinomonadaceae bacterium | reverse complement strand
AGCAGGGCACCCGGTGGGGCGAAACCGTGTTTGGACCACGTTCCTACCTCACGTAAATCGGATTGGAAATAATCCAGGGCTTGTCTGCTACCAAACTCCCCAGTTGCGGCAGGTAAACCTCGACTCGGTAAACGCCTCGTTGCGTTACCGGGTACTCTTTGTCCATCACTCCGACCTCGTCCGACACCACATTACCGTCCTTAAACAACACTACACGGCTTGAAACAGGCGTCTGGACCCTCAATCGCGTGTCGGCGGCCAGCGTGATTTCGTCGCCCTGAATGTTCTCTGCGCCCCCGCTCTCCACCGTGAATGAGAAACCGGACGTATCTCCAAGGAAATCGAAGCCGATGAAGCAGTGACCAAGGCGCAGAGCGTCGACCACGTTTTGCTCGGTAAACGAATTATTCCGATCGATCAGCACGTGCATGCGCACGAGACGAAAGCTGACTTCGTACGGGTCGAGTTGGATGCCGGCGAGTGTTTTCCCCGTACTGTCGCGCAAGCTGAGACCGATGTTGGCGTGGGCGTCGTTGCCGGCGGTAGCGGTCATGCGTGAATGCGTCAATGCCTGGTCCCATAGTTTTAAACTCGCGTCCGGACGTCGCAGGTAGAGGGCAAAGATCTGATCCGGATAACCGCGCTTGGACCAGACGACGTCGAAGAAAGCGACGAGCGGGTTGATGCGTCGCGCGTTGGTGTAAACGTTGAAGACTTCAACCCCAGTCAAGAAAAGCTGGTTCCAATCCTTGAACTCTTCAGGATAAGCAACGATGGTGACGGGATCCCGAATGACGGAACTGCGGAATGCGACGGCTTTCTCTTCCGGTGAGAGCGATCCCGGTGTCACCAGTGTTCGATCGCCATTCTCAGCGCTCACTTCGTTTCCGTTCACGAACAGCACGCGGCCGTGAAGGCCATTAAGTGTCATCTCTGCGGTATCGAAATCCTCCTCCTTATGCTCCGTCATGATCACAAAGTCCAAATTGTTTGCTTTCGCCGCGTCGATGATCTCGGAAAATGTTCCCGAGCTGTGTCCGCCGAGAAACGAATGCACGTGCATCACGCCCTTGTACTCGATGAAGGGATTGTTTGGTTGCGGCCGAGTGCGTTCAGAGTTGACGCGCTGGATCGCTGCGTTCAATTGACGGAGCTTGTACCGGCGGCAGGCAAACGGCGACTGCGACACGAGCAGGACGCCCAAGACTACGAGAATGAATAACTTTTTCTTACTGATTAGAAGCTGATCCTTGCCCGCAAATAGATTACGCGATTACCGCTCGAGCCTCCGCCCGGTCCGCCGCCGAACGACAAACCGCCCGATCCCGAGACAGTTTGCAGGAAATACGGCGACGCCATGTTTCCGATCGGCGGGCCGGCGTTGGTGCGATTGAACAGGTTGTTGATGCTCATTGACAAGCTGAACTGGTAAGGTCGTTGTACTGGAGCGGGTTTGGGCGGTGTTTGCGGTGCGCCCGCGTCGGTCGTGCGCGGTGCGCCGGGTGGTGGTGTTTTTGGTTCGATTGCTGGTCCGAACTTCCATGCTTTGCCGACGTTGAAACTAACCACGATGTTGCCTGGACCACGTCCGATGTTGCGCGGAATGATCTTTTGCCCCGGCGACGGAGTCGGATCGAGAGCGCCGAAGGGCGTCATCACCACCCCGGGTTCGTTGGGGTCAGTAGCGAAAGCTGGTCGTTCAGTGAAGAGCGTGTCGCCGTTTGTGTCGCGGCCGGTAGTGATGTTGAACGGCTGGCCTGAGCTCGCGATGCCAAACACGCTCATGCCGATTCCGAAAGGCAGTGTGTAGTTGCCGCCGAAGTGTGAAAAAACCAGTGAGCTGTAATTCTGACGCGCAAACTCATTGGTAAAGTCGTAAGCGTCAAACGGCGAACCGCTCGCGCCTGAGTCGGTGCCTCTGGTTTTTCCAACACTCATGCCGCCAAAGAAGTTGACCTTCCTGACAGTGCCATTGATGCTCATGTTGAAGCTGTTGGCAACGGACCGTCCGGTCGATTGATACTGAAAGATGTTTCCCTCGTCGTTGCCGAGTGGTCGCACGCCTGAGTTGGGGAAGCCGGGAATGAAAGTTCCGCCGAGTGGCGCGTTGATGTTCACGGTGCGCATCGAGCGTTGAAAGCGCGAATGCGCGTAAAGAAAGGTCAGGCGCACGTTCTTTGGCAGCACGCGCTCGACGGTAAACGTAGCTCGCAGCGCGCGGAAAGTGGACAGGTCGTCGTCGACGACGCGGCGAACTTGCGGCTGCGCAAACGTGTCGAGAATTGCGATCGGTGGGACGACAGGGAACAGGTCGAGCACGGCCGGATCGGTGACGAGAAACTGCTGTTGGTTCTCACCGTTGAAACGTGTGACGTTCAGCGTGACGTCTTCAGGGAGACGATTGTAGAAAAAGCCGAAGC
>DATANW010000032.1:0-18463 GCA_036266055.1 Pyrinomonadaceae bacterium | reverse complement strand
GAAAAGGATCTCGACGAAGTGATACTCGTCGGCGGCGCTACGCGCATGCCCGCCGTAAAAGAACTCGTGAAGAAGTTAACGGGCGGGAAGAAACCGAACCAATCTGTTAACCCGGATGAAGTGGTCGCAATCGGCGCCGCTATTCAAGCCGGTGTGCTGACCGGTGAAGTGAAGGACGTGCTGTTGCTCGACGTGACACCGCTGAGCCTTGGTGTTGAAACACTCGGCGGAGTGATGACCAAGCTGATCGAACGCAACTCCACGATTCCAACACGTAAGACAGAAATCTTTTCCACCGCCGAAGACAATCAATCAGCCGTAGACATTCATGTATTGCAAGGCGAGCGCGAGTTGGCTCGTGACAACCGCACTTTGGGGCAGTTTCGACTCGAAGGCATCGCACCGGCGCCGCGCGGACTACCGCAGGTCGAAGTCACATTCGACATCGACGCGAACGGTATCTTGAATGTAACGGCCAAGGACATGGCCACGGCGAAAGAACAGAAGATTACGATCAGCGGTTCGACTTCGCTCGACAAGAATGAGATCGATCGAATGGTTCGCGATGCTGAACAACACTCCGCAGAAGACAAAGCGCGCCGCGAACTGGTCGAAGCGCGAAACATGGCAGATTCGCTGGCTTACAGTGTCGAGCGCTCGATCAAAGATCTAGGTGATCGGGTGCCGGCGCACGAGCGCGCTCGTGCTGAGTCTCTGATAAACGAAATTCGCAGCGCGTTAAAGGATGAAAGCACGCCGCTGGAGCGTTTCAGGCAACTGACCAGCGACTTACAGCAGGTTTCGCATTCGTTGGCCAGTGCTGCTTACAGCCAGGCAAGTGCGGCGGGTGCCGGTGCGGTGGGTAGTGGCGGAGGCTCTCGTCAGAGTGGAGGAACCCAGGGTGCAGATGACGACGTCATTGACGCCGAATACACGCCGAAGTAAGGAAAGGATAGGTCGCCAGGGCCTAAATAGACCTTATCGATGGCTGCGAAAACGAAAGATTACTACGAGGTCCTCGGCATAAAGCGGGGCGCGTCTGAAGATCAGATCAAGCAGGCTTATCGGAAACTGGCGCGCAAGTTTCACCCTGACTTGAACCCCGGCGACAAGAGTGCCGAAGAACAGTTCAAAGGATTGCAAGAAGCTTATGACGTACTTTCCGACCCCGAGAATCGAAAGCTTTATGACCAGTACGGCGACAACTGGCGCGCAGTCAAATCAGGTGCAGGCGCGCCACCGCCCGGATGGGAAGGAGCGCAACGATCTAGGCGAGGAGGAGGACCAGACGCGGGCGGGTTCGACTTTGGTGATTTTGACTTCAGTGACTTCCGCTCCGCGGGTGGTGCTGGTGGTTTTGACATCTTCGAAGAGATGTTTGGCGGGTCGGGCCGAGGCCGAGGTCGCCGATCTGGTCGTGGCCGTGACGTTGAAGCTGAACTCGAGTTGTCAATCGAGGAAGCGCACCGGGGCGTGCGGCGCACAATACAGATGCAGGTGGCTGAGACGTGCCCGACCTGTGGCGGCAGCGGCTTAAAAGACGGAAAACCTTGTGAGACTTGTGGAGGTGCGGGTCAGGTTCTAAAGCCCAAAACGATTGAAGTGAACATCCCGCCAGGCGTGCGCGATGGTTCGACAATCCGGCTGGCAGGACAAGGTGGGACCAGCAGTAATGGCGGCGAACCAGGCGATCTTTATTTACATATTCGACTTCGTCCGCATCCGGTCTTCACGGTAAAGGGCGACGACCTCGAAGTGGAATTGCCCATCACGCCATGGGAAGCAGTACTCGGCGCCAAGGTAGCGGCGCCGACGATTGATGGAAAGGTTGAATTGACAATTCCACCCGGCGCAAAAAGCGGACAGCGCTTGCGTTTGCGCGGACAGGGTCTGAATAAGCGCAAAGGCGGTCGAGGCGATGAATATGTGCGCCTGAAGATCGTGGTTCCGAAACAGGTCAGCGCTGAAGAGCGTCACTTGTACGAAGAGTTGAAGCGTATCTCGCGATTCGATCCACGGAGTTAATAACAGGTGTCATGCAAAAATGACGTTTGGCCACAATCATTCCGAGTCGACAGGTTTGCACTACCATCGTCACGCGGTGCGTTCCGTGCTGGAGTTCGTTCAGGATTTGATCGTGCTCGGTCTGTGTGTTGGGCTTTTCGTAGCCATGGTGGTCAAGCTGGTCCATCTGGGCCAATCGCTCCTGAGGGGCACGGATTTCTCCCCGGTGGTGGCCGACATCATGTTTATCCTGGTGTTGATGGAGTTGTTTCGCCTGTTGCTCATCTATCTGGAAGAGCATCGAATTTCGGTTGCGACCATGGTCGAGGTTGGCATTGTCGCGACCCTGCGCGAGGTTTTGTTAAGAGGCGCATTAGAAGTGCATTGGCTGCAGATGTTGGTGCTCTGCGCTTTCATTCTTACGTTGGGAGTTGTGCTCCGATATGCAGGCGTTCGAACGTTGCAAGCCGGTGAACCGGATTAAGTGAGAAGACAAGAGTAATCATGTGGACAAGTGATTTTGAACTTGATGAACCGCTGACCTTCGATGTCGTGGCCGAGACCGTCGGCGCAAGACGTTCGCTCATCGCGCGACTGGTCCAACAAGGGTTGATTGAAACGCTCGACAGCGGAACCGAGGAACCAATGGTGCCGCGACGCGCGCTGGTTCAGCTTCGTCGCATGCAAAGGCTGCGGCGAGACCTGGGCGTCAACTTTGCCGGGGCCGCGATCATTCTCGACCTGGTCGGAAGGATCGAACAATTGAATCGCGAGCTGGCGGAAATGCACCGGAAATTGCAATGAAACATTGGTGAGCGACGGATTACACGGAGAGGGGAGAACAAGGTATGGCAGCAACAATTCGTCCATTACACGATCGCGTTCTCATTCAGCGCATCGATGAAGCGGAACAAGTTAGAGGCGGAATCATCATTCCTGACACTGCGAAAGAAAAACCGCAACAGGGTGAGGTGATGGCCGTGGGGGACGGGAAGATCAACGAAGACGGGACGCGCAGGCCGCTCGACGTCAAACCCGGCGATCGGGTTCTTTTCGGTAAGTACAGCGGCTCCGAGGTGAAGATCGATGATCAGGAATACTTGATCATGCGCGAGGACGAGATTCTCGGCGTCTTTGTGAGCGCAAAGAAATCATCATCCGCGGGACGATAATTCACGATGCGAAGGGTTTGAAAGGAGATTAAGATGGCGGCAAAAATGGTGGTGCACGGTGATGAGTCGCGTCATGCGATTCTCGCAGGCGTCAATAAACTCGCCGATGCAGTGAAAGTAACACTCGGTCCCCGCGGGCGTAATGTTGTCCTCGACAAAAAGTTTGGCTCACCGACGATCACCAAAGACGGTGTCACCGTTGCAAAGGAGATCGAACTGGCTGACAAACTCGAAAACGTCGGCGCACAAATGGTCAAAGAAGTAGCCTCGAAGACTTCTGACGTAGCTGGTGATGGAACGACGACAGCTACGGTCCTGGCCCAGGCGATCTTTCGTGAAGGTTTGCGAATGGTGGTGGCCGGCGCGAACCCAATGGCTCTGCAACGAGGCATTCATAAGGCAACGGAACGCGTTATCGATGAGATTAAGGGTTTTTCAAAACCGGTCAAGGGTGATGCGATTGCGCAGGTAGGAACTATTTCGGCGAACGGCGACCGAACCATCGGCGAACTGATCGCCGAGGCAATGAATAAAGTCGGCAAAGACGGTGTGATAACGGTCGAAGAGTCCAAGACGATGCAGACGGAACTCGACGTCGTCGAAGGAATGCAATTCGATCGGGGATATCTTTCGCCTTACTTTGTCACTAATCCCGATCGCATGGAAGCGGTGCTCGATGATCCGCTCATCTTGATCCACGAAAAAAAGATTAGCGCGTTGCGCGATTTGCTACCGCTTCTTGAATCAATGGCGCGGGAAGGCAAGCCGCTTTTGATAATCGCTGAAGACATTGAAGGCGAAGCCCTGGCGACCCTGGTGGTGAATAAAATTCGTGGCACGCTCAATGTTTGCGCTGTCAAAGCACCGGGTTTTGGCGATCGTCGTAAAGCAATGCTCGAAGACATCGCAATTCTGACTGGTGGACGCGCAATCACTGAAGAGCTTGGTCTCAAGTTGGAGAGTGTGACGATCGAAGATCTGGGCCGTGCTAAAAAAGTGGTGGTTGATAAAGACAGCACGACAATCATCGAAGGTGCGGGAAACAAGGAGCACATCGAAGCCCGCGTAAAGCAGATTCGCGCACAGATTGAAGAAACAACGTCAGACTACGACCGGGAGAAGCTGCAGGAGCGGCTGGCAAAACTCGTCGGAGGTGTCGCACGTATCAAGGTCGGCGCTGCGACTGAAACCGAACTGAAGGAAAAAAAGGCCCGAGTGGAGGATGCAATGCACGCGACCCGCGCGGCAGTTGAAGAAGGAATCGTGGCGGGCGGCGGAGTTACATTCATTCGCGCGCAAAAAGCGCTTGAAGAATTGAAACTCGATGAAGAGGACGAGCAAGTCGGCGTGAATATCGTCAAACGTGCGCTTGAAGAGCCGCTGCGCCAGATCGCACAGAACGCCGGCCATGAAGGCTCGATCGTCGTCGAGAAGGTGCGGGCTGAAACCAATCCAAACTTCGGCTTTAACGCGCAGACTGAGAAATACGAGGACCTGGTCAAAGCCGGAGTGATCGATCCGACCAAAGTGGCACGCTCTGCTCTGCAGAATGCGACCTCAATCGCCAGCCTGCTGCTGACAACTGAGGCTGTGGTTACCGAAGTGCCGGAAGATAAGAAGAAAGGTGTGAGCGCGCCGATGCCGGGTGGCGACATGGACTACTGACGCTTTGCTGATTGCCAATTGCCAATCAGACGACACGATTTCCCCGCTCATTCAGCCCTCTTAAACAATTCCCCCGGAAGGAATGCATATGGATCTCAATCGCCTGACTGAAAAGGCGCAAGAGGCTTTGCGCGCGGCGCAGAGTGGGGCTACGAGGTTGGGTCACCAGCAGATCGATGTCGAGCACCTTCTGCTTGCAATGCTCCAGCAGGAAGGTGGACTTGCTAAATCGATCCTCGACAAATCTGCGGTGGATCCCGAGCTCGTGCGCACTCGCGTAGAGGCTGAACTGGCTCGTCTGCCGAAAGTTTCGTCAAGCACTGGTGGTCCGGGTGATGTCTACATCACACAGCGCCTCAACCGTCTCCTGGTCCAGGCTGAAGACGAAGCAAAGCAGCTCAAGGATGAATATGTTTCGGTTGAGCACCTGTTGTTGGCGATGGTAGACGACAAGTCTGGCGCGGCCGGCCGTATTCTGAACGAACTTGGACTCACTCGCGAAAAATTGATGCAGGCGCTGCGCCAGGTGCGCGGTTCCCAGCGTGTAACTTCACAAAATCCGGAAGCCACTTATGAAGCGCTTGAAAGATACGGGCGCGATCTGACCAAGCTTGCAGCGCAGGGCAAGGTCGATCCCGTTATCGGACGTGATGAAGAGATCCGGCGCGTAGTTCAGGTGCTCTCAAGACGAACAAAAAACAATCCCGTCCTCATCGGTGAACCAGGTGTTGGCAAGACCGCCATAGTCGAAGGATTGGCCCAGCGGATTGTGCGTGGAGATGTTCCTGAGAGTTTGAAGGATCGCCGTGTTGTTGCGCTCGATATGGGGGCGTTGATTGCCGGGGCAAAGTATCGCGGTGAGTTTGAAGAACGACTGAAAGCTGTACTCAAGGAAGTGCAGGAGGCTCAGGGCCAGATCATTCTCTTCATCGATGAACTGCACACGGTGGTCGGCGCCGGTAAGACCGAGGGCTCGATGGATGCCGGCAATCTTTTGAAGCCGATGCTCGCCCGCGGTGAACTGCATTGCATTGGCGCCACCACACTGGACGAATACCGCAAGTACATCGAAAAAGACGCTGCCCTGGAACGTCGCTTTCAACCAGTCTTTGTCGATGAGCCATCGGTCGAAGACACGATCTCGATCCTGCGTGGCCTGCGCGAACGCTATGAAGTCCATCACGGCGTGCGCATCAAGGATTCGGCCGTCGTTGCCGCCGCAGTCCTTTCTCATCGCTACATCGCAGATCGCTTCCTTCCTGACAAAGCGATCGATCTCGTTGACGAAGCCGCCGCTCGGTTGCGCACTGAAATTGAAAGCGTGCCGGTCGAACTTGATGAGGTGCAACGACGCGTAATGCAGCTTGAGATCGAACGTGAGGCTTTGAAAAAGGAGAAGGACCAAGCTTCAAAAGAGCGTTTGGCGAAGTTGGAGAAGGAACTGGCTGATCTCAAAGCTCGAGCCGACGCTCTGCGCTCGCAGTGGCAAGTTGAGCGGCAGGCAGTTGAACGCCTGCGAAAACTGCGCCAGGAGATCGATCAAACCCGAATCGAGATCGAGCAAGCTGAGCGCGCTTACGATCTGAACAAAGCAGCGGAACTGCGCTACGGCAAGCTTGCGGATCTCGAGCGCCGGCTTCAGGCCGAAGAAGAACTGCTACAGAAGAAGCAAGGCGCCACACGTCTGCTCAAGGAAGAAGTCGATGAAGAGGACATCGCCGAGGTGGTGAGTAGATGGACCGGCGTGCCGGTTTCAAGACTCATGCAAGGCGAGATCGAAAAGCTTCTTCAACTAGGCGATCACCTGCACAAGCGAGTGATCGGACAGGACGAAGCAGTGGAGGCAGTCGCCGATGCCGTTATCCGTGCTCGATCAGGTTTAAAAGATCCAAACCGTCCGATCGGATCGTTCATCTTTCTTGGTCCAACCGGTGTTGGCAAAACGGAACTTGCTCGAGCGCTCGCCGAATTCATGTTCGATGACGAACGGGCGATGATTCGCATCGACATGTCCGAGTACATGGAGAGGCACGCTGTCTCGCGCTTGATTGGCGCGCCTCCCGGATATGTTGGTTACGAAGAAGGAGGACAACTTACTGAAGCGGTCCGGCGGCGGCCCTATTCGGTGATTCTGTTTGATGAGATCGAAAAGGCTCATCACGATGCATTTAATGTTCTATTGCAGATCCTTGATGACGGTCGTTTGACAGATGGCCAGGGACGCGTCGTCGACTTTAAGAACACAGTCATCATCATGACTTCGAACATCGGTTCCGAACGGATTCTGGAGTTCAGCGGCAAGACTGATTCCGTTGCTTACGATCGAATGAAGGAAGCAGTGCTGACAGAGATGCGGCATCACTTTCGTCCCGAGTTCCTGAATCGTGTGGATGAGATTGTAGTCTTCCATTCGCTCACGGAAGAGGACCTCAAGAAGATTCTGCAAATCCAGTTGGATCGTTTGCGCTCTCGGCTCGATGAACGACACATCGATATCCGGCTAACACCAGAAGCGGAAATTTACCTCGCGCGCGAAGGCTACGATCCGGTCTATGGCGCCCGGCCACTGAAACGCGCCATTCAGAAGGAGTTGGAAACACCCATTGGCCGGCGACTACTGGCCGGCCAGATTAAGGACGGCGACAAGGTAATTGTCGACTGGAAAGACGGCGAGTTCACATTTTCAACGAAGGGAGCGGAGCACTCAGAAGCTGTGGGGGCGAACGCGTGAGTATGGCAAAGCCGATTCTAGTCATCGTCGACGAAAACGAGGATCTTCTGAACCAGATTCAGCGAGATCTCGAGCGAAAGTATTCAAGGAGTTATCAGGTTATCACCGCGTCTTCAGGTCACGAGGCGCTAATGATGCTGCGCCGGTGGAGGGAAGAGGGGCAGCGAGTAGCGGTCGTAGTAGCCGACCAAGAGCTGCCCGATATGGATGGGCCCGGATTTTTGAAGCGGGCACGGGACTTATTCCCCGATGCTAAAAGCGCTTTGCTCACAAGGTTCAGCGAGAGCGAAGAAATCATTGAGACGCTGAAGGAGCTTCGCGTCGATGACTACCTGGTCAAGCCATGTCAGCCACCGGAGCAGAAACTCTATCCAGTATTTAACGACCTGATCGCGGATTGGGAATCGCGTATCGATATCGGCAATCTGCGAGTGATCGGAGCGCGTTTCTCACCCGAGGCGCACAAAATTCGCGATTTCCTGGCTCGCAATTGCGTTCCTTTTGAGTGGCTTGATGTTGATCGTGATCCTGAAGCGCGCCGGCTGTTGGGTGACACTGATGCAAAGTCTTCAGCGTTGCCCATAGTGGTCTTTCCCGACGGCACCAAACTCACGCAACCTACCAACGCGGAGATCGCAAAAAAGATCGGACTGACGGTCCGTCCGCAAGGCGACTTCTACGACCTCGTAATCGTCGGTGGTGGTCCATCCGGGCTGGCCGCATCGGTTTATGGAGCAAGTGAGGGTTTGCGTACCGTGATGGTGGAACGTGACGCGCCGGGTGGTCAGGCCGGTCTGAGTTCGATGATCGAAAACTATCTGGGCTTTCCCGCAGGACTGAGTGGCGCTGATTTGGCTCGGCGTGCGGTAGCTCAAGCTAAGAAGTTTGAAGTCGAGATCGTTAGTCCCCAGATCGTTTCACGTCTGCGAATTGAAGGATCGACTCCGATCGTTACGTTGAGTGATGGAACGGAGCTGACAAGTCATGTTGTGCTGCTCGCAACAGGAGTTCAATGGCGACGTCTTGATGTGCCGGGGATCGATCGACTGGTCGGCGCCGGTGTCTATTATGGCGGGACCCTGGCCGAGGCATTCTTCTGTCGCAATGAAGATATCTACATCGTTGGCGGGGCAAACTCAGCGGGCCAGGCCGCAGTTTACTTCTCGCGTTATGCGCGCACCGTGACGATGCTCGTGCGTGGTGAGTCGCTCGACGAAGGCATGTCGCACTATCTGATTGACCAAATCCAAAAAACTCCGAACATCAAGGTGCGTCTGCGAACGACTGTCGTCGAAGCGCACGGTGAAAACCGGCTCGAAGCGATCACGATTTCCGACGCGACGAAAAATCAGAAAGAAAAAGTACCGACTAACGCGCTATTCATTTTCATTGGCGCGCTGCCACACACCGACTGGCTCGAAAATGTCGTCAAGCTGGATGATCACGGATTCATAATTACCGGCCCTGATCTTTTGCGAAGCGAAGGTAATGGGCACGAGGGTTGGACACTTAATCGCGATCCGTTCTGGTTGGAATCCAGCCAGCCGGGAGTTTTTGTGGCCGGAGATGTGCGGCATGGTTCAGTCAAACGCGTGGCAGCCGGAGTGGGAGAAGGCGCAACGGCGGTGCAGTTCATTCATCAGTACCTGGGGTCGGCTGAGAGGTAATCGATGAATAGTAATGGCAAACATTCAGGACTCTCTTCGCTGCTGATCGCGACTGATGGTTCGGTCTACGCGGATGTCGCAGCGGAGTGCGGCGCCTGGCTCGCATCTCGGGTAGGCGCGCGGATTACGGTGCTTTACGTACTCGATGCACGACGCCTCGCGGGCCATTTCATTAGACACATTTCAGAGATCCTTGAGAAGTCTCCTTCAGAAGGAATCACGGACCGGGTTCGAGACTATTACCGCAAGCAAGGAGAAGAAGCACTCAAGCGTGCCGCCAGCATCTGTGAACGCTATCGCGTAACGTGCGAAACCGATCTCCAAACAGGGAATGTTGTGAAGGTCATTGCCGATGCGGCGGTCAACTCGGATCTGTTGGTAATTGGTGAGCGCGGCGAGGATGAAGAGTTCGAGACAGGCTTTCTTGGATCAGTTAGCGAGAGACTTGTGAGAAAGGTTAATCGTCCGGTGCTGTTGACCGGGTTGGCGTTTAGAGAGTTTCGACGCGCTTTGCTGGCTTACGACGGCAGTGAAGGCGCGATTGGGGCAATGAAAATGCTCGCACGCCTGGCGGTCGCGCTGGCAATGGACGTGGATGCAGTGCAATTAATCGGAGAAGGCGAGTCGACGACAGTGTTGAAAGAGGTCGCGTCTTACTTCAAGGATTATCCGGTTCACTTGAGCACTCATTACCTGACAGGCGACAGCCACTCACTCATCATCGATCATGCGAAAGAGATCGGCTGCGATCTGATGGTGATGGGCGCCTATGAAAATGCGCTCGCCGACAGCTTGGCGCTGGGGACAACTACGGATTACCTGGTGCGCAACAGCCCGGTTCCGGTCCTCGTGTATCACTAAAGGTGAGGGGTTCTTATTTACATTTTAGAAGTTCAAAGGAGGGAATCATGGCAAAAAACAAGGACGATAAGCAGCATGGAGACTCGATGGCGCAACCTCGAAATCGAGAAGAATCAGGTCAACAGACCGCCCTAGCGCAGAGTCGGAACAATCCGCAACCTGGAATGTCGCGGCGCTCAGGAGTGTCCGGACCCTTCAACCCTTTTAGCCTGATGCGTCGTTTCGGCGAAGACATGGAGCAGCTCTTCGACGAATTTGGTTTTGGTCGACTGGCGCCAAGGGGCTTTGATCAGATGGCAGCGTGGACGCCTCAGGTGGAAGTGCTTCAGCGCGATAAGGAATTCGTCATCCGTGCCGATTTGCCGGGTATTAATAAGGACAACGTCAAGATCGAACTCGGGGACGACTCCATAGTTCTTAGCGGCGAACGGCAGGAAGAACGCAAAGAAGAACGTGAAGGGTTTTTACGAACTGAGCGTTCTTACGGCAGCTTCTATCGAGAAATACCCGTGCCTCCGAACGTCGACACGAGTAAAGCTACAGCGACCTTCCGCGATGGAGTACTCGAGATAACGATGCCGTCGTCAGAGGGCGAAGGTCGCAGGCGGCAATTGGAAATTAAGGATGCTAAAACGGACGAACAACCGAAGCAACAGAGGCACGCAGCCGTCGCTGGTCGGTAGACAGGCTGGTCCAAAACATAAGCGAGCGCAGTAGCTGCGGGTGTCGTAGCACGACAGTCGGACAATTAAAAATCTGAACCAAGGAGGAAACCAATGTTAGTCGTATACACAAGTAGTTGGTGGGCGTTGGTGTTGCGCGGCCTCGCGGCAATCGCATTTGGGGTTCTGGCGTTTGTGTGGCCACAGATCACTCTGACCGCTCTGGTGTTCCTTTGGGGTGCGTACGCACTGGTGGATGGCGCGTTCGCAATTGCTGCCGGAGTTAAATCTCACGGCGACAACAAACGTTGGTGGGTTCTCTTACTCGAAGGAATCCTCGGCGTGGCTGCGGGATTAGTGGCCTTCTTAGTACCGGGCATCACGGCGCTAGCCCTCCTGATCCTGATAGCCGCCTGGGCAATGGTAACCGGCGCTTTCGAAATCGCAGCCGCGATCCAGTTGCGCAAACACATAAAGGGAGAATGGCTGCTGGCGTTAGCCGGGGTTGCTTCGGTGCTGTTCGCCCTGGCTTTACTCTTCAATCCCGCTGCCGGAGCCCTCGCCCTGGTGTGGCTTATCGGAGCGTACTCGATCGTGTTCGGCGTTCTGCTAATAGTTCTGGGTGTAAGACTGCACAGCCTGGTGAGATCCACTGACGGAATGTCTCCGCATGCGGCGTGAGGGCTGCCGCCGACGATTCATGATTGTAAAGGGGGAAATGATGAATGTATGGAGGTCAATAACTAACAACCGAGCGCGCGCAGGGCTCCTGGTGAGCATAGCGATCCTGATTTGCTTGGCGGTGGCTTGCAATCGTCAAGATGGGCGTAACGTTCGCTTAACTTCAGCTTCGGATCCGGTAGCCAACAACTCGTCCGCCTCGGCACCGGCTTCACCCAACTCGACTGCCACCATGCCGACCATGTCCTACGCGGATGTAGTGAGCAAGGCAGCGCCGGCAGTGGTGACGATTCATTCGCAAATGCGTGTGCGGCAGCCGCAGCAGTTTCCATTTGGGAACGATCCGTTCTTTCGGGAATTCTTCGGCGATCAGGTTCCACCGCCCGCGCCTGAACGCCGGCGTGAAGGTTTAGGTTCAGGCGTGATCGTCAGTCAGGACGGTTATGTTTTGACGAACCATCATGTCATTGATGGGGCTGATCGAATCAAAGTGGATTTGAATGACAATCGCACGCTCGAGGCCAAAGTTATTGGCACTGATCCCCCAAGCGATCTGGCAGTACTAAAAGTCGAGGCGAGTGGCTTGCCTGTGTTGGGGTTAGGTGATTCAGATCGCACTCGAGTCGGCGATGTAGTGCTGGCGATTGGAAATCCCCTGGGTGTAGGTCAAACGGTTACCATGGGAATCATCAGCGCGAAGGGCCGGCAGACGGGGCTGAGCAACGGTGCCTTTGAAGACTTTTTGCAAACGGACGCGCCAATCAATCAGGGTAATTCAGGAGGCGCCTTAGTCAGTACCAACAACGAGCTGATCGGAATCAACTCACAAATCCTTTCACCTTCCGGAGGCAGCATCGGGTTGGGGTTTGCAGTTCCCTCAAACATGGCCCGCACCGTCATGGACCAATTGATCAAAACGGGTACGGTAAGGCGTGGGCAGCTTGGGATCACAGTGCTGAAGATCCCTTCGGAGGAGGCGTCGAAGTTAGGGGTTACTGGAGGTGCTGGAGTGGTTGTCTACCAGGTTCAACCTGGAAGTGCCGCCGATCGTGCGGGGCTTCGCAGGGGCGACATTATTACCGCGCTCAATGGAACGCCAGTCGACGATCCCAACACGTTTCGCAACATCATCGCCGGCAGCGCTCCGGGAACAGAGGTGACGCTTACCGTCAAACGCGATGGAAGAGAGCAGCAGGTGCGTGCGACGCTCGGCGAATTCGCGCCGCAGTCGGAAGAGCCACGTGGTTAGCCACGAGAGGAGGAGAAATGCCAGGCTTCATTGAACAAGAGCGGTGGGGGAGTTTTCTTGAGGAATTCACGAAAAGAAATCAGTTTCGCGCCACGCGATTGGAGGTCGTTGGGGAGATTGGCGCGCAGGAAGAGGAGGAATACTTGCCATTCGTCGGTGTGACTTTTGAGCGCAAAGGATCGGCAGCTGGAAGTATTGAAGTTATTTTAGGCGGCGAAACAGCCAAAGACCAGAGACGTGTGGAGCATTTGATCACGAAGCCCGAACGCATCGCACCTCTGATCGGTCCTAGTGGTTTTGAAGAGGGCCTGGGCTTCGAAGATCAGGAAGGTCGCAAGACGATACTTACTTTCGAGAAGCTATCAGAGATCCCGGAGAAGACATCCGGACACTAAACCATTAAGGGCGAATCAATCGGGTGATAGAACGTTGGAGATCGTATTCAGCTTGGAACTTGACCTTCAATTCTTAGACGTCTTGAAGATCAGGGCTTCCACTTCCCACTTCTTGCGAATCCAGCTGCCCATCGCGTGATCAGTCGGACCCAGTCTTCGCGGACACCCTCATCACCGCCGCGCCCGCGCCGGCGAGAATAATCAGGAACGGAAAGATCTCGACGGTGTAACGCGGTTCGGGATGTTCGAGCGTGGCAAAGAAACCGAGTCGCAGGAAGATCAGCATAGCGGCGAACAACACCCAGCGTCGTCCTTCAGGAGATCGCGAACGCCAGAGCAACCAGCTTCCAATCACTCCTAAGAGCGAGTAGAT
Source organism: Pyrinomonadaceae bacterium (assembly GCA_036266055.1). Classification (GTDB taxonomy): domain Bacteria; phylum Acidobacteriota; class Blastocatellia; order Pyrinomonadales; family Pyrinomonadaceae; genus PSRF01. Next base: position 5,003 of record DATANW010000032.1, on the reverse strand, counting down.
TGCAGTTAACGCGGCAAACAGCGGTAGCCAGTATTGCTGATGGATATCGTCGTCCAGATCCTCGAGCGGTAGTAGCTCCCCGTCGAACGGGTAATACTGCGAATGCGTGTCGCACCAGAGTGTCATCGCGCGCTTGAACGGCAAAACGATGTAGTAACGGAGTAGTGAATGGGCGCGGCGCTCTTGGCCGAGCTGGGCAAATCCGGCGTCGATCTCCGGTGTCATCTCGACGTTGATTTCTTCCGGTGTGGTCTGCTGCTGTTCTTCGTCGCTGGAATTGTCCTCACCTTGATTGTCTTCTTCGTCAGCCTCGTCGTCGGAGTTGTCACTCGGCTCCGGTTCTTCGTCGGTGGAAGACTGATTGTTGTACTTGTTGAGAAGCGTCGCTACACGATCTTTTTCGTCCTTCGAATCGAACGCTTTGTCGGGAAAGTCGTTGATCCGAATCGGGCGTGTATCGAGAGACCACAGCAGTGGCCCAACATAACGGCTATCGTCGATCCATGTGCGGACCCACAGCAGATAACCCCGGGGCACAAATTCGCCCGGCATCTCGGCGTGAGCAGGCGCGAGCGGTTGAAAGACACCGAAGACTCGTCGGTTGCGTATCGTCCACGGCACCAGCACGAGACAAAAGGCGACTGACAACACAACGGCACAAAGAAGAAACTCCTTCACACGTCCCTGCAAAAGCGCCGACAACACCAACGTTGCGCCCACGGCCGCGGCAAACAATCCACTGTCCGGTCGAAACAAGACGGCGATGCCGGCAATCAACCCCGCCAAAATCCACCAGGAGAGCATTCTCTTTCTATCCGTCTTATTCGTCGTATTCGTGTCACCCGTGGCTTTGAACGCGAACGTCACCGCCAGCACCAGCGCGACCGCGAGAAAGTTCGTCGGGACCTCCGTCAGAATCGTCGCGACATAAATCGCGGTGAACGGACAGACTGCCGCCAACGCAAACGCAATCAGTGCCGCGCGATGTTTTCGTTTCGGATCGACCGCCCACTCAAACGCTACCCACGCGACAAGCGCGCACGTCAGCGTGTCGATCACCGCCTGAACCACGCGTACCGCCGTGTTGTTGCCATGCCCGAATACCTTGTAGATCGCGGCCAGAAACAGTGGGTAACCGGGCAGACGAATTATCGATGGGATGTAAGGTGGTTGACTCTCGTGCGAGAAGACGTGCTGCTCGATTACGTTGTTGGCGATTTGCGAATAAATCCGCCCGTCGTCGGGCGTATCGTTCGCCAAACGGAGAGCCACAAAGAGACGGAAGCCGAGCGCGACAATTAGCAGCGCACCATAAACCGACCAGACCCGGTTGTTTTGAGACATTGAGCAGAAAAATTTAAGGCTAGGCTCCAGCGGTTGCTGCGCTGGAGTTTTTCCAGCCCACGACCGGAATCGCCATCGCCGCCGACTTACTCCTCACGTACTACATCACTTGACGGTAATAGACCAGCTGCAAAAAAGCCACACAGCTAACTCCAGCGCTCGTGTCGCTCCAGCAGAAAACGACCTCCCCCCTTAAGACACCGCCATTGTAAACTAGCGGATTCCCGGGTTTGACATCTCAGAGTTGGACCAGAAGAAGTCTGCGTTGGTCTAACTTCGCACAACACCGGTATCGCCATCGTGAAGAATGCGCTGGTGCGTAATTTTGAAGTGACGTGTTATTATGTCGCTCCAATTTGCCCGCACAGTTGCCCGCACAATTCAGTGCGGGATAAGCGGACAATACGGAATTGGAAAGAGTTCGTTCTTCCAAGGTTTTTGAAATTCCTTTCACTTTAGGCGCGTAGCTCAGGGGTAGAGCACTACCTTGACACGGTAGGGGTCTGCGGTTCAAATCCGCACGCGCCTACCAATAAAATCAGTGGTTTACTTGGCCGAACAGTTCGGCGCGCTCGGAGTTTAACGAGGGCCTCGAACGCCTAGGCGGTTAGTGATGTTTTTGGGAAACTGAAAAACGCTAACAGGTCCGGCAGATCTTTCTCCAGATGCTTCACCATCGTGGGATACCCTCTTGCTTTTTACACACAGTCTTTTACATAACTGAAGGATTTTCTGTTAGCCCAAAGTAGTAATGTCACCTTTCTCCAAAGTTGAAATGTCACCTTTTGTGGTACTGAAGTGGGAACTTCAACACGAAAGGTGCGGAGCAGGTGGAGCCCCTACTACCGATGGGTCAACGAGAACTAACGCGACTGGAAATAATCCAACGAGTGAAGCGCAAGACACTCAAACAACGGCAAGCGGCGGAGCTGTTGTCACTTTCAGGGCGTCAGGTGAAACGGCTGTGTAAAGCCTACCAGGCCAGCGGGGCTGGGGGCCTGATTTCAAAACGACGCGGCCAGCCCTCAAACAATCGCTTACCGGAAAAGACAATCAACAAAGCGCAGCAGTTGACTATTTCGCGGGCCTGCCGGAGTTTATCGCGACTTACAATGCGCGCTTTGCAATAGCGCCACGTTCGCCAGAATCAGCACATCCGCCGCTCGGTAAAAGTGAAGATCTCGAGGGGGTGTTGACACTCTGTGAACGGCGCACCTTATCGAAGAACCTGACGCTTTCCTACGACAGTGTGATGTTCTGCGAAAGTAGAAGGTGACATTTCTACTTTGCGCTTTTGGGTGACATTTCAACTTTGGGTTTACAAAGAGAAGGATTTTCTTGACTTTGCTCGTAAAGCGTCCTATCGTCACCGACTCGCAAGGCTGAATTACTAAAACCTCTATCGCGAACCTCGCTAAATCCAGCCTCTGTGTGAAGCCCCGTAAAGTTGTTTTTATTTGCGTCGACTCCCCAACAGTCGACTGTACTCACAATGGATTACAGGGTGCAACAAGTTATACGCACGATGAAGAGCGACTTGGCCGATGAAGTTTGCCCAAGTGACCTCGCCCAAGTAGTAAATCTTTCCTATTCACACCTTCGCCATCTCTTCACCGTAGAAACCGGTCTGTCTCCGGCTCAATACCTGAAAATGTTGCGCATGCAACACGCCCGGCAGTTACTGGAAGAAACTTTCCTGAGCGTCAAACAGATCATGACCATGGTTGGACTTAAGGATGAGAGCCATTTTGTCAGAGATTTCAAAAGAATGTATGGCGTAAGCCCTACCAATCATCGGCTCCATTACTTGCAAAGCACGATGAGAGATACGGAAGTGAGTAAAGTGGCCGTCTATAATCGCAGGGGTTTTGACAGTTGAAGATCACTCATGTGGGTCACGCCTGCCTCCTGGTGGAGTCCGAAGGGTCGGTTATCTTAATCGACCCCAATCTCCGCGAGTCTTTCCGAGAAGAAACATTCCGTTTCTGTCCTGACCGAATTGTTCACCTCGAACGACTTCCACCACCCGATGTAATTTTACTTTCACATCGCCACCGAGATCATTTTGACCTAGCCTCATTGACGCACTTCGACAGGAAAACACCCATTATCTACCCTCAAGATCCCCTCATGACCTACGGTTTGAAGCAACTTGGCTTCGTGGAGTTAATGCCGACCGGCGATTGGGAACAGTACATACGGGGTGATGTTTCGGTCGTTACAACCGAGTCGTGCTTTGCGGATGCTTCGAGCGATTACCAGGAACATGGATTTTTGATCTCATCACCAGATGCGGTGGTCTGGAACCTGGCAGACACGATTGTCACTCCTGAAATTATCTCGGCTGTATCGAAGGTCGCTCCCGACCTCGATGTGATCTTTTATCCTTTCCAGCCGACGCGACAATTGGAGGTTGTTACCAATCGGACCACGAGTTTCCCCTACGCTGATTATTCTCAACGTCTGCGGCACCTAAACTATCTGAAGCCAAAAACTTTGGTCCCTTCGTCTTCCGGCTACCGGGTAGCCGGTGCGAATGAATGGGTCAACCACTTCAAATTTCCGGTTAGCCGGGGTCAGTTTCTTGCGGATGTTGAAGCCCACTGGCCGGAGATCAATGTGCTGGTGATGGATCCCGGCGACAGTATCCAAAAGGAGAACGGTCAGTTTGTCTTACTCTGCCAAGGCGCCACAAATGGTTTTGTTGAAACGCGTACAGACGACACCGCCGCGAGACTCTTCTTCAATCCAGTGGCCCGAATCGACCCGATCGTCGACCACAACGTGAACGGGTACAACGCGACCACAGTCCGCGACAAGATTCACGATACGTTCTCGACCTGGATTGACTACATCAACTCCGATATTGAGAGGTGGGCCGTTTGGATTGAATGGGGACTCACTTACCGCTTTCGCATTATTTATGCCAACACGGAAGAATCACTGGTGGTCGATTTCTCTTCTCACCAGGTCAGGCTAAGCGAAGTCGTTCCCGATCGAGTGGATTTCCAAATGGACTGTGCGGCAAGCACCCTATTTGGATTAATGACCGGCCGGATGCACTTCGATCATCAAATGGCGGGCAGCATTCGGACCTTTAGCTGTATGTATCGAACCTCCAAATACGGCGTGCATTCGCTTGCGGAATTAGTTCCGGAATACTCGGAAGAGGTTTTGGACGCTTTTGGCCTGCTGCGACGATTGCTGAACCTCGACGGCAAGCACCCCTATCGCGTTATGGATTGGGAGCTTGGGCGCCTGACCAAAGCAGCCGCCAAGGGGAAATAGGATGGGCGTCGACATACAGTTCTTGTGCATGCCTTTTCAATCGGTGAGCATCTCTCCGCTCAGTATTGCTTTGTTGAGTGCGGTTGCAAAAAAGCACGGCGCTACCGTTTCCGAAGATTACGTACATTTCAAGTTCGCCGAGATGCTCGGTATCGACAACTATCACCGAATCGCTTTGGCTGACACGAGATCGGGACTCTTGGGTGAGTTGCTTTTCGCGGAAAACTATCGGGGCGCGATAGAAGAGGGAGCATTAGAGCCACTCCTAACCGAACACTTCGGTGATTACGAGGAACGCAGTCAAAAGCTTTTAGAATTCAACGACTATTGCATTGCAGTTATCGACAAAGCCAATCCTGAAATAATTGGTT
>DATANW010000031.1:0-22753 GCA_036266055.1 Pyrinomonadaceae bacterium | reverse complement strand
CGGGATCAACATAGCCGAGTTTGTGACGTAATGTCTCCATGTCGTCCACGGATCCGGTTAGAAACAACCAGCCCGGTTTCACTTTGTGCATCTGGGCGTAGTGTTTCAGCGCTGCGACCGTGTCGTCTTTCGGCTTGAGCGAAAACGAGTACATGAAAATGTCCTTGCCGACTCGATTGCCAAGCACCTGTTGTAATCTCACCAGGTTCCTGGTGACCGGAGTGCAAATGCCCTCGCATTGCGCGTAGAACATGTTGAAGATGACGATCTTGTCTTTGACGAGATCGTCGTAAAACTTCAACTTGCGGCCGTTCTGGTCCGTCAGAATCAGGTTCGGAAAATACCGCTGCCGAGTTAGCTCGCGCGACGGTATTTGTTTGAACTTGGATTCCAACGCGGTGCTTTGCGCCTGGGCCACCAACGGTAAAGCAATCGGGGCCGCACCCAGCGCCGCTACCAAACTTCTGCGTTTTAAATCCGTCATAAGAATTCCTTTCTTCAGGTTAGAAGTTCAGGTATTCCCGACCGGCGTGGCGCGGGAACACCACACAGCAGCGGCTACGGTTGCGTCCTGTTGTCGCCGACGTCGTCGATCTCGCCGAGCACCATCATCGCGTGGTCTTCGTGGACCACGTTGTGGCAGTGCAGCGGGATCCTCCCGACGAAGTCGCGGAAACGGAAGTAGACGACCGCCTCCATGTTGTGCTCTAACCTGAAAACATCTTTTCGGCCTCTCTGGATAATTCCCGAGTTTGCCGGGGCATTACCGTTGATTGAGAGGGTCTGGAACTCTTCGAAGTGCATGTGGATCGGGTGTTGCCAACCGCCGGAGTTGTTCTGGAAGATCCACTTCTCCACGCTGTTTCGCTTAATCCGGTAGCGTGGGGCCTGATTGCAGCCGCCAACAAGTTGGCCGTTGACTTGCCATTGACCGTTGCCACGTTCGAATCGGAACGTGCGAGTGATGCGCGGCGCGTCAAGGGTGTTTGGGAAGCCGTAGAAATAGGTCCCCGCGGGAATGGTTGCGGGATTGACACTGTTGTCGGGCACCACCGGACCATCGACGATGATCTTGAGAATCTTCGTTCCCTGACCAGCGGCGAGCACGTCTCCCGTTGGACCACGGCCGTCGTCCTGCTCCAGACGATTCTCGAGATAGAACGTCTTGCCGGCGTCGTTCGTGAAATCGACGATGACGTCGACGCGTTCCGCCACTGAGAACCGCGAGCTGTTTACCTGGACCGGTCTTTCCATCAGGTTGCCGTCCGTCGAGATCTGCCAGAACGACTTGGTGCTGTTGTTCGGTCCCAGCACAAACATCTGATAGAAGCGCGACGGTCCGGTGTTCAACCAGCGGAAGCGATACCGGCGCGGGCTGACGTGCAGCACGGGGTTTATCTTTCCGTTCACCAGGAACTTATCGCCCAGAATTCCGTCCGTATTGAACAGGTCGAACCTTAACAGACCGGTCTGAGCATCGAAGACCTTGTCGTTGAAGACCATGTAGATATCGAAGCTGGTGTTCGGGTTTTGCCCGTCGCCGAAGCTTGGCAGACGGAAGCCCGTGTTCTCATCGCCAGTATCGAATTCGTTGAACAGAATGTAAGCGCCGGCGAGACCTTTGTACGTGTTTTCGGCGGTATGATCGATGCGGTGGTCGTGATACCACAGGGTATGCATCGCTTCTTTTATGTCGCCGGCGCCGGGATGCGTCGAGTTCACACCGGCGTAGACGTTCGGATAATGATGATCGTAGAACTGGCCTCGCTCCTGGAAGAAGCAGGGGAAACCGTCGCTCTCGAGCGGCGTGTGGCCGTTGTGCAAGTGCGTCGTGGTTGACGGTAGACCGAAACCGCCGTTGGTGGAAGGCAGGTTGTTACGGATGCGCACGAGAATGGAGCCGGCGCCGGGGTTGCCGAGGTTTCCATATCGCTCCACAAATAGTGGACCAGGGGTAATACCATCGAAGCCCCAGATCGGTTGCGCGGGCAGTTCGTTCGGCAACGCCACGTTGACGAGTCCGAGCTGCTCGGACATCTCGTAGTATCTTTGCGGTGGGAACTGAGCGAAAGCCTGATGCGTCACCGTGCGCGCCTCGCCGGCGGCGGTGTTTGGGGCGGCAGTCGGCTGCGGGTTCAATGATGCCAGCGGTATCGGTTGCTTTACCGTCAACCGGGGCATCAATTCCTGAAATGGGGTCGTCGGGGGGCTGCTCGGATCATCAGGGTCGAATGAACCTCTGGTGTTTAGTGGGTGTGCACTCAAGCCTTTCTTTGGGATCAGCATACCCGCACTGGTAAGCAATCCCATTTTTAGCAGGTCGCGGCGTTTAAATCCGGCCGCGATCAGCTCGGCGCGATTATTCGCCGCCGTCTGGCTGTCCTTTTCTTTTCGTCTATTCCGTTTGGAGATATACGCCATCGGAAGAGTCCTCCTATTGAAGGCGCGCGCTGGCTTGCCACGCGCCGTTTTGCTCCGTTGTGTTGGTCGAGAATTCGGCAGATATCAATCGTTCAGGCGAATCAACATCTACACTCTGGTTGATCGATTTACCCGGTGCGCCACGTATGCACCCGGTAAGGTGATAGAGAAAACCCCTTGAGCTTCTTGATCGCAGTCACTTAATGACTTGGCGAGGTGTGAAACGAAGCACACGTCGACTTAGTTGAGCAGCCGTTAAGTCGCGAAGATCCATGTGAGTGGAACGCCTGTTCGGGTGATCATGCGCTTTGGGGGGAGTGCAGGATCAAAAATCGAACAAGCAGGACGTGCGAAGTGGCGCGCACTGTAATATCCCTTTGCGGTTCAAGTCAAGGAGAAATTTGAGGCACATTGCCGCATAATAATTGTGAACGTAACTATGTATTGTGAGTAGGAAACTTATTTGCGTAACGTGCATCGTAGAAAATCAGGAGGACTCAATTCTATGTTTTCGCTTCGTGCTTCATTCGCACTGATTCTGGTTGGACTGCTGCTCTCGACCGCCGTTTTGACTCCCGCACAAAAGGACTCGCGGACCAAAGACGCGGCGCGACACTCGAGTGATGCGGCAAAGACGTTCACTGAGATCATGAACGTTAAAGATAAAGCGATTCCGAAAGAATTACTCGACACAGCCGAAGCGATTGCGGTCTTTCCCGGCGTGTTGAAAGGCGCGTTTCTAGTCGGTGCGCGCGGTGGTCAGGGCGTCATCAGCAAACGCGTCAAGGGTGGCTGGAGTGCGCCGGCGTTCTTCAATATCGGCGGTGGCAGTTTTGGACCACAGATCGGCGCGCAGAAGACTGACTACGTTCTGCTCATCATGAACGAGAGTGGTTTGAATGGTTTATTGAAGGACAAGTTTGAACTCGGCGGGGAAGTGAGCATTGCTGCTGGTCCAGTCGGACGTGAAGCGGCTGCGTCAACAAATCCACGACTCGACGCCGGCATACTTTCTTACTCGCGCAGCAAAGGCGCGTTTATCGGAGCTGCTTTGAAGGGCGCAATGATCACGCCTGACAACGATCTGAATGAAGCAGTGTACGGCAAGAAGGCCGATGAAGTACTCAAGGGTCAAGCGGTACCCTTTGGTAACATGCCGCCGTCAGTGCGCATTTTCCCTCGCACGCTGGTGCGGTACTCGATTCGTTAAAGAGTCAATCGCAACAAACGGCTTGACGCTTTGGTTCATGCGACCTAGAATGCCTCGTCACCCTTAGCGCTGGCGCGAAGCTCTTACCACCCACAGACGGGATCACATCGCGAACTGCTGATAGACATGCTCCCTCGAACGCAGCGACAAAAAGAGATTCTCGATTACATCACCCGTTTCCTCGAACGCCACGGTTACATCCCTTCTTACGCGCAGATCGCCCGGCAGTTTGGGGTGAAGTCGCGCGCGACGATTGCAAAGCATATTGCGGCGCTCGAGCGTCGCGGTCTGTTAGTCCGCGAACATGAAGACGGTTCATTTGCGCTCAACGTCAAAGTCGAAGACAAGAGCAGCGATTCACTGTGTGAAGTAAAACTGCTCGGACGAATTGCAGCCGGTGCGCCACTCGAAGTCGTCGACTATGAAGAGAGAATTCCAGTCCCGCGTTTCTTGTTAGGTAGAGTCAAGCCGGATCGGGTTTATGCGTTGCGAGTAAAAGGCGATTCGATGATCGACGAGCACATTTGCGACGGCGACATCGCGTTGATCGAGAACCGCACCGACGCCCGAGACGGTGAGATCGTCGTTGCGCTTTTAATCGAAGAGAACCAGGCAACACTCAAACGCCTCTATCGCCGCGGCACAAACATCGAATTGCAACCCGCCAATTCTCAGCTTCAATCCTTCACTGTTCCCGCCAGCCAGGTCCGCGTTCAAGGCATTTTCCGCGGTCTTTTAAGACCGAGTATTTAGCCGACACGGATCTATGGTATTTTGTGTTCGTCTGACAACTCCCACAACGTAATTTCCCGATAACCCCGACAAAAATCCCCCAAACGTTTGCCTATTATTGTGTTTGAACGTACTCGGGAGGAGCTATGAACTCAGGAAACTGCACTTGGTCCACGCGGAAGGCGTTTTCCTTCGTGATCTTTTCACTTGCAATGCTTCTGGCGCTGGTCAGCGCGCCGGCGCAAACTTTCACACGAACCGATTATCCAATTCTGGGCAATAATCACATCGTCGCCGACCTGAACGGCGATGGCATTCCGGATCTCGCCGCAACCGGCTTACAGGGAGTCGGAATCATGCTCGGAAATGGTGATGGAACGTTTCGACCGCGGGTCGATTTCTCGGCGGGAGCTCAGTCACAGGATTTAGCCGCCGGCGATTTCAACGGCGACGGACGGATCGATCTCGCGGTATCGCTTAACAGCTCCGAATTCAGCCTCGCAGTGCTTACGGGCAATGGTGACGGGACCTTCAACGCACCATTGACGTTCGACAACACCGCCGCCCTCGACGATTCGCCCGCGATCGTGGCGACGGATCTCGACAACGACGGTCGTCTCGACGTCGTGTTGGCCCACATGCTCTCCTGCTTTGTCAGTCCGTGCGTTGCGGCGCGAAACATAACCGTGATGCTCGGGTTTGGCGACGGTACATTTCAAACGCCATTTGAGATCGACGTCGGCACCGGGATGTCGCGCATCGCGGTCGGCGACTTCAACAGCGATGGCATCAAAGATCTCGGCATCGCGGGCGATCGAGCACAGGTATACATTCTGCTTGGCATCGGCAACGGATCATTTCTGAAACAACCGACAATCAATCTCCTTACCGATGGCACGATCGGTGTCGATGGGACCGACGTCGACGTAGCGGATCTCAATGGCGATACGATTCAGGATCTGGTCGTTGCGATCGCGCTCAACGGTAGCAGGACCGCCGTCCTGCTCGGCAACAACGATGGCACGTTCCAACCAGCGCGAATCATCACTGAGCCAAGGTTGCGTGTGCCGCAGTATCAGGTGATTGCCGATTTCAATCGCGATGGTTTTCCAGACCTTGGGCTGTCTCTGGCAAATGGAACGGAAGGCCTTTTCGAGATCCTGCGCGGCAATGGCGACGGCACGTTCGGTGCGCCTCAACTTTACTTCCCGCCTCCGGCAAACTCGAGTGTCGGTGGTGGCACAATCGTCACCGGCGATTTCAATCGCGATGGCCGGCCCGACATCGCGCTGCCGATCACGGGCGCGAATCCCGGTCTCGCCGGCCTGTTGAACTCGACTGGATCGGTTGTCGTTGCTCCTGCGTACGGCAGCGTTAGCGCGACGCCTTCGACGATTGAGTCAGGATCGTCTTCGGAGATACGGATTACGTTGAATGCCGGCGCAGTTGCGCCTTCAGGTGGCTTCACGTTCTCGGTGTCGAGCAGTAATTCGGCGGTGCTGTCAGTGCCGTCGAGTGTTTTCATGCCGGCCGGGACGTCGAACGTCAGATTCAGTGCGACGGCGCGAAACCTCACCACGACGCAAAACGTCACGATCAGGATCCGCAACGATCGATTAGGGCGTCGTGACGTCGTCGTCACTGTGACGCGCGGAACTCCTGCGCCTGCGCCGCTTACTCTGTCTTCTTTGGCGCTGGCGTCGAGTTCAGTTGTTGGTGGAAATTCCGTTCAGGGCGTAGTCACGTTAAGTGCTGTTGCGCCTTCGGCGACGGTGGTCAACCTTGCGAGTAACAATGCGGCGGCGAGCGTGCCTGCGAGTGTAACGGTACTGGCGGGTGCGAGTTCGGCAAGTTTCATTGTTAACACTACAGCCGTGAATGCGACCACGAGTGCGACGATCAGTGGTACCTTTGGTGGCGTCACGCGCAGTGCGACGCTCACGATCAATACGAACGCTGTTCCACCGCCACCGCCGCCGGCCACTGACACCGTCCGGATCACGCGTGCTGAATACGACAGCGGGAAACGTGTGTTGCGCATTGAAGCGACAAGCACGAGCAGCAATGCGACGTTGCGAGTGTTCGTCACTTCGACGGGGGCGGCGCTCGGTACGCTGTCGAATAGCGGCGGCGGACAGTATCGAGGTGAGTTGAACGTGTCGACGAATCCGCAGAACATCACGGTGCGCAGTAGTCTTGGAGGTGAGGCAACGGCGAACGTGGCGTTGAAGTGACTTCGTGGTCTAGAGAGTTCTGAACGGAAATCCTGCGGAACGCTGAAGCCAGTTATCCGCAGGATACTCCGCGCCGGCATGAATCAGATGCAGCGTGTAAGCGTGTCGTGACCGTGGTGATCTGTTTTCAAAACTGCGATGCGGCAGCAGTCCCTTGAGCAGAATCAAACTGCCTTTCGTTACTTCGAGTGGAACTAGTTCGTTTTCCGGCCACGCTTCCGCGTCGTAAACGTCAAACTTCATCTTTCCTTCCGGCGAGCGTACCCAACGCGACTTCAACCCGCGCTTGTGACCGCCCGGTATGGCCCACAGGCAGCCGTTTTCGATGGTCGCATCCTCGAGTGCGAACCAGAGACCCACGATGTCGGTAGGTTCCGTGTAAATGAACGAGCTGTCCTGATGACATGAAACTTCGCCGCCGATGTTTGGCTGCTTAAAGATGTACATCGACTGCACGAGATACGAATCCGCAAAGCCAATCGCCCGTGCGATTTGTTTCACCTTTGCGCTGCGCGAGAATTCGCTAAAGATCGGATCGAGATCGTGCAGCGCGTGACCCATCTTGTTGATCGATCTTTCCTTCGGCTGCTTCAATGTGCCGTCGAGTTGAAACGCATTCTCCTCGAAGAAGAAGCGAATCTTGTCGCCCGACGTCATGAAGTACTCATCGGCGACACGGTTCTGTTCGTGCGTCGAGAAGATCGAAACGATCTCCGCCGGCTCAAACTTCCGGACCAACTCCGCGGCCCTCGCGCGCAGTTCGTCACACTCCCGCTCTTCGGCAAACCCTTCAACGACCAGAAATCCGTTCTCGTCGTAATCGTGAATCTGTTCAGCAGTCAGCATCAAGTGATCTTCCTTTTATTGATACTACTCATGGCTCAAACACTTTATAAGAACTTGCGTGATCGTCGAAGCCTCTATATAGTAAGCGCCCTGTCGGTCAGTCGTTAAAAGCTCCATAACTTGATTCGCGTGCACTCCCCAATGCCCAGTTGTGTGAGTGTGTGTGATGTAACTTCACCTTCCGTCTGCGGTAACAGAAGGTCCATCAGTTCCCCAAAACGTCGATCACGAGGTTAAAAAAAAGCATGTCTCGAATATTTCTGCTGAAAGCATTGGTAGTACTACTGTCTCTAGGCCTGTTCACGTACTTCCTCACGCGCTCCGATGAGCAGGTTAGTCACGCCCAGTCCGGCTTCGACCGGACGCAATACGCAAACGATAGGCCCGTAGGTGAGCTCCAGGCGCAGGACGATCTGCCGCAAACGGGCGAATTCAACGTCATGATCGAGTTGAACGATCTTCCATCTGCAAAAGTCTATGCTGAAACACTCGGCAATAAGAGTGACAAAGCCGCCAATCCGCAGGAACGAAGCGCTGCTCAAAGCGCAGCTCGTGCGCAACACGCGCGAATCAAGGGCGCTCAGCAACGTGTGCTCGCCCGACTCGCCAGCTTCGGTCGAAACGCGAGAGTGCTTTACACCGTGCAGACTGCTTACAACGGCATCGCAGCCCGAGTCGATGCCAGCGTCGTCCCCCAACTCAGAAATAACGCGGACGTCAAAGGCGTTTACGCGCTTCCCATCCACACCATCGACAATTCGTCGAGCGTGCCCTTTATTAAAGCCGCCAGTGCGTGGAGCGCGACGAGCGGCGCCTCAGGCGACGGCGTCAGGATTGCTGTCATCGACACAGGCGTCGACTATTTGCACGCCAACTTCGGTGGACCAGGCACCGCCGCTGCCTTCACGGCAAATAACCGAAACATCATCGAACCAGGCACGTTCCCGACTGCAAAAGTGGTCGGCGGCCTGGACTTCGCCGGCGACGCATACACCGGCGCCAACGCTCCCATACCCGACCCGGATCCACTCGACTGTAACGGACACGGCTCACACGTCGCCGGAACCGCGACCGGTTTCGGTGTCAACGGAGACGGTACGACCTTTCTTGGTCCATGGGACGGCAGCACACCGTTCTCTTCGTTCACCATCGGACCCGGCGTCGCGCCAAGGGCCCAACTTTACGCCCTGAAAGTTTTCGGCTGTTCGGGCAGCACGGGCCTGACTACCCAGGCGATCAACTGGGCCGTCGATCCGAACGGCGACGGTGATCCGTCGGATCACGTCGACGTTATCAACATGTCGCTCGGTTCAAACTTCGGCACTGCGAACGACGCGAGTGCCGCCGCCAGCAGCAATGCAGTTCTCGCGGGCGTGATCGTCGTCACCTCGGCGGGTAACTCTGGTGACACGCACTTCATCACTTCGAGCCCCGGCACGTCGACGCGCGCGATCAGCGTGGCTAACATCGTCGATTGGGGCAACCAGACCGCAACCACAACGGTCAACTCACCCGCGGCGATCGCCGGAAACAAGTCGTCGCTGCCCGGCACTTTCAATCCGTTGCTAACTACAGCAACGCAAATCACCGGCAACATCAGACTTGGAAATGACGGTTCTACTGATCCGTTCCCAGGAACGGTGACGCCCGGCACGACGACCGACGCGTGCCAGCCATTCGCACCCGGTTTCTTCACCGGACTAATCGCGCTCGTCGATCGTGGCGGTGGCTGCGGTTTCACTTTCAAAGTGAAGAACGCCCAGAACGCCGGCGCAACTGCCGTAATCGTCGCTAACAACGCGGCGGGTACGATCTCGATGGGCGGCATAGACCCGACGATCACGATCATGTCGCTTTCGATTACGCAAACCGACGGCAATGCGATCAAGGCGCAACTCGGAACGGGGGTTAACGCCACGTTGACCTTCAATCACCTCGGCGACACCGTGAGTGCTAGCACTTCACGCGGAGGACGACGCGACGACTTAGGAGTTAAGCCGGATATTGCTGCGCCCGGCACGAATATCATTTCGACTGGTTTCGGCACCGGCAACCTGTCCGCGCCGAACACCGGAACGTCAATGGCCTCGCCGCACGTGACCGGCACAATGGCCCTGCTTCGTCAGCTTCATCCGACGTGGTCGGTGGAAGAGTTGAAGGCGCTGGTTATGAACACCGCCAATCACGATCTGTTTACCGGCACGAACGGTACCGGCTCGAAGTTTGCGGGAGCGAGAATCGGCGCGGGCCGCGTAGACGTCCAGGACGCAAGCAGTGCTGAAGTTATCGCTTACAGCGATGATGGTTCCGGCAGCGTGAGTGTTTCGTTTGGCTCACCCGAAGTAGTCGGCACCGCGAATCTGACCAAAACAGCTCGCGTCGCGAACAAAGGCTCGGTTGATGTGAGCTACGATCTTTCTTACGTCGCGCTGTCAGACGTGCCTGGCGTCACTTATTCTTTCCCCGATGGTCCAAACATCACCGTGCCCGCCGGCGGGTCGACGACGTTTACGATCGAGTTGTCGGCAAACGCGGCAGCGATGAAGCACGTCCGCGATGCCACGATGGCGACAACGCAGGCAAATAATGCTCGTTTCTTCATGAGCGAGGAATCGGGTTACGTTACGCTCACGCCGACCAGCGGTACGTCGTTACGCCTACCCGTGTATGCCGCACCGCGTCCGGCGTCAGACATGACGACCGACCATAACTACGTGTTGTTAACTGCACCCACTGGTTCGACCAACGTCGGTTTGACAGGACAAGACGTCCTTACCGGTAACGGCCCTCCGCTGGATGAGCTCTCCGTCGTGAGCGCCTTCGAGTTGCAGGGCACCAGTCCGGCAAATATTCCGGCGACAAGCCTGGCGAGTAACGCTGACTTGAAGTCTGTCGGCGTGACCAGCGACTTCAAAGCTACCAACTCGGTTGTCGCCGGTTCCACGAGGATCTTCTTCGGGATCACCATGCACGGCAAATGGGCCACCCTGAGCGATCTCCAGGTCAACATCTTTATCGATCGCGACCGCAACGGCACCGATGATTTTCAGATCGTCAACACGGCCTTTGCCGATACGCAGGGGAATAACTTTGATGTCTTCATTTCTGCACGTCGTCCGGCGCCGTTCACTGCCGGGTTTACTGCAGACAGTTTCATCAACAACGTTTCCCCGGCGAGCATCGACACTGTCGTTTACAACACGAACATGATGATAATTCCGGTAACCGCCTCGTCCATCGGTTTGACTACGGCGAATGCCAAATTCAATTATCGCGTCGTGACGACGAGTCGCGGGTTTGGTGGGACCATCGATACTCTTTCAACTCGCACGTATGATGCGGCCAATCCCGGCTTCGACGTAACAAATGGAGTCGCTGGTCTGCCGCTTTATCTCGATCTGAATGGCGGATCTGTTCCCGTCGTCTACAACAAGGCGAACCTGACAGCGAATGGAACTCTCGGTCTGCTGTTGCTGCACCATCACAACGCAGCCGGAGATCACGATCAGACGCTAAGTTTGCAGGAACCAACAGCTACGACAGTCACAGTCGATGCTGCATCCGGGGTCTACAGTGATGCGACAACGTTGACGGCAACAGTCAGTCCCGCAACTTACCTGGACCAGACTATCTCGGGTAACGTGCAGTTCTCGATCGATGGTAATACGGTTGGAGCTGCGGTTGCAGTGAACTCGAGTGGCGTCGCTACAACGTCGTACACGATTGATGTTGGGGCTGGAGCACACACGATTACGGCCGCTTTCACGAGCACGAACGCGGCGTTCCTTAACGGCAGCAACACCGGAACGCTGACTGTGTCAAAGGAGGATGCTGACGTCAGTCCCGCGGCGGTGAATCCGTTTGCGGTGAAGGTTAATGCCCCTGGTGGTACGGGTGGTCCAGTCACTCTGTGCTTCGACATGACCGAGGTGAGCGACTCGAGCCCCGGAGACACCACGAAGATTACGAGCGTGACGGTCACCGTCACTCCGATTGGCACTGGCTCGGCTGTTTCGGCGGGTGTGCCGGTTTTGAGTGGTGGTGGAGTGGGCGCGACACGCACAGCATGCGTGACTCTGAATAATGTTCCCGTGAACGTCTACGATGTGACGCTGACGATCAATGGGAACTTCTATCAGGGCTCAGGCAGCACTGTGTTGACGATCTACGATCCATCGCTCGGATTTGTGGCCGGTGGCGGTCAGCTTGTTCACAACGGCTATCGAGCGACGGTCGGTGTGAACATGAAGTACCTGAAGAGTGGCAACGCTCAAGGGTCGCTGCTGTACATCGAGCACCGTCCGACAGGCGACGTCAAAGTGAAGAGCACCGCGCTCGGCACGATGGCGATCGTCGGGGGTGAAGCGATACCGACGGGCAAGGCGACGGTTAATGGAGTCGGTAATCACAGCTTCATCGCGAGGGTTATCGACAACGGCGATCCGGGGTATGCAGATCGGTTTGGGCTGCGACTCACGAATCCTTCGGGCGTCATTGTTGTTGACTTGACGTTCGATTCGATTCAGTTGTCAGGCGGCAACTTCTCCGTACCGAAGTTGACAGGGAAGTAGATCCGATTAACCGCAACTGCACTTGCAGTACACGGTGCGCAACGGAATGGCGGCCTCGCGGCCGCCATTCTTGTTTTGCGTGCGGTTCAAGGCATCAACACATCGGTGTCTCGTTGGATACCTATGCCTTAGGGACTGTGATCTGAGGCTCATTCTTTCCTGCTTGCGCCCGGGTGTACGTTGTACGCCCAAGCGTGATATTCTTGGTTCGGTTTGAGTAGGACAGTTCGATGGCAAAGGCAAACACAATTCGGAAAGCCTCAACGCAGAAGGTCTCACGCTTCAGTATTCGAGCCTCGGCGACTCAAAAAAAGGTGATCGCCGAAGCGGCTCGAATAAAAGACACAACGATCAGTGATTTTGTGCTCGAACAGTCCCTCACAGCAGCGCAGCAGGTCATAGCTGATCAGGCGCAATTTAGACTGCCCAAGAAACGATGGAAGGAATTCTGTGATGCGCTTGATGCGCCGCCGAAAAAGATTCCTGCGTTGCGTCGACTGTTGACGAAGCCAGGGCCATTTGATGTCAACCGCTGAACACCTCAATTCGCCGGTACTTCTTACAAGAGACCATGACCTCAATTCCTTCGATTGCGGTGTACCACCCCTTAACGACTACCTGAAGAGATATGCGCTACAGAATCAGAAGAAGAACGCCGCCAGGACTTATGTTGCGACGCTGGGTAATCGAGTTGTTGCTTATTACTCCCTTGCATACGGGTCGGTATCGCTTGAAGAAGCTCCCCAAACTGTAAAGTCCGGACTACCCAGGCATCCAATTCCAGCGATCCTCCTGGCGCGCTTGGCTGTGGATTCGGCTGAACAAAGGCGCGGTTTAGGGGCGGCACTGCTCAAAGATGCCTTACTTCGAACGACGCAGGCGGCAGAGATCGCTGGTCTAAGGGCAATGCTTGTCCACGCGAAGGACGATTCCGCTAAACGTTTTTATGAGAAATTCGGGTTCGAGCCATCACCCATTGATGACCACCGTTTGTTTCTGAGGCTTTCGGATCTTTTCCTGAGTCTGCGATAGCATGCTAGTGACAGGCACCCTGACCGCAATCAAGGCAGACGATCTCCGCCTTCATTATTGCGGTAGATTGTTGTACAAACTGAGAGTTAACTGGAGCCGGCTGCCGGAGTTGAACCGGCGACCTTCTAATTACGAATCAGACGCTCTACCAACTGAGCTAAGCCGGCCGAAGGTGTGAAATGACTCGTAGCGCATTGCACTATACGAATGCGCTGTTTGCAGTGTCAAGCGAACGAAACAGGGGAGGGAACGGCGATGCCGAAGGATGCGAAGAAGAATGTGGATCGATATAAGATTCGCGGTGGGGATCTTAACGAGTTTGAGTTTCATCAAAATCAGGCGCAGGTGAAAGAGCCGGTTTCCGGCGGGAAGAAGTCAGCGAAGCCAGGCAAAGGGACTACGTCAAAGAAGACCTCAGCGAAGAAGAAGGCGAGAAAGTAAGTCAAAAACACGGATTGAAGAAATAGATTTCGATGTTTGTTCCCCCAATCAATGCGCGTCGGTTTGTGATTCTGGTTCTTTTAATTATTACCCCACAGGTAACCATTGCGCAAAAGCTTCCTTCAGTCGACAAGGTCGTCGACAAGTATCTGAAGGCGATCGGTGGGAAGAAAGCGGCGCGCGCGATAAACGACGCCACTTACGAGTGGACCATCCAGCTTAACGAACAACCGCTCGGCACCGCGCGCACCCAGCGCAAGGCGCCCGCCTCCGAACGTTGGGAATTCACGTTCGGCAACGGTCAGGTCATCTCCGCCACTAACGCTCGCTCCGCCTGGGAGATCGGACTCGACAACAAACTCCGCACATTAACCGCAGTCGAAGCCGCTACTGCCAAGCTTCGCGCCGCACTCGACGCCGCACATCTGGTCGATTTCAAGAAAGCAAACATCCTCGCGCGCGTCGTGTCGCTTGGCGACCTCGGTTCCGAACCCGCGTACATCGTCGAGTTCTCAATGCGAAGCGGTGCACGCGCGCAGTACTACTTCAGCGTCAAGACCGGCCTGATCACGAAGATCACAAGCGATACAAAAAGGACGCGCATCGTTTTTGAAGATTATCGTCATGTTGAGGATCTAAATGAGCCGCATCGACTGCGCATGACGCTCGACGGCTCAGGCGAACTGACACTCATCCTCCAATCCGTCAAACACAACACCAACATCGACGATCGTGTCTTCGATCCACCCGGCGCAACCGACAAACTCGACGTCGCCGAACTTTGGCGCGAGGTGCATCGCAACCAGGACGAGATCGACAAACGTGTTTCCGAGTACGCGTTCACGCAGAAAGAAACTGACAAAGAGATCTCCAGCAAAGGCGAGCTCAAGAAACAGACGATTAAAGTTTACGAAGTCTATCCAATACCAAACCGTGAACCCGTCAAGAAACTGATCAGCGAAAACGGAGTGCCTCTATCCGCGGAACGCGCGGCCAAGGAGGACAAACGCGTGCAGCAGGAGTTCGAGGAGGCTGAACGCGACCGCGAGAAAGACGAGAAGAAGGCGGCCGAACGTCGCGCCGAGCGCGAAAAGAAAGAGAAAGAGGGCACTGAGATCTCACCGTTCTTACGAGTGTGCGACTTCGTCTCACCACGTCGCGAGCAGTGGGAAGGTCGCGAAACAATCGTCTTCGACTTCCGTCCAAAATCCAACTTCCGACCGAAGAATCGTGAAGAGAGTTTGATCGCGAAGTTAGTCGGCGTCGTTTGGATCGATCCCGTCGACAAGCAGATAATTCGTTTGGAAGCGCGTTTGGCGGAAGGGTTCAAGATCGCGGGCGGTCTGGTTGCATCACTCAAACCCGGCGCCGCGCTCGTGATCGAACAGACGCGCATGGCCCAGGGCATCTGGCTGCCGCGCTTCGCACAGATCAATCTGTCGGTAAAAGTATTGTTGTTCGGCGGCGGGGATTACAACCAGACCGTCGAATGGAGCGATTACAAACATTTCGCCGGCGACGTGAAGGACTACAAGGTCAACTTGCCGGCAACGGATAAACCATAGTGAACGAAGTAAACGTAATCGGCGGCGGACTCGCAGGGGTCGAAGCGGCGTGGCAGGCGGCGCAACTCGGCGCGCAAGTGAATCTCTACGAAATGCGCCCGGTCAAACAGACGCCCGCACATCGCAGCGACAAACTCGCCGAAATCGTCTGTTCCAACTCACTTAAGTCCGACGAACCCGGCACCGCTTCCTATTTATTAAAGGAGGAGCTGCGCCAGGGTGACTCGCTCGTGATGGCAGTCGCCGCCGAAACGCGCGTCCCCGCCGGCGCGGCACTCGCCGTCGATCGACACAAGTTTGCGGAACTGATCACGGAGCGGATCGAACGCGAACCGCGCATCCGTTTGGTGCGCGAAGAAGTCACCCAAATTCCGGACGATCGGATCACGATCGTCGCCACCGGTCCTCTTTCCTCCGACGCACTCACGGCGGAAATCATGAAGCTCACCGGCAGCGATCAAATGTATTTCTACGACGCGATCGCCCCGATCGTCTCAGCCGAGTCAATCGACACGTCGATCGCTTTCCGCGCTGCTCGTTACGACAAAGGCGGCGACGATTATCTCAACTGCCCGTTCGACGAAGAGCAGTACGCCCGTTTCTACCAGGCGCTGCTCGAAGCGAACAGCGTCCCGTTGCAGCGTTTTGAAGAAACACGTTGGTTTGAAGCGTGTCTGCCGATAGAGGAGCTGGCGCGGCGCGGAGTCGACACGCTGCGTTTTGGACCGATGAAGCCCGTCGGTCTGCGCGATCCGCGCACCGGACGCGAGGCTTACGCCGCCGTGCAACTGCGGCAGGAAAATTTAATGGCCGACGCATACAGCCTGGTGGGCTTCCAGAATCATCTACGATACGGCGAACAAGCGCGAGTGTTGCGACTCATCCCGGGACTCCAAAACGCCGAGTTTCTCCAGTTCGGCCAGATTCATCGCAATACGTACATCTGTTCACCGCGCGTGCTCGGGGCAACCATGCAGATGCTGGCGCGTCCAAACGTCTTTTTTGCCGGACAGATCACGGGCGTCGAGGGTTATGTTGAGTCGGTCGCGATAGGTTGGCTTGCGGGAGTGAACGCGGCGCGACAAGCGTTTGGTAGAAGCTTGCTCGAAGCCCCGGCGGCGACCGCAACCGGCGCCCTCGCGCGTTACGTTTCGCAGGCCGATGCAAAGAACTTTCAACCGGTCAACATCACTTTTGCGTTGTTGCCGGCGCTCGACGAACTGGCCAGACGCAAAGTGCGTAAGAAGCATGAACGCCGGAAACTTCAGGTCGATATCGCGTTGAAGGAATGGGCAGATTGGCTCGACAAGAACCACAAACAGGCCGCGCAGATTTCAGCAGGCTGAACGTCACTCGCTGCTTTCTGTTGCTTGTCCTCACGCTCTGCGTCGCTTTGCCTGTTTGGAGTCAATCGGGCCGCCGCAATGAACCGGCAAAGCCCGCCAAAGCACCGATTGGTCCGATCGCCGATCCGAATCGACCCGGCACCGGCACCGCCAGTTCAACCACCCGTCCCAGCTCAACCCGCAAAGACGAAATCGAGGAAAACGACGTCGTTCGCATCAGCTCGAATCTCGTTCCGATTCCCGTTTCCGTAGTCGATAAACGCGGCCTTGCGATCGTCAATCTCAAGTTGGAAGACTTTGAACTCAGCGTCGACGGCACTGTCGCGCCGTTGAGCGACTTAACCCGTTCGGAGACAAGCGTTCGACTCGCGTTGCTCTTCGATAACAGCGGCAGTCTCGATGCCGCACGCGACTTTGAAAAGCAAGCCGCGATTCGTTTCTTTCGCAAAGTGCTGCGCTCAAAAGACGAAGCCGCGATCTACTCAATCGAAACCGACAGCTACCTGGCCCAACCGCTGACGAAAGACATCGTGCGTCTCGAACAGACGATCGCGATGTTTGGCAAACCTGAAGGCGGCACGTCGCTGTTCGACGCGGTCATCGGCGCGGCCGATTACCTGAAGCCATATTCCGGACGACGAGTGTTGGTCATCGTTTCAGACGGAATCGAAACGACGAGTCGTCACAGCGAATTCGAGGCGGTCATGCAACACGTGCTCGCCGACGATTGTCAGATCTACGTGGTCCAAACCGGTCTGTACGTTGGCGCGAACCTGCGTGCACTGGCTGCTGAGCGACGAATGGAACAGTTGACGTCACAAACCGGCGGCGCCGTTTATCTTCCCAAAACGACTGCCGAACTCGATGTCGCATTCGATCAGATCGCTGCTGATCTCGCGCAGCAGTACGTCCTTAGTTATTACGCGAGCATGGATCATCACGACGGCCGGTTGCACATGCTCGAGCTGAAGGTGAAGTCGAGAAATGATGTGCGCGTTCGCGCGCGAAGAGGATATTATGCGCCCAGGAAGCCGGGTGGATCCGGCGAGTGGTAGCATATGGAGAAACTGATCGAGCAATTTCTCGAACACCTGCGTTACGAACGCAACGTCAGCGCCCACACCTTACGCAACTACGCCAGCGACCTTCAACAGTTTATCGACTTTCTCGCACCCGCGGATGCCGGCGGAAAACGACGAGCGCTACCTGAACTCACCGAGATCGATCATCTTACGATTCGCGAGTGGCTGGCCCAACTTCACAACGCGCAAAAAACGAAGTCGTCAATCGCGCGCAAACTCGCCGCGCTGCGGACGTTTTTTCAATTTCTCGTTCGCGAGGGAATGCTTGAGCTGAATCCGGCCAAACTCGTCTCCACGCCCCGTCAGGAGAAGAAACTTCCGAAGCATCTGTCGATCGAAGAGGCCGGCCGTTTTATCGAGACGCCCGATCTCGAAACGGATCTCGGTAAACGCGATCGCGCGATGTTGGAGTTGATGTATGCGACGGGAGTGCGCGTGGCGGAGTTGACGACGCTCAATCTCGCCGACGTCGACTTTCGCAACCAGTTGGTTCGCGTAACTGGCAAACGACGTAAGCAACGGATCGTTCCGTTTGGCGATCCGGCAGCGGAGGCGATTCGGAATTACCTGACAGTGCGCGACAAGTTTCTCTTCAACGCGCCGATATCGAAGCGTGACGACGAGGCGTTGTTTTTGAATTACCAGGGGACGCGAATTACGACGCGCTCGGTTGGTAGGATGGTTGAAAAGTACATTCGCATCTGCGCGGGCATGCACAACATCAGCCCGCACGCGTTGCGCCATTCGTTCGCGACGCACTTGCTCGATAGCGGTGCCGACCTGCGCGACATCCAGGAGCTGCTGGGCCACGCGCGTCTTTCGACAACTCAAGTGTACACGCACGTATCGATGGAGAAGCTGGTCGCTGTTTACGACAAAGCCCATCCAAAAGCGTAACCACCAAAGACGTCACCACCTCACCACAAAAGGCACAAACAAACCCGCAAAAGGCACAAGAAAGAAAGGGTGGCAGAGGACGCCTCAAAGAAAAGCGACAGAGGGCGCCTCACCTCCCTCATTCGCTTTCTGTTTTGTGCCTCTTGTGTTTCTTGTGCCTTTTGTGGTTAAAGCGTAGGCAGGTCGTCGTCGCCGTTCGCGCTTTCGATGATCGACTGGCACTGCGCATCGTAGCGCGCGGTGGGCACGGCTTCGAGGCGTCGCTCGTCGATGGGTTTGCCGCAACGAGCGCAGATACCGTAGCTTCCTTCCTTGATTCGCAATAACGCCTGATCGATGTCCGCGACCACCTTGGAGCTGCGTTCGCCGAGCCGCAGCGCAATCTCCTTGTTCAAGTCCTGCACTGAAAGATCCACGCTGTCTTTAACACCGTCGTCGTGAAATTCGAGGGCCGCAGCCTGGTCCGTACGGACCTGTTCGGTTTCCTGGCGAAGCTGTGCGATAAGAAGGTTACGAAAATGGTTAAGTTTTTCTGCGTCCACTGAGTATGCCCTTGTCCGCGCGTTTACATCAACGCGCTGAATCTTGCTACGTGCCAGCGGAGTTTAGCATATCGCGTCGGGGTAGGCGGTAATGCCGTCTCTCATGATATTTTCGACAAGCATGACGCGCTTGCATCAACTCGAAAGGCGAATCGCGAGACTACAGCGCCGCACCGAGTTTCTCAACCAGATCAGCCGCAAGTATTGGAACGCACGAAGAATCATTTTCATCGCGGGCGTGCTGCTGTCGTTGGCGTTTTGCAACCTCAGCGGCAAGAAAGGTGGTTGGATTGCTGGTGGACTGCTTACGATCCTGTTCTGCGTAGTTACGATCTTTCACAACCGCGTGCGCGAGAGTTTGAACCGTGTTGCGATTCTCATCGACATAAAAAGAGTACAGATTGCGCGCATTCATCTGGACTGGGATCGACTTCCGCCAACCGAACCGTCGCCGTTCGTCGATCATCCGTTCGCCAGCGACCTCGACATCGTTGGCGAACGATCGCTGCACCGGTTGATCGATTCAGCGGTGACAAAGGAAGGCAGCGACAGACTGAAGTCGTGGCTGTTAGGAGTGCGGCCGAACGCCGAAGCCATCGAACACCGGCAGGCGTTAGTGCGAGAGTTGAAGGACCACTCGCTGTTTCGCGATCGACTGCAACTACTATCGGCGGTCGCGCGGATCACGACGGTTGGACCAGCGTCGACGCGAAATCGCGCCGGTCGCTGGAACTCGCACATACTCGTCGATTGGATCGAACGCACTGCGCCGCATTCGTCGCTGCTGCCGACCATTTTGGTGTTGTCGGCGCTTTCGGCGCTGAACATCGCCTGTGTCGTACTGGCGGCGCTTGAAGTGATCCCGCAGATCTGGCCGCTTACAACCTTGATTTACATGGGCGCCATGTACCTCATGCAACAGCGAATCGCTTCGGCGTGGGGTGAGTTGCAAGAACTCGAAAAAGCGCTGACACATTTCCAAATCGTCTTTCGTTACCTCGAATCGCGTTCGTACGAAAGCACGCCTCGCGTCGCGGAGATCTGCGCGCCGTTTGTCGATCAGCACAAACGCCCGTCAGTGGAAATGAGACGTTTGGGTCGACTCGCCGCGGCACTCGGTGTCCGTACCAACCCGCTGCTATGGTTGCTGGTCCATCTGCTGCTGCCGTGGGACTTCATCTTCACGCACCGGCTCGAGTTGTTGAGAAACGATCTCGCACACCTACTGCCGCGCTGGCTGGATGCCTGGTATGAACTCGAGACACTGAACTCGCTGGCGAACTTCGCATACCTGAATCCGCGCTACACGTTTCCCGAAATCGCGTCGAACGTGTCGAATCGGTTTGCAGCGCAAAATCTTGGTCATCCGCTGCTCAATCCGCAAACGCGAGTTTGTAACAGTTTCGAGTTGGACCAGCACCAGCGAATCGTGATTCTCACCGGTTCAAACATGGCGGGGAAGAGCACGTTTCTGAGAACGATCGGCGTGAGTTTGTCGCTTGCTTACGCGGGCTCGACTGTCGATGCGGATCACCTGACGACGTCGCTGTTTCGACCGTTTACCTGCATTAAGGTCAGCGATTCAGTGCAGGATGGACTGTCATATTTTTACGCCGAAGTGAAACGCCTGACGGCGCTGCTCGCGGCGACGAAAGCTGACGACCCGCTGCCGGTTTTGTTTTTGATTGACGAGATCTTTCGCGGTACAAACAGTCGCGAGCGTTTGATCGGGAGCCGTTCGTACATTCGCGCGTTGTCGGAGAGCAACGCCGTGGGTCTGGTTGCGACGCACGATCTCGAACTCGTAAAACTGGCTGACGAGATCGAGGGCGTGGTGAATTTCCACTTCCGCGAAGAGGTCAGCGACGGTCGCATGGTGTTTGACTATCGTCTCCGTTCGGGGCCATGTCCAACGACCAACGCTTTGACTATCATGCGACTTGAAGGTCTGCCGGTTGACGCATAAAAAGGAACGACTATGAAAAATCACACGCTGATCAGGTTCGGTTTCGCATTCGCGATCTTATTTCTGTTCTCTACCGACGCCCAGTTGAGTTCGACAAACATGGCAAATCCGCGTTTCGAAATCTCGTTTCCAGCGAGCGCGAGCAAAGATGCGCTCGACGGCCGTCTGCTCCTTTTGATCTCGACCAACGACAAGGACGAACCACGTTTCCAGATCAGCGAAGACCTGACGACGCAGCAAGTGTTTGGCGTCAACGTCGACGGCTGGAAACCTGGACAAGCGATGGTCGTGGACCAGAGCGCCTTCGGTTATCCGCGTCGTAGTTTGACTGACATTCCGGCGGGCGAGTATTGGGTGCAGGCGTTGCTTCACCGGTACGAAACGTTTCATCGTTCCGATGGTCATACGGTGAAGCTGCCGATGGACCGTGGTGAAGGTCAGCAATGGAGTCGCGCGCCGGGAAATCTCTACAGCACGCCACGGAAGATTCGTATCGACGCGACGAGTCAAACGGCAATCACCATCAGTCTCGACAAGACAATTCCGCCCATCGAACCGCCGAAAGACACGAAGTACGTCAAGCACATCAGGATTCAAAGCGAACGACTGACGAAATTCTGGGGCCGGCCGATGCACCTCGGCGCGCACGTGTTGTTGCCGGAAGGTTTCGACTCGCATCCCGACGCTCGTTATCCACTCATCATCAATCACGGCCATTTCCCGTCTGACTTCGACGGCTTTCGCGAGGACCCACCGGACCCAAACCTGAAACCCGACTACAGTGAGCGGTTCAAGCTCGCTGGTTACAACCGCATTCAGCAAGAGTATGCGCATCAGTTTTACAAAGACTGGACTGGACCAACCTTTCCGCGCTTCCTGATCGTTGAGATTCAGCACGCGAATCCTTATTACGACGACTCGTACGCAGTTAATTCCGCGAACCTTGGTCCATACGGCGACGCGATCACCTACGAGTTGATTCCGGAGATCGAGAAGCGTTTTCGCGGCATCGGCAAAGGCTGGGCGCGCTTCCTCTACGGCGGATCGACTGGTGGTTGGGAAGCGATGGCGGTGCAGATGTTTTATCCCGACGAGTACAACGGCAGTTGGGCCGCGTGTCCCGATCCGATCGATTTTCGCGCCTACACGGTCGTCAATATTTACGAGCATGAGAATGCTTACTACGCCGATTCGCCATGGAAGCGACTGCGGCGTCCCGGCAAGCGAAACTATCTCGGCGAGTTGGCGGCGACTATCGAAGACATGAACCACATGGAGCTCGCGCTCGGCACGAACAGCCGCTCCGGTGGGCAGTTTGATATTTGGGAAGCGGTGTACTCGCCCGCCGGCAGCAATGGTTATCCGAAGCCGATCTGGGACAAGTTGACGGGGAAGATCGATCGCTCAGTCGCGGAGTATTGGCGGGAGAATTACGATCTCGGTTACATCCTCAAACGCGATTGGGCCAAGCTTGGACCAAAGCTCGAAGGCAAGTTGCACATCTACGTCGGCGAGGCTGACAACTACTATCTGAACAACGCGGTGTACCTGGTCGAAGATTTCTTGAAGACGACGAAGAACCCGTACTACGCCGGCGAGGTTGATTACGAGCCCCGCGCAGAGCACTGCTGGAACGGCGATCACACGCGGCCGAATGCGTTGTCGCGTTTACGATATCACCAGTTTTACGCGCCGAAGATCGTGGAACGGATTCTGAAGAGCGCGCCGTCGGGAGCGGACGTTAAGAGTTGGCGGTATTAGCCGGCCGGGTTCTTCAGCCCTTTCATGATCTCCATGTGTGCTTCGAGGATGCCGTTCGCCTGTTCGGGATCCGGCGTTAACGACCAATCGTCGTGGTCCCAGGTGCC
>DATANW010000030.1:0-8070 GCA_036266055.1 Pyrinomonadaceae bacterium | reverse complement strand
CACTTTGGACAATGGCGAGCGAGTCAGTATCGATCTCGATGGTGAGGCTGCGGGAGCACAACTCGCGCAACTCGTAAACAATGGTCAAGTTCGGACCTTACACTCGGCGGAAGCGACCCTTGAAGAGGTGTTCATTCAGTTGGCAGGAAGGCGGTTATCTGAATGAACTTCTCAGTCATATCGGCGATCACCCGAAAAGATGTAGTCGACGCGATCAGGCATCGCTATCTGCTTACGGCGTTGGTCACGCCGTTGTTGGTGGCGCTTCTGTTTCGCGTGATGTTGCCCGGCGGCGACGGTCGCACGGTTCTCACAGTGGTGGTCCATGCTGCTGGTAGTTCGGCATTGGTTGCCGGGCTGCGCAACACTCCCCGGATTGGAGTGATCGAAGCTGCCTCAGCAGATGCAATGGCGAGCGAGGTCGCGAGAACCAAAGCGATCGGCGGGTTGGTGGTGCCGGCTAACTTCGATGCAGACTTAGCCGCAGGCAAGCAGCCGCAACTCACGGTCTACATCAACAATGAAAAGACGGTGTTCGAACAGGCCGCTTTCCGCCGTATCCTGGACCAGATGGTCCGGTCGGTTGCCAAACAGCCGGAACCTGCAAACTTGATCTGGGTTGATGTGGGCCAAGCAAAGCAGGAAGAGATCCGCGGCGGGACTGGCCTGGATCAAATGCTGCTGCCGTTACTCCTGTTACTTGCGTTTGGAATGACCGGCGCTTTCGTGGTGCCGTTGTTAATCGTGGAGGAAAAGGAAAAGCGCACGATCGATTTTCTGTTGTCGTCGCCGGCGAGTTTGAATGAAATCATCGCAGGCAAAGCCCTTACGGGCGCCGTTTACACGGTGCTGATCGGAGGTCTGTTGGTCGGTATCAATCGGCAACACATACAAAACTGGCCCTTGATGTTGTTGACGATGCTGGTGGGACTGGTGTTCGTAGTTGGCGTAGGTTTGGTGCTCGGAAGCCTGCTCAATAACACGATGCAGGTAAACACGTGGGCTAGTCTCGTGCTGATTGTTCTGCTGGTGCCGAGTTTTCCCTCCATAGGTTTGCCGGGATGGTTTGATAAAGCGATACGTGTCGTGCCCACGTACTACTTGACCGAGGCGCTGAAGTTGTCGATGGCGGGCACGATGTCGAGGCAGTTGTGGGTTTACCTCGCGGTGTTGTTGGCTTGTACGTTTGTGGTGTACGTTGCCGCTGGGTGGGCCTTGCGTCGTCGCAACTGAGACGATCTGGGATTGTCAGAGCAGTAACCGCGTATGTTCCGAGGTGCAATCAGGAAACTATCGCTGCGAAAGAAGCTGGCGATACTGGTCTCGATAGGCGTGTTCCTTCCCATCCTCGCACTGACTTACATGCAGTATCGCTCGCTCACGGAACTCCAGAACAAAACCAAAGGGGCATTCAAGGACAACCTTCGACAGGGACTCACGCTGGCGCAACAGCGCATGAAACAACGTCTCGAAGGCGTTGCCGCGAACACCTTGAACCCGATCGGCAACATGCGTCTTTCGTCCACTCAACCGACGCCAGAGCTCGAGAAACATTTCGCAGACGTAAAGCGTTTGCATCCTGAAATCGAAGAGATCTTTGTTTTCGACTTCTCGAGCACGCAGTCCAATGTGCGGTCCGTTTTTGAAGAATCGCAGCGCGCGCAAAGTTTTATCGACGATAATCGGAGTTATCTGTTCGCACATAACTACTTGTTTTATCCGTTGAAGGATGCAACTGCCGGGGCGCAGAGAGGCGTTGCGGGTGTGTTGTTGAATGAACGTTTTGTCCGCGAAGATTTGATTACGCGCATTGTGACTCCGCTGGTTGCGTCACACTCGCCCACGATGGCCGTTACGATCACCGACGAAAATCAGCGCGTGCTTTATTCAAATGGCCCGCCGCAAAACGGATACCTTCTCGAAACCAGTCTTGATCGTCCATTCTCGAATTGGCACGCCGCAGTCGGCCTGAAGAACACAAACCTGGAGGCACTCGCACGCAACAGTTTCCTGCACAGTGCCGGCGCAACTGTCCTCGTGCTTCTGTTCTTAATAGGCGGAATTGCGCTTACGCTGCGGGCCACTGACCGCGAGGCGCGCCTGGCCGACGCGAAATCAAATTTCGTCGCGAATGTCTCGCATGAACTAAAGACACCTCTATCGCTGCTCAGTCTGTTCTCTGAGATCCTCGAACTAGGTCGCGTTAACAGTGAAGAGAAGAAGACGGAGTATTACCGGATCATGCGGCATGAAAGCCTTCGTTTGAACAAGATGATCGATAACGTCCTCGATTTTTCAAAAATCGAAGCCGGAAAGAAAACATATAATTTCGCGCCTCATGATATGTCGGTAGTTATTGAGAATGTGCTTACGAGTTATCGCTATCAGATCGTCAATTCCGGCTTCGACATTAAAACAAACATTCAACGTGATTTGCCGCCGGTCTTGATCGATCGCGAGGCAATGGCGCAGGCGATCTCAAACCTGGTTGATAATGCGATTAAGTATTCAGGCGAGG
This sequence comes from Pyrinomonadaceae bacterium, assembly GCA_036266055.1. Taxonomy (GTDB): domain Bacteria; phylum Acidobacteriota; class Blastocatellia; order Pyrinomonadales; family Pyrinomonadaceae; genus PSRF01. Next base: position 5,552 of record DATANW010000030.1, on the reverse strand, counting down.
TGAAGCAGCTTTCGATCAAGACGGAAACGCTCGCGTCTGACCTCTCGATTGAAATTTCAGACCGGGGCATTGGAATTCCACGCGCTGAACAGGCAAAGGTTTTCGAGAAGTTTTACCGCGTGGGTAACGGGTTGGTCCATGATGTGAAGGGCAGTGGTCTAGGCTTATCGCTGGTGAAACACATCGTCGAAGCCCATCACGGGACCATTTTGGTCGACAGCGACGTGGGAAAGGGAAGTCGGTTTACGATTCTCCTGCCGCTGGACGGCGTCGCTGATGCTCGAGCCTGAGATTAGGAGAACGGAAGCGTTGGTCAAAGTCCTGATAATCGAAGACGAGCCAAACATGGTCCTCGGGTTAAAGGATAGTTGTGAGTACGAAGGCTACGAGGTCTGTGTAGCGCGCGACGGCAAAGAGGGTTTAGACAAGGCTTCGACTGAAAAACCCGACATCATTCTGCTCGACGTGATGCTGCCGTTGATGAGCGGCATTGACGTGTGCCGCACGTTGCGCACGCGCGGGATCGAAACTCCAATCGTTATGCTGACGGCGCGGAGTCAGGAGACTGACAAGGTGGTCGGTCTGGAAGTTGGAGCGGACGATTACGTTACGAAACCGTTCAGCATCAAGGAACTGCTCGCACGCATCAGGGCGCATTTGCGACGGGCTGCGAAGCAGGTTGTCGATGTCGAGAGTTTTTCGTTTGGCGACGTGGAGTTGAATTTTAAGAAGTACGCGGCGAGCAAAGGCGGACAGGCATTAGATCTTTCAGCTCGTGAGTTTGAGATCCTCCGTTACCTGATCCGGCATCGTGGTGAGACAGTCACTCGCGATCAATTGCTCGACGAAGTTTGGGGTTACGAGAGCAGCCCGATTACGCGCACCGTCGACAACCATATCGCGAGGCTGCGGCAGAAGATTGAGCCTGACCCCTCCGACCCGCAGCACATCATTACGGTCCATCGGCTCGGCTACCGCTTCATCGAATAACCTCCTGCTGCTGGTACAACTTTTTACAATCTCGTTACAGTGCGTGGAGACTTGGAAGTTTCATTGACCGTACGCTCATGCCGGACGGATTCAAACAATGAAGCAAAACGTTTTGTTAGCCATCACGTCTCTCCTCTCGATGCTCTTCCTGTCATTTCACCATGCGGACGACGTCGTGCGCGGATTGGCCCCGGGAAAGTTTTCGAACCTCATTCCGATCGTCTTTCTGGCGTTCTGGCTGTATGCGACATTGCTGGTGCTCGAGCAACGGCGTGCGGGTTACATCATTATCCTCGTGTTGTCGGTGCTTGCGTTCGGCATCCCCATTATTCACATGACGCGTGCGGGATTGTCGGGTGGTCGCATAGCCAACTCCAGGGCGGCCTTCTTCTTCGTGTGGACCATCATCATGATCGGCGTGACGACACTCTTCTCCGTGTCTCGCGGTGCGACAGCTTTGGAGCACGCGACGCGCTTCCAAACGCAGTACGGTTGGTGATTAGGCTATCTCTTGCGTGGTTCCTTATGGCATAGTGATCCAGCCGTGGATTAATACAACCTTTGAAACCGCTACCTCCGATCTGACGGTTTTGTTTCAAACGTTGGAAGAGCAACAATCCGCGAGCCTTGCGCACCGAAGTGGGCTTTTCATAGACCAGCCTAAGACAAGGTGATCGAGATGTCTGAAGAAGTTTCCTCTCCGAACATGGCTACAGGCAATACTCAGTTCATGTTGCGTGAACACCAGTGGGACCTGCCTGACACGGTTTCGGTGAAGCTCGAGTCAGCCTATGGCTACGTTTGCGGCAAGCGCGGATTTGTGAGCACCCGGGATGATCTGATCGCACTGGTGCGACGCGGGCAGCCGCTGAGTCTCGTTTGGACGCCCGACACTCCTGAACCCGTCTACCCTGAAACGGTTCCGTTCCTGCTCGACGCTCTGCGCGCCAATCAACGGCGGACAGCTCTCAACGCTATGTTTTGGGGAGCCGGGTTCATCGCCGTCGCGATTGTTACTGCGTTGGTGGGCCAGGACTGGCGCCTGCTCTATCGCAACTTCTTCTTCCCCTTGGGTGCGCTTTTTGCAACCGAAGGGATTTGGATCCTTTGGTGTTCGCGTAGCTACACGCAAGCAGACGCGATGGGCGACCGCAGTTCCGATCGCTTCAGAGAGTGGTTGAAAAAGAAGAAGCTAAGCGTCTACAGCCTCACGCTGTTGGCGTGTCTCGTCGTTGTGATGATAGCTCAGTCAATTCCCGAAAACTCGCCGGCGGTAACCGGCCTGGTAAAGCCCGCAGTGTGGAATGGCGAGATATGGCGGCTGTGGACCGCGACGCTGATGCACGTAAACTTCACGCATTTCTGGATGAACTTTGCCGGGTTAGTCTTCCTTGCCAAGTTAATCGAACACACCATGCACCGGGCTTTCGTGCCGCTGATCTTTCTCCTCACTGCCCCGGTCGGGAGTATCTTCAGCGTTTTATTGTATCCAAACACCACCTCGATCGGTTCCTCTGGCGGGATCATGGGTTTGTTGGGTTTCATCACGGTTGCAGTTTACTTTGACAGGACCCGATACCCGTCGAAGTACTTCCGGCGCCTGATTGAAGCGATAGTGCTTACGGGCGTGCTTGGAGTATTTGGATTTGCCTTCATTGATAACGCCGCGCATTTGGGCGGTCTCTTCGGCGGAGTTCTGCTGGGATGGTTGCTCTTAAAAAACGAGCGTTGGATTAAGCACGCGCGCGCGGCGCAAGAGATGTTGTTGAACTGTGCTGGTGTAGCAGCTCTTTTTCTGTTGGCGTTTATGTCGGGATTCATCGTTTATCGATTGATGCTAGCGGCGAATTAAACCCGGCGAAATGTGCGTGAGGGAAAACGCAGATCGATAGATAAAGATTGACACGGCTTGCGAAGGTATTATGATTCCGCGGTTCTAACGCGTTAATACTCATCCTCGGAACTGCGTGGAGCCGTCCTATGCCTTCGAAACACGTTAACTTCATCTGCATCGTCGTGCTGTGTGCTGCACCGGTCGCGTTCGTCATGGCCCAGGAGAGTGCGAAACCTGCTCCCGCGCAAACGCCTCAGCTAGTCGATCAGACGCGCAAAAACATTCAAGTACTCAAAGGACTGCCCGAGTCGCAGCTCTTCCCGCTGATGAACTTCGTGGCGACCTCACTCGGCGTGGGTTGTGAGTACTGCCACGTCAAAAAACCCGGAAAGAACCCGCAGACAGGCGGCGACAACTGGGTGTGGGAAAGTGACGACAAGCCAAAGAAGCTCGTCGGCCGGCAAATGATGAAGATGGTGCTCGAGATCAATCGCACGAACTTCGACCGCGAGACGTCTGTGACCTGTTACACCTGTCATCGCGGCAGCACAGTAATCGCGCGTCTGCCGCCACTGCCGCCGAAGGACTCCGTGCGCGCTGATGTCGCGCTGCCGAGTGCAGAGCAGGTCTTGGCTAAATACTTTGCTGCCATCGGCGGAAAAGAAGCGGCGGCGAAGTTTAAGACGACGGTGATGAAGGGTACCGTCGAGTTCGATAGAGATCCGAAAGAACGCAACGCTGAGATTGAGGTGACGCAGAAAGGGCCGGACAAGTTTTTGATTATCCGCAAGGCGCCTCAGGGTGTTTCGACGGTCGCGGTTAACGGCAACGTGGGTTGGATTAAGAGCGGAACCGTCTCCCGTGATTTGAGCGGACGCGATTTGGAACTCACGAGACGCGCCGCGGCTGCATACTATTCCGCTACCAAAGTTGTAGCTGAGCCGGCGCAAATGAAAGTGCTCGGCACTGAAAAAATCGGCGATCGTGAAGCTTATGTGCTTGCCTTCAATGTCGATGCTGACACGACGACAAAGTATTTCTTCGACACGCAGACTGGATTTCTGTTGCGACAGCTGACGACCACACGAACGCTGTTAGTGCCAGTGCCTGAGCAGGTCGAGTTTGAGGATTATAGAGACGTGGATGGTGTCAAGTTGCCCTTCACAGTTCGTAGCTCTGATACGTCTACGTTCTCCACTGCCACGCGCCGGTTCACAGAGATCAGACACAACGTGCCGGTCGACGACAATGTCTTCGCCGCCGCACCGCGGTGAGACGCACCTGGTTATCCTGCCGAGTCTCTGGGCCAACTCACGACTGACGTCCTCAGTGGCAAATCTTAGTGTGATGTTTTCGGGTTACTCGCCACTCTAGGGTGACAACGCGCTGGAGCCGGTCATCAATACTGACCCACGGCTCTTTACGTCGCTCGGAAACGAGTAACTTGATTATTGACTTGCTACTGAAAGGACGAACCGCAATGAAATACTTTACGAAAATCCGCACTCTGATGTTTGTAACTCTACTGCTGCTGGGAACGATCCCGGTATCAGCTGTCGAGCGCCCCTTCGCGATGAAAGGAACGGGCGTTGCCACTCTTGTCACCGATGAAGCGGGCCACCTGATTGGCGCCGTGCCGACAGGCTCGGGCACGGCAACGCACCTCGGTCAGTGGACCGTCAACGGCAACGTGAGTTACACGCCCGACGCCAATGGCGTGTTGCATTCGAGCGGAGAAGCAACGCTCACGGCTGCGAATGGGGATAAAGTTTATTTCTTGATCGAAGGGATTCTGGATCCGGTTTCTGCGATTGACCAGGGCGTCTTTCGCTTCGCCGGCGGCACGGGCCAGTTCGCGAGCGCGACTGGGGAGATCAACTTCGTGGTCGCGATCAATCCGCTAACGGGCGGCTTCGAGCTGACGGCGGTTGGGAAGCTCAATTACTAGGGACCAGCCCGCGCAGTTGAGAGTGTTTGAGAATCCAGTTCTGCCAGCTAAGGGCGATCAAACTTGATCGCCCTTAATTGCGTCGCGTCGTTCGTCCGCGGAGAGAGGCTGTCGCCTTCGAGTCATTCGTCAAAACAGTGTCATTCGCTCCGCACCCACTGCCTTATGAAATTGTCGACCTTGTGATTTGCTTTTCTAATGCTCTCCGATTGCACACCCACGATTGACTGCGTAATTGGGTCCATGACGACGGGTTCCGCGTTACAGACTTCGCGCGCATACGTCGTGGTCTGCGTGTTGTCCATGGATGGACGATTGAAAACGACTTCTCTGGCAAACCGCGCGGTTTCGTATGCAAAGTAGGTATCGACCTCTTCGCTGGCCAGGCCAAAGTGGTATCCAGTAACCATTCGAATCTCTTTGAATCCTCGCAGTCGGTTGAACGCGTCGATGGCGCCGTCCGCCGTTTCGAAATCGTTCGTCGCGTATAGACCTAAGAACCCAGGCCAACGATCCATGCTCTGGTAGACGGCGCTCTTTAATACGGCGCCGTTGTGGCCCACGGTTGAAGCGAGAGAGTCCAATGCAAAGAAATAGGGGATGGTTTCGTACTTGAGGGAACCCTGAAACCCTGATATCGCGACGATGCCCTTGAAGTTGTAACCACGGTTTCCGCGCGGCATCCGAGCGGGATCGATCACCACGTTGCCGGACGCATCCCTCTTGAAGCGATACTCGACCGGGAGGCTGGAATAGTTCATTGCCATGGCCTTCTGCAGC